>NZ_MPOB01000003.1:0-300000 GCF_002148795.1 Oceanibaculum nanhaiense | reverse complement strand
GTTCCAGCGCCAGGATATCTGCGTGCCCGGCCGGTTCAGCAGCCGGCCGAGGATCAGGCAGGGGATGGAGAAGGGGGAGCCGGGCAGCGCCAGCATCCAGCCGGAGGCCAGGGCCAGCGCCAGGATCGTCGGCTCGACCGGCAGGCCGGGCACCCGGATCAGCGCGCCGCCCAGCACCACGACCGAGATGATCGGGTTGAAGGCGATTTGCGAGGCCAGCGGCACGATGGCGATGATGATGGCCAGCAGCAGCAGCGGCTGGTCCTCGAGCGGCCGGATTGCCGCCGCCACCAGCTCCGGCGGCAGCAGCGCCGCCACCAGCACGCCGATGAAGGCGGAGGAGCTGAGGGTCAGTGTCTCCGGCGAGGCGTTGGGGAAGGACATCGTCACGATCTGCGACAGCCGCTGCCCGGCAGCGGCGATGGCGGTTCCAAGACCTTGCCCGGTATTTTGCAGCATGATCCAGACCAGCACCACGCAGGGGATGGCGGTGATGAGCGCCGGCACGATGGGGATGTCGAGCGCCAGTTTCACCAGCACCACCGACCCGGCCAGGGCGAGACAGATGAACGCCATGCCGCCGAATGCCCGCCACGGGGCCGGCGGTGGCGGCGGCCGCTTGATATGGGCGCGGGCGCGCTGGAATTTGTGCCAGCGCACGCGGTCCTCCAGCCAGCCGACCCCCAGCATGATGAGGGTGAGGACAAGCCCCAGCGTCAGCAGCCGCGCGGCATCGACGCCCGGCAGCAGGCTGATCATCAGCGCCTGGGTGATGGTGGCGGGCGACCACAGAAGGATGGTGGGGAAGCCGCGCAGCACGGCGGAGATCTGGCGCTGTTCGCGGATTTCCGCCAGCGCCGGGTCGCCGCTTTCGACGCCGCGCCGGATCATCGGGCCGAGCAGGTTCAACACCCCGAAATTCAGCAGCAGGCCCAGCAGATGGCCGCCGACATGCAGCGCCGCATAGCGCCGCCCCGGCGGCTGCTGGGTGAGATAGATGCCGCATTCCAGCACGTCGGGGGAGGTTGCCGCCGCGGTACGCAGCATGCCCAGCGTCAACAGGAAGGTCGCCATGTAGGTCGCGGTATCCAGCCCCTGCAGCAGGATCGCCAGCGGATCGTCCTGCCAGAGGATCGCCAGCGCGGTGAGGAGCGCCGCGACCGACAGCAGGACCGCCTCGCGCCGCCCGAGCCTGTGCAGGCAGCCCAGCACGAAGGCCAGATAGGCTGCCGCCGCCACATATTGCGCGTCGTGCAGGCCGAAGGCCCGCTCCGCCAGCGTGGCCAGCACCACGAGCAGCAGGGCAAGCCCCAGGACAGGGCGGGCCGGCAAGGCTGGCTGAATCTGTGACGCCATTCCGTTATGATCCGTGGCCGGTTTGTTGCGGTGGTTTGTGCCACGGGGTGGATATATTCCGCGTGGCAAAACGAAATTCCGTTATACTGATGTGATAGTAAAGAGAATGCTGCGCTGCAACAATGCGCGGCGGATAGCGGACGGGGTTGCACGGGGCACATAATGCTGAAATCTGTGGACGTTGGCGGGAAGAGTGCGCCGCTCTACGAGGACGATCTTCTGGATGAGGACGCGAAGGAGCGGCAGTTCGTCACCGCGCTGGCGCGGGGACTGGACGTGCTGCGCTGCTTCCGGCCCGGCGATGTCGGGCTCGGCAATCAGGAGATCGCCGAGCGCACCCGCCTGCCGAAGCCGACCATCTCGCGCCTGACCTACACGCTCACAAGGCTGGGGTATCTCACCTATTCCGAGCGGCTGGGCGTCTATCAGCTCGGCTCCGGCGTGCTGGCGCTGGGCTATGCGATGCTGTCCGGCCTCGATATCCGCGAACGCGCCCGCCCGTTGATGCAGGAACTTGCCAACGACGCCAACGCTTCGGTGGCGCTGGGCACCCGCGACCGGCTGTCGATGGTCTATGTCGAATGCTGCAAGGGGCCGGGCACGGTAACGCTGCGGCTCGATGTCGGCTCGCGCGTGCCGATCGCCACCACGGCGATGGGGCGCTCGCTGCTCAGCGTGCTGCCGGAGACCGAGCGCACCTATCTGATGGACTCGATGCGCGAGCGGTTCCCCGACCGTTATCCGGATGTGAAGGCCGGCATCGAGAAGGCGATGGAGGAGATGGACCGTTACGGATTCTGCCTGTCGCTGGGCGACTGGCAGTCCGATGTGCATGCGGTGGGGGTGCCGCTGCTGTCGGCGGACCGGTCGGCGGTGTTCGCACTGAATTGCGGTGGCCCGTCCTTCATCCTGTCGCCGGATTATCTGAAGAATGAGGCCGGCCCGCGCCTGGCCGAGATCGCCCGGCAGTTGACGGCGCGTTAGGCCCGGTCAATCCTGCGGCCATGATGTCCACGATCCAGAACTTCGTCGCCGGCCCGTTCGGCCAGAGCGCCTTCTTTCCGTTCATCGCCGCCCTGCTGGTGGCACTGGTGATGCGGCTTGCCGGCGGGCCGGGGCGCGGCGCGCTGCTGGCCGGTGTCGGTATCCCGGTCGGCTGGCTGGTCTGCTACTGGCTGACCTTCGGCCTGCCGCCCTTCCTGCCGCCGGCAGCCTTGCCGAAACTGGCGCATGTCGGGATTGCCGCCGCCGTGCTGGGCTTCCTGCTCGATACACGGCCGGTGAAGCGCTCGACCGCGCTGGCGGTGGCAGTGCTCGGGCTGGCCGGCGTGCTGGTCTGGCTGGGCTGGAGCCCGCTGTTGCGCACGCCACTGGGCACCGGCATCGCGCTGGCCCTCTGCTGGGCGCTTGGCGGCATCGCGCTGTGGCGCCTGACGCTGGTGGCCGAGGATGGCGCGGTCGCTGCGGCGAAGCTGCTGGCGGCGGGGTTTGGCCTAGCGCTGGTCGTCACGCTGACCGGCAGTGCCGCCTATGGCCAGATGGCGGGCGGCATGGCCGCTGCCATTGCCGGCTATTTCGTGCTGGCCTGGCTCGCCTTTTCCAGCCCGTTCGGTGCCGCTGCACTGTTCGCCGGGGTGGTGCTGATGGCACTGGCCGGGATGGCGGCGTTGTTCGGCAATGCCAATCCCATCGCACTGGCGCTGCTGGTGCTGTGCTTTTTTGGCGATCCGCTGGCGGCGCGTCTGCGCTTCGGTTCCGGCGGGGTGGCGAAGCTGCTGGTGCCGGTGATGCACGGGCTGGCGGCCTTGCTGCCGGTTGCGGCGGCGGTGCTGGTGTCGCTGCTGCTGGGCGGCGGCCTACCTTACTGAGGGGCGGTCTTCAAAGGCATGGCCAGCGGCTCGTAATAGACCGCCTTGAAGTCCGCGAGGTCGCGTGAGCGCGTGTTGAAGGGCGGCTTAAGCAGGCCGCGGAAATATCGCCGAACAAGATCGTGGTAGGTTGAAACCGGCTCGACCCCGCGCCGTTCCGCCTCCCATTCGAACCAGCGCCGCCCGGCGGCGACATGGGTGATCTCGTCGTCATGGATGATCTGCAACGCCCCGGCGCTGGCCTCGTCGCCGGCGGTGCGCAGTTTTTCGACCATGGCCGGCGTCACGTCCAGCCCGCGCGCCTCCAGCACCAGCGGCACCACGGCAAGCCGCGCCAGCAGGTCGTGCGCGGTGTTCTGGCTCGCTTCCCACAGCCCGTCATGGGCGGGCAGGGCGCCGTAGAAACTGTCCAGCGCCGCCAGCCGGTCGCACAGCATCAGGAAATGCCGCGCCTCATCATCCGCCACCCGCACCCAGTCATCGAAGAAGCCGCGCGGCAGATCGCAGCCGGCAAAGCGCGCCGCGATGTCCCAGGCCAGGTCGATGGCGTTCAGCTCGATATGCGCCAGCGCGTGCAGCAAGGCGGCGCGTCCGGCGGGCAACGCCGTGATCTTGCGCTTCTTCACCCGGTTGGGCGGCAGTAGCTCCGGCTTTTCCGGCCGCGCCGGTCGGTCGGGCGGGATGGCGCTGCCGATTTCGACCAGCACACCCTCGCGCCAGGCCCCGGCAACCTGGCGGCCGAGCCGGGCCTTCTCCACCGGGTCGCGCGTTTGCAGCACGGCGACAGCGGCCTCGGTCAGGCTCGTGAAAGGCAGGATTTCCATTCAGCTCAGGCGGGCGTGATGAGCTTCAGACCGACGATGCCGGCAACGATCATGGCGATGCAGCCGATGCGGATGACATCGGCGGCCTCATTGAACAGGAAGATGCCGAGCACCACCGTGCCCACCGTGCCGATGCCGGTCCAGATCGCGTAGGCGGTGCCCAGCGGCAGGCTCTTCAGCGCGAAGGCCAGCAGGAAGAAGCTGGCCGCCATCGCCGCGATGGTGCCGAGCGACGGCCACAGCCGGCTGAAGCCCTCGGTGTATTTCAGCCCGACGGCCCAGCCAATCTCGAACAGTCCGGCGAAGAACAGGGCAACCCACGCCATCGGAACCTCCTTCGGCGTCAGATCGCCTGCACGGCCTTCAGCACCTCGTCGGCATGGCCATCGACCTTCACCTTGCGCCAGACATTGCGCACGATGCCCTGGCCGTCGATGACGAAGGTGGCGCGCTCCATGCCCATATATTTCTTGCCGTACATGCTCTTCTCGACCCAGGTGCCATAGGCGTCCGAGGCCTTGCCGTCCTCGTCGGAGGCGATGGGGAAGTTCAGCTCGTACTTCGCCTTGAACTTGTCGTGCTTGGCCACCGGATCGCGCGAGACGCCGATCACCACCGCATCGACCCCGGAAAAGTCGGGCAGGGCATCGCGGAAGGCGCAGGCCTCCTTGGTGCAGCCGGGCGTGTCGTCCTTCGGGTAGAAATACAGCACCACCTTCTTGCCCTTCAGTCCGGACAGCGAGACGCTGCCGCCGCCATCGGTCGGCATCGAGAAGTCAGGGGCCTTGTCGCCAACAGTCACGGTCATCGCGTCTTCTCCTGCGGGGATTTGTCTGGAAGTGCGGCGGCGGGGTCGTCGATCAGCGCACGATAGCACGCCTGCGCCGCCCCGGCGGTGGCTAGGATATTCTGTTTCAAGGCGTCGAAGTCAACCGCATCGCCGGCCCGCAGCAGGGCATCCTTCTGGTCGCGGGTGGCGGCCTCCTCATCGAAGGTGGCATCGCCCACAGCGATGCGCAGCAGCCCCTGCAGGCGGCGCCACAGCCGGGTGGCGGCGATCAGCGCCGCACCGTTCTCCGGGGCGAGGTGCCCGGCCCCGATCAGCTTCTCGAAGGCGGCGGTGGTGTTCTGGTCCAGCACAGAGGGATCGTCGGCGGCATGGCGCAGCTGCAGGTACTGGGCAATGAACTCCACATCGACCAGCCCGCCGCGCCCCATCTTCACATCCCACAGGATATCGCCGGGTTTTTCCTTGGCGATTCGGGCGCGCATGCTGGCGACATCGGCCAGCAGCGTCGCCGGATCGCGCGGTTGCGTGAGGATGTGCCGGATCGTCTCTGCCGCCTTGTCCAGCAGCGTTCCCGGGCCGGCGATGGGCCGGGCGCGGGTCAGTGCCATGAACTCCCAGCTCCAGGCGCTTTCGGCATAATATTTCGCGAAGCTTTCCAGGCTGGAGGCGATCGGCCCGGTCTTGCCCGAGGGGCGCAACCGCATATCCACCGGATAGACGTCGCCTTCGCCGGTCTGCGCGGTCAGCGCCGAGATCAGCCGCTGGCCGAGCCGCGCGTAATACTGCACGGCGGGCAGCGGGCGTGGCCCGTCGGACTGGGCGTCGATCGGCGCGTCGTACAGGAAGACGAGATCCAGGTCGGAGCCTATGGTCATCTCGCCGCCGCCCAGCTTGCCCAGCGCCACCACCGCGATGCCGCCGGTCTCCCCGCTGCTGATCCCCCCGCCGCTGATCCCCCCGTCCGGGCCGGGCGGCATGCCATGCTGGCGCGCAAACTCCGCCTCGACATGCGGCAGCAGGGTGCGGATCGTGGTTTCCGCGACCCGGCTGAGCAGCGGCCCGGCGGCGTCCGCGTCCAGCTTGCCGGACAGGATATGCAGCCCGATCAGGAAGCGCCGGTCATTGTTCCAGCGCCGCACGATATCCAGCACATCCTGGTAATCCTTGGCCAGCCCCAGCGCGTGGTCGAGATCGCCGCGCAGCGCCTCGGTGGATTGAAGGGTCGCGACATCCGGCTCGGTCAGCAGGCTCTCCAGCAGTCCGGGCCGGCGGCTGAGCTGCTCCGCCAGAAAAGGCGCGCCGCCCATCACCTGCGCCATCGCCTCCAGCAGCTTCGGATTGACCTGGAACATGGAGAACAGCTGCACGCCCGCCGGCAGCCGCGACAGGAACTGGTCGAAGCGCAGGAAGGCGGTATCGGGCGAGGCGGCCCGCGACAGCGTTTCCAGCAGCAGCGGCATCAGCTCGGTCAGTATCTGCCGGGCGCGTTCGCTGCGCGTCGCGCGATAGCGGCCATGATGCCAGCCGCGCACCAGGCTGGCGACGCGCTCGGGATTGTCGTAGCCCATCTCGGCCAGCGTCTCCAGCGTGTCCGGATCGCTTTCGCCGCCGGTGAAGACCAGGTTGCCGCGGGTCTGTTCGCCGGCCACCGTCAGGCTGGGGGATTCCTCGAACAACTCGCTGTAATGGGTTTCCACGGTTTCCAGATGGTGCAGCAGGTCGCGCCGGAAGGCGGCGCCATCGGGATAGGCCAGGAAGGCAGCCAGCCGTTCGATGCCGGCCTCGTCCTTCGGCAGGGTCTGGGTCTGCGCATCCTCGATCATCTGCAGCCGGTGCTCGACCTGGCGCAGGAAGCGGTAGGCCGTCTTCATCTCCTCGGCCGCCGCTTCCGTCAGCCGCCCGGCGCGGACCAGAGCATCCATCGCGCTGCAGGTGTCGGAGATGCGCAGCTCGGCGTTGCGGCCACCCCAGATCAGCTGCTGGGTCTGGGCGAAGAACTCGATCTCGCGGATGCCGCCGCGCCCCAGCTTGATGTTGTGGCCCAGCACGGCGATGGTCCGACCGCCCTTGTGCGCGGCGATCTGGCGCTTGATCGAATGGATGTCCTGGATCGCCGCGAAATCCAGATGCTTGCGCCAGATATAAGGGGCGATGTGCGACAGGAAGCGCTGGCCCGCCTCAATGTCGCCGGCGACCGGGCGCGCTTTGATCATCGCCGCGCGTTCCCAGTTCTGGCCGACGCTGGTGTAGTAGCTCTCGGCGGCCGCGACCGACACCGCGACCGGTGTGGCGCCGGGGTCCGGGCGCAGGCGCAGATCGGTGCGGAAGACATAGCCGTCCACCGTGCGCGCCTCGATGATCTGCACCAGATCCTGGGTCAGGCGCACCATCGGCTGGCGCAGGCTCTCGATATCGGCATAGAGCGGCAGCTCGTCGTCATAGAAGACGATCAGGTCGATATCGCTGGAATAGTTCAGCTCGCGCGCGCCCAGCTTGCCCATGCCCAGGATCACCAGGCCGCTGCCTTCGCTCGGATTGTCGGGGTTGGCGAGGGGAATCTTGCCCTGCTTCGCCAATGCCCGCAGCAGGTGATCGGCGGCGACCTGCAGGCTGCGTTCCGCCAGCGCGCTCAGGCCCTGCGTCACCTGCTCCAGCGTCCATTGCCCGGTGATATCGGCCAGCGCGATGGACAGGGCGGCCTGCCGCTTGGCGATGCGCAGCCCCTTCATCAGCGCCTTCATATCGTCGCTTTCGCCTGCTAGGTCACACTGGGCAAGTGCGGCGGCGAAGCCGGAATCGACACCGTCTCGGAACAGCAGCCGGGCGAAGCCGATATCCTTCAGCAGACAGTCGGTCAGGAAGGGCGAATTGCCGAACAGCCCTTCCAGCAGGGCGCGGGCCTCCGGCGTTTCCGCCACCTGCCGGGCGAAGCTGGCAAGCGCCGGGTCGTCGGTGCGGTCCGCCGTTTCGATCCAGCGTTCCAGCCCGATGGCCGCAGCCTGCGGATTTGCCGGGCGCGGCAGTTGTTTTGATTGAAGTAGCAGGGTCAAATTGGTCATAACGCTATGCTGGGGGTGATCGCCATGCCGACGTCAAGCCCCTGCATGACGGTCGTTCGGCGGTCGCGCAAGCCAAAATCCCGCAGCGGAAGGAATGAAACACAGTGATTCGGCGCCCGACCTTGCGGCGAAGCGCCGTCATCGCCCTTGAGGTGATGGCCGGCTCGGTCGCGGCGCTCAGTGTCCTGCTGATGCTGGCCTTCTGGCGCCTGACCGCCGGGCCGATCGCGCTGGATTTCCTGCGTCCCTACACCGAATCGGCCCTCGAACAGGCTTTGCCCGGCTACGATATTGCGCTGGAACGCACGCAGATCGTCTGGGAGGCCGAGGAAAAATCGCTGAAGCTGGAGGCGACGGATGTTCGGATCGCCGGCCATGCGGGCGGGCCGACCGCATCGGTGCCGGCGATCCAGATCCGGTTCAGCCTGCGCGGCCTGCTGCGCGGCCTGCTGGCGCCGGTGGAAATCGAGGCGGTCGAGCCGGCCTTCTCCGTCGTGCGGCTGCGCGATGGCAGCCTGCGCCTCGGACCGCCGGACAGCCTGCCGGATGAGGTGAGCAAGACGGCGGTGACGGACGATGCGCTCACCCTCATCGCCGAGGAGCTGAACCGCGCGCCCGACCCGGACAGCGCCACCGGCTATCTGGAGATCGTGCGGGTGCGGCGCGCCAGCCTCACCATCATCGATCTGGCGCTGGGCACGCAATGGTCGGTGCCCAGCGCGGATATCCTGCTGCGGCGTGGCGAGAGAGGTGTGCGCAGCCGCGGCATGCTGGAATTCGATCTTGGCACCATGCCGTTGATGGTGAGCTTCGAGGGCAGCCATCGCCTGGACGACCGGACCTCGCGCCTGTCCGTCGAGTTCAGCGGGCTGGAGCCGGATGCGCTGGCCCGCAAGGTGCCGGAACTGGCCGCGCTGTCGGCCGTCGGCGTGCCGCTGTCCGGCAGTGTGGAGATCGAGGCCGAGGCGCTGACCGTGGCGCGCAGCATCGAGGTGAATGTGCGCGGGCAGGGCGGACAGATCGACCTGCCCACGCTCTACGATCTGCCGCTGCCGGTGCGCGCCATCCAGGCGACGGTGAATTACCGCCGTGAGAGCGCGATGGTGATGCTGCCCAGCCTGGTCATCGATCTGGGAACGGCGGCGAAGGCGGGGCCGCGGTTGAGCCTTACCGGCACGCTCATCGATGTGGGCAATGCCGACAGCTACGGGCTGGTCGCCGAGGCGGTGGCGGAGAATGTCACAACCGACGATCTCGCCGGATACTGGCCGCGCGAGGTTGGCCGCAACCCTCGGCGCTGGGTCACGGCGAATCTGGAAGGCGGCGGCGTCTCAAGAGCGCGCATCTCGCTGCGCGGGCGGATGGCGCGGGACGATCCCAGCGACCTCGCCGTGGAGGATTTTGACGGCGAGATCGCCTTTTCCGGCGTCACCACCCATTACATGCGGCCCTTGCCGCCGGTGCTGGAAACGACGGGTCGGGCAGAATTCTCGCCCGGACGGTTCAAGATCGATGTGGAAAGCGGTCGGCTGTACGATCTGGCGGCTGGCCCCGCCACCATCGATTTGACCGGGCTCGACGGCAAAAAGGAACTGGCCGATATCGAGGTGGTGGTACGCGGCCCCTTGCGCGATGTCATGCGGGTGATCGATCACAAGCCACTGGACTATGCGACGGCGCTGGGCATCCCGCCGGCCAATGTGGACGGGCTGGCGGCGGCGCGGCTGGTGTTCCAGTTCCCGCTGGTCAACGATCTGGGGCTGGACCGGGTGAAGCTGGCGGCGGCGGCGAACATGCGCGGCGTCTCCCTGCGCAAGGTGTTGCTGGATCAGGATTTCCGCGACGGCGAACTGGCCCTGACGCTGGACGGGCGCGGCATGACCATCGAAGGGACGGGGCGTTTCGCCGATGTACCGATCCCGGTGACATGGCGCGAGGAATTCCGCAGCAATGTCGAGGTGCGCCGGCGCATCCAGGCCTCCGGTATTCTGGACGATGCCGCGCGCATCCGGCTTGGCTTCGATTTCCAGCCCTATCTGACCGGGCCGGTCGCGACCGAGATCGATTACCGGCAGGCCAGCGACGGCACCGACCGCATCGCCGCGACCCATGATCTGCGCGACGCCACCTTGTCGCTGCCGGAGGTGGGCTGGACAAAGCCGCCGCAGATCGCCGGCATGGCGCGGCTGAATATCGCGATCCCGAAGGGCGGAGACCCCCGTTTCGAGCGGTTCCAGATCGCCGCTTCCGATCTGGCGGCGGTGGGCCAGGCCGAATTCACACCGGATTTCGAGCATCTCCGCCGGGTTGATTTCACCGAGCTGAAGCTGGGACAGACCGATATCGAGGGCAGCGTCGTCCGGCAGCCGGACGGGGGGCTGGACATCGACCTGTCGGGACGCAGTCTCGATCTGCGCCCGGCCCTGGCGGAGGAAGAGGGCGAAGCGGACGACACGCCGCCGACCTTTCCGGCGCTGCGGCTGAATGGCCGGTTCCAGCGCGTGCTGCTGGAGGATGACCGGCTGCTGGACGGGGTCGAGGCCAATCTGGTGCATGATGGCACCACCTGGCGCGATGTGAAGATCGCCGGCCGTCTGGCGGAAGCCGGACGCTTCGATCTTGTGGCCACGCCGATCACCGGTGCCAGCGGCCACGAATTCATTCTGGTTTCCGACGATGCCGGTGCGGCGCTGCGCAGTTTCGGCCTGTTCGACCGGATGGTGGGGGGGCGTCTGCGTGTCGATGGCCGCGCCGATTTCGACGATTTCCGGAAACCGATCCAGGCTGCGCTCGACATTGCCGATTTCCGGATCGTCCGGGCCGAGGCGCTGGCCGAGGTGCTGCGCGTCACCGGATCGCAGGATATCCAGTCGGCCCTGGCCGGAGAAGGCATCGTCTTTACGCGTCTCACCGGCGATATCGAACGCCAGGACAAGGTGACGCGTATCCGCAATGCGCGCGCCGTGGGGGCGGCGCTGGGCCTGTCGGTCGATGGCGTGATCGATGACGGGAACGGTGGCATCAATGTCTCCGGGCTGATCGTGCCGGCCTATCAGCTGAGCCAGGCACTGGGCTCAATCCCGCTGCTCGGGCCGCTGATCGTCGGCGGCAAGGATGAGGGGCTGCTGGCGACCGAATTCCGTCTCGACGGGCCGGCGGATAATCCGCGCGTCACGGTGAATCCGCTGACCGCGCTGGCGCCGGGTTTCCTGCGCGATTTGTTCCGCTTCTTCGGCGACCGTGGCGGCGACACTGCGCCGGCGCAGCCCACGCGCTGAACCGCGTCAGTACCGGGCGGGTATTTCCCGGCCATTGCGCGGTTGCAGCGGGCGGGCATTGCCGCGTCCGCCCACCGCTTCGCGCAGCAGCTTCGCCTGTTCGGCGGACAGCGTGACCGGGGTGCGCAGCACGACCCAGTCGACCCGTTCGGTGCAGGGCGGGGTGGTCAGCGACCCGGTATAGCGGGCATAGGAAAAATCGGCGGGCAGCAGCTCGTGCGCGGAAAAAGCCTGGTCGGGCAGGGTGCGTTCCAGCCCCGGCCCGCTCGGCAGGGCGGCCAGCACCCGGTCGATGGCGCGGTTCGCCCGGCCTTCTTCCATCAGCACCGACAGGATGGCGACATGGCCGTCGGCGCGCTGATGCACAAGCTGCAGTTCGGCGGCGAATTCGCGTCCGTCCAGCCGGTGTTCCGCCGGCACCCTTATGTCGATATGGCGCAGGTTATAAGCGCTCCAGCCGCTGTCCAGCACATCGCGCGGCCCGCCGCGCAGCTTCAGCAGACGGCCGGTATGCATCACCGACAACGGGCCGCCGGGATAATGCAGCGTCAGTTCCGGCAAATCGGCCGGGGTCAGCGCGGTCACGTCGATGGGCGATTGCCGTGTGCCCTGCCCGCACGCCCAGTAGGATGGCGACAGCGTACCCCAGTGCACGGGGCCGTTCGGTCCCTGATAGTCCCAGCCGGGCGCGTATGTCTCGGCCTGATTGACGATCGGAGTCGCCTGCGCGGGCAGCGTGAGCAGCGCGGCAAGCGCAATGAACAGACAGGGAAGGGCAGGTCGATGCATCATGGCAGCGGATGCTAGTGCAGTTTCCGCTCCGTGTGAATCTCCCGCGTGGCGCCCATGCGCGGTGCGCAATGTTTAACCGGCTTTTCTTATGTGTATGCTAGGAGCGAAAGCCAATCAGCCACTCTGGCCAACCAATCACTCTGGGAGGAAAAGACCGATGAGCAGCAATGTGGTGCCGATGACCGAAGAGCTTGCGCCGGGCAAGCCGGGCAAGAATTTCGTGCGTGTCCCGCTGCCGATGGATGCGGCGCCGGAACTGGTGATCGACACCTCCGGCGATGACGAGCGCATGTGGATGCAGCTGTCTGACAATGTCTGGATCCGCCCGCTGATGCTGAATGTCGTGCAGGGCAGCTGGGTGAACATCCTAAAGGCCAAGGCCGGCGGCATCGTCAGCCGCCACCGCCATCCGGCGATGGTCACCGGCTACACGCTGGACGGCGCCTGGGGCTATCTGGAGCATGATTGGGTCGCCACCAAGGGCACCTTCATCTTCGAGCCGGCGGGCGAGACCCATACGCTGGTGGTCGATCCCAAGGTCGGGCACATGACCACCCTGTTCCACAATATGGGCCCGCTGCTCTATGTCGATGAGAACGGCAAGCAGACCGGCTATGAGGATGTGTTCACCCGCATCGAGAAGTTCCGCGCCTACTACCGCCAGAACGGCCTCGGCGAGGGCTTCATTGAGCAGCTGATCCGCTAACCCGCTACAGACGCGGCGGCGTCAGCCCGGCGCGGGCGCAGGCGAGATCGACCAGCACGGTCCAGTCGGTCTCCGCATGCCCCGCCGCCCGGGCCAGGCCATAGCATTCGCGTGCCGCATGGCCGAGGAACATCGGGATATCGGCGGCGCGTGCGGCGTCCAGCGCCAGGTTCAGATCCTTGTCGGCCAGCTTCACCCGGAAGCCGGGATCGAGATCGCCGCCCAGCACCTTGGCCGGGTAGTTGCTGACGAGGTGGCCGTTGGTCGCCGTCGTGCCGTTCACCACATCCAGCGTCTGCTGCAGGCCGAGGCCGAAGCTCTGGATCAGCGCCAGCGCCTCGGCATTCACCTGGTTCATGACGATGGCGATGTAATTGTTCACCAGCTTGGTGCGGATGCCCGCACCCGGCGCGCCGCAATGATGGATGGTGTTGCCCATCGCCTCCAGCAGCGGCTTCACCCGGCCGAAATCGTTCGAGCTGGCGCCGACCATGAACAGCGACTTGCCCTGCTCGGCGAAGGTCACGGTGCGGCCGACCGGGGCATCGACGAAGCCGTGGCCGCGCTCGCCCAGCGTCTTCGACAACCGGTCGGTAACGGACGGGTCGATGGTGCTCATATCCATCACCAGGATTTCCGTTTTGGCCGAGTCGGCCAGCCCGCCGGGGCCGAGCACGACCGCCTCCACATCCGGCGAATCCGGCAGCATGGTGACGATGATGTCGGCATTGGCCGCGACCTCGGCAATGCTGCCGGCGGCTTTCGCCCCTTCGGCGACCAGCGCCGCGACGGCGTCCGGGTTCATGTCATAGACGATCATCTCCGCCCCGCCGCCCGCCCTGAGGCCACGCAGCAGGTTGCGCGCCATCGGCCGCCCCATCGCGCCCAGGCCGATAAAGCCGATCCGTTCCATAGATTCCTCCAGATTTTTCAGTTTGTTATGAGGCTTTCTTTTCATCCCCGCGCCAGCGACAGCGGGGAGACCTGTTCGGCGCTGCGGCCGAGGCGGTCGCGGCTGGAGACGGCCTGCAGCATGTCGGCCTGCACCTTCTGCAGCGTGTCGGCGGCGGCGTCGCGGTCCACGGTCAGCACTTTGCCGTCGCGCACCAGCTGCTGGCCATCGACATAGACCTCCTTCACTGCGCGGTCGGCGGCGGAATAGACCAGGCTGCGCAGCGGGTCGCGCACCGGCCGCATGGCGGGATGGGTCAGGTCCACCAGCACGATATCGGCCTTGGCGCCCACGGCGATGCGGCCCAGATCGTCGCGGCCCAGTGCCTCAGCGCCGCCGATGGTGGCGGCATGGAACACCTCGCCGATGTTCGTATCCTCCACATGGCGGCCACCGATCCGGCCCAGCGTGGCGGCGAGGCGCATCTCCTCCAGCATGTTGTGCGGCTGGGTGTCGGTGCCGATGGCCATGGCGACGCCGGCCTTCACATACTGGCCGAAGCTTTCCATCATCTGGCCATAGCGGCTGAACACCAGCGGGCAGTGCGCGACGCGGGTGCCGGTCTCGGCCAGCAGCGGCACGTCGCGGTGGGTGTGCCAGCGGATCCAGGAATGGTGATCCAGGAAGATCGCATGGGCCAGGATCATGCGGTCCGACAACAGGCCGATATCGCCCAGCCATTGCACGGGGGTGAGGCCATGCCGGCGGGTGATCTCCAGATGGTCCCAGACGCACTGGCCGGTATGCAGGGTGATTGGCCAGTTGCGCTCGCGCGCCATATCGTTGCTGTCGCGCAGCAGTTCGACGGAGCAGGTATCGACCTGCGCCGGGCTGACCATGGCGGACAGCCGCCCGCTGGGATGCTGCACGGCAAGGTCCATGGTGCGGAAAGCAGCCTCCATCGCCTTGCGGCCGGCCTTTTCGTCCCAGTCATACTCGACCGTATGGCCGGTGCGCGCGACCCAGGCGGCGGAGCGGTACATCGGCGCGGCAACGGCGCGGATGCCGGTGTCGGCCAGCGTGTCCAGCCAGCCCTCATAGGGGATGGCGAGATCGACCACGGTGGTGGTGGCGCTCATCAGCAATTCCGAGATCGCCATGCGGGTGGCGGCGCGCAAGCCCTCGGCGGACAGGGTGTCGCTGTCCATCGAATGGCCGGGCAGGAACAGCGGCTTCGGGTCGGCGACGCCGCTCATATACAGCGCGGGGTTGCCGATCTCCTCGGTGACGCCGCGCCCGACATTCTCCGACAGCAGATGGGAATGGATATCGACCAGCCCCGGCATAACCATCAGGCCCGTGCCGTCGATGGTGCGGTCCACCTTTTCCGTGTAGCCGTCGCCGATATGGGTGATGCGGTCATCGGTGAAGACGATGTCGATGCCCTGCTTGTAGACGTGCCGTTTCGCGTCCGCGTCCCAGATGATGGCCCAGCCGATATCGGCAATGCGTGTCGTGGTCATGAGGCTCCCCTTTGTTATTGTGGTCATTGCAGCGCGGCCAGGCTTCATGCGCAATCGCTTATCGGCGGCGCGTCGCGCATGGCGGCATGCAAAGGGGAAAGGAGAGGGTGAGGGGAGAGGGCAGAACGGGCGTTTTGCCATCGTCTTGCCGCGAAGTTCGGATTATCTATGCAGCATGAAAACTCTTTCGCGCCTGACCTTCGCCGCTTCCCTGCTGCTGCCCGCTTCCGTTCTGGCCGATGTGCCGGCGCTGGACCGGCTGATCGAGAGCAACCGGTCGGTCTGCGAGACCAAGCCGGCGCAGCGCTGCATCGATGCCGGCTGGGCCTTTGCCGACGCCAACCGTGATGGCGTGCTGGAGCTGACGGAAATCCAGCGCGTCCGCCGACTGACCGAGCAATGGGTGCTGAGCAAGGGCAAGAGCCTGCCGCCGCGCCAGCAGGGCTCAATCGTCATGGGGCTGATGCTTGTCGATTCGGCGGGGCTGCCGACGCTATTCGGCAATTACGATCTGAATGGCGACGGCAAGCTGACGCAGAAGGAATTGTTCGCCGACGTGAAGCTGGACAACAGGCCGCTGCCTTGGATTCTGGCCGACCGCGATGCCGTCGATCTGCCGACGAGCCGCCGCAAGCTGGGGGCGCTCGGCCCGCTGCTCGACGGCGTCATCGCCCGCAGGTAAGCCCTTACGCCAGGAGCGTATCGGCAGCAAATACGTCGCTGCTGTCGAGGCTCGACACGCCCATGACAGTAATGGTTGCCGGCTTCGTACCCGCCACGGTGATGGTCACGCCGATCTGGCCGGACAGGCTCTGCTGCGTGGCCAGAATCGTGGCAATGTCGGCGTCGGTCACGCCCTCGATGCCGATACGGTCGATGCCATCCTGGAAATCGGTGATGGTCGGCTCAAGGTCGGCTAGCGGAAAGCGCGCATCATAGCCGCGCACCACGAAGACATCATTGCCCGATCCGCCGGTCATCGTGTCGAAGCCGAGACCGGAATAGAGCGTATCGTTACCGTCCCCGCCGATGATCAAATCATGGCCCTTGCCGCCGCGCAGATCGTCATTGCCCAGCTCGCCGCGCAGCGTATCGCCGCCGCGCTGGCCGAAGATCACATCGCCCAGCTCGGTGCCCAGAATCCATTCGCCGCCATCGGTGCCGGTCTGACGCAGTGTCAGCGTCGTGGGGTCCCATTCCGTCGCGTAATTGGCCGAGCCATAATAATGCTGTACCGCTTCGACATCGACCGAGCCCAGCTCCGTTGTCGAGCGCGAGCGTTCGTAGGACATGACGGTCAGCGTGCCCAGGGCCAGGCTGTCCTGGACGCTGGGCGATCCCTCGAAGGGATGCTTGAAGCCGATGGCGTGGCCGATCTCGTGCAGGGTAATGGAATAGCCGCGCTGGCCCGGCGCCAGACTGGAGGCATCAGCGAAGGTGACGGAATTCAGGTAAACGTCGCCGCCAATGGCATTGAAATAGGTCGAGACGGTGCTTGCCCCATTTACGGTCGTCGTGACGGATTGCGGGTAATAGCCAAAGCCGCTGAGCGGATTGCCGACGGAATTGGTCTGCCCGGCCGCTGCCATGTCGAACATGGCGAATCGAATCTGACCGCCGGCACTTTCCGGCACCTGCACGAAGGCGATACCGCTGGCCGCCGCCCATTTGCCGAGCGCCTGCGTTACATAGGCCTGGTGGGCCTCGGACATGGCTGTGAAGCCGGGCCGGTTACCGGTGTCGTAGCTCTGTTGGCTGCTGGAGAACGCGTAGGTCACGACGACCGGCGTTCCGACCGGCGCGGCCTTGTTCCAGCGATAAGGATCGTCATAGCCGGTGATCGCGAGCGCGTTCGTGGACAGTGCCATCTCAGACTCGTTTTTCCTGTTACGATGGAAGAATTATAAGAGCGCAGGAGATCGAGTCCACACTATTGGCCTGTTGCCGCCAGTAATGTCATGCCCTTGTAACCCGCAGGGATCGCGCTTCTTTATTGAAGATGAAGATATTCGTTGTCCTGGCCATCATTCTGCTGGCGCTGCCAAGCCTTGCGTCGGCGCAGCCGGTCGATGCGAGGCTGACCGAGGCCGGCTGGCGGTTGCTGACCTTCGATCCGCCGCCCGCACAATTCCGGCAGCTGGAAGAGGGCGGCATCGAGGCGGAGGCCAGGGGCAGCGTCGCCGTGCTCTATCGCGGGGTCGACAAGGCGGAGGCGGCGAAGCCTTTGCTGTCCTGGCGCTGGCGGGTGGACCGGTCTGATATCCAGCCGGTCGATCTCGGCCGGAAGGAGCGCGCGGACCGGCCCATTGCCCTGCATGTCGGCTTCGAACAGGATGACAGCACCGACGGTTTCATGCGCACGCTCGCCGCCCGGATGACGGGGGCGCCGCCGCCGGGCCGGGTCATCACCTATACCTGGGGCGGCACGCAGGCAGCGGGCGCGGTGCTGGTCAGCCCCTATCTGGGCGACGAGGGGCGGATCGTCATCCTGCGTCCCGGAAATGCGCCATTGGGCGACTGGGTGGAGGAGCGTGTCGATCTGCACGCCGATTTCCAGCGCTTCTTCGGCTATGCGCCGCCGCCGGTCGCCTATATCGCGATTTCCGCCGACGCCGACGACCAGCCCGGCCATACGCTCGCCCGCATCGCGGATATCCGGTTTCAGGGCGTGGAGTGACGGATTTCTGGGACAGTACTCTGTCCGTCGCCCCCGCACTTGTTGCGGGGGCCCAGGGTTCAGCCAGTCTTGGCAATGCCGGAGCGAACTGAAGTCTGGGTTCCCGGCACAAGGCCGGGAATGACAGCCTGAGAGGACCGGCAGGCCCGTCCATCAAACCAGAAAATTATCGGCCTGATCCCGCCATCTTGACATTGCTGACGAGATTGTTGACAAATCTGTCATCATATTTCGTTGACGGGCCGCGCCGCCGGTCCGATCATTCCTTCCTGCGAATTCAGCCCATTCGCCAGCCGTTCAGGAGAGGCCATTCATGGCAACCAATCAGCTATCCGGCGCCGATGCTTTCGTGCGCATGCTGCAGCATCACAAGGTGGAGATCGTGTTCGGCCTGTGCGGCGACACCAGCCTGCCGCTGTATGACGCCTTCTACCGCCTGGACCATGGCATCAAGCACATCCTGACGCGCGATGAGCGCTCGGCGTCCTACATGGCGGACGGCTATGCCCGCACCTCCGGCAAGGTCGGTATCTGCGAGGGGCCGAGCGGCGGCGGCGCCACCTACATCCTGCCGGGCGTGGTGGAAGCCAATGAAAGCTCGATCCCGATCCTGGCGGTGACCACGGATATCGCGGTTTCCTCGCGCGGCCGCTACACGCTGACCGAGCTGGACCAGAACGCGCTGTTCCGCCCGCTGTCGAAGTACAACACCGTCATCGATCGGGCCGAGGATATCCCGCGCACGCTGCGCGCCGCCTTCCAGCAGATGACCACCGGCAAGCCGGGTGCCGCGCATCTGGGCCTGCCCTTCGACGTGCAGAAGGGCCCGGTGGATGAGAGCGATGTCTGGGCCGATCCGGAGATGGGTTCCTACCCCTCGCGCCGCTACGGGCCGGACCCGAAGGATGTGGAGAAGGCGGCGGAGCTGATCCTGGCGGCGAAGAAGCCGCTGTTCGTCTGCGGCGGCGGCGTTGTCATCGCCGGTGCCGAGGCGATCCTGCTGAAACTGGCCCAGGCGCTGGGCGCGCCGGTTGCCACCACGATCAGCGGCCAGGGCTCGATCGGCGAGGGGGATGAGCTGTCGGTCGGCGTCGTCGGCTCCAATGGCGGCGTTGTGGAAACCCGCGCGATCGTGAATTCGGCCGATCTGGTGATCTTCATCGGGTGCCGCGCCGGCTCCGTCACCACGGAACGCTGGCGCTATCCGGCGCCGGGTTCGGCGAAGATCGTGCATATCGACGCCGATCCGATGGTGCCGGGGGCGATCTATCGCACCGACGCGACGCTGATCGGCGATGCCCGCGTGGCGCTGGAAGCGCTGTATGACGCGATGGAAGGCGAGTTCAAGACCCACAAGCCGACCACGGCCTGGGGGACTTCCGTTGCCGACGCCAAGCGCAAGAAGTTCGAGGCGTTCCGCGCCCTGGCGCAGAGCAATGACGCGCCGATCAAGCCGGAGCGTGTGGTGGCGACGCTGAACGAGATCCTGCCGGAAGATTCGATCATCGTCTGCGATCCGGGCACGCCGTGCCCGTATTTCTCCGGCTATTACGAGTTCCTGAAGCCGGGCCGACATTTCATCTCCAACCGGGCGCATGGTGCGCTGGGCTATTCCATGGCGGCCTCGGTCGGCGCGCATTATGGCCGGCCCAGTGCCAAGACTGTCGCCATCATGGGCGATGGCAGCTTCTGCTTCACCGCCGGCGAGATGGAGACCATCGCCCGCATCGGCGCGCCGGTGACGATGATCGTCATCTCCAATTCGGTCTATGGCTGGATCAAGGCCGGCCAGAAGACCGGCTTCGATGCGCGCTACTTCTCGGTCGATTTCTCGCAGACCCAGCATGCCAAGGTCGCTGAGGCCTTCGGCATCAAGGCGTTCCGCGTTGAGGACCCGGCCGAGCTGAAGTCGGTGCTGAAGCAGGCAACCGAATATCAGGGCCCGACGCTGGTGGATATCGTCTGCCAGCCGCTGCACGAGGCGCGCGCGCCGGTCAGCGAGTGGGTGGCCTAAATCACGAAACCGGACGGCCTGGGTAAGATGGGATGTAAATTCCATTGACAGGCTGGACCGGGGCGAAAAGAGTTGGAACCGATCAGGGCACACGGATTTGTCCGTTCCACACCAGTCGATCGCAGGTTTGGCGATAGGGCGACAATCCGGCCGCATCGAGGCCGGAAGCGAACATAAGGAGGCACATGTATGACTAAGGATTATTCGATCTCCCGCCGCGAGACGCTTCTGGGCAGTCTCGGCCTGGCGGCAGCCGCCGGCATGCTGATTCCCAGCACCAGCGTCCTGGCGCAGCAGGCGAAGCGTTGGGGCTCGTCCTCGATCGGCTCCACCGGCTACGTCATCATCGAGGCGCTGGCCTCGACGGTGAACAAGCACACCAAGCTGAAGAACTCCTCGATGGCCACCAGCGGCGGCGCCGAGAACATGGCGCTGATCGGCGAAGGCCAGCTGGAATTCTGCCAGACCACCTCGACCGACTGGCAGCCCGCCGTGAATGGCGAGAAGCCCTACGGCAAGAAGATCGATGTCAATCAGGTGCTGGCCTACACGGTGTTCAACTGCACCCCGATGGTGCGCGCCGACAGCCCGATCAAGACGCTGGCCGATCTGGAAGGCAAGCGCTGCATGCCGTCCCCGGCCGGCAGCTCGACGGCCGCCATGTGGCGCGTGCTGTTCGAGGCGGCGGGCGTCAAGGTGAACTGGACCTACGGTTCCTGGCGCGAGAGCTATGACGCGCTGCGCGCGGGTGCGGTGGACTGCATCCCCTCGCTGTTCACCAACAGCCGCCCGGCGCCGATCCTGACCGAGCTGGAAGCCACCACGCCGGTGCGCATCCTGCCGGTCCCCGAGGACGTCATGAAGAAGGCCCAGGCCATCAATCCGGGCGTCGTCTCCGGCGAGTTGAACCCGACCGACTGGAAGACCATCGACAAGCCGATGAATGTCGCCTCCTTCTCGGGCATCCTGGCCTGCCATCCGAAGATGAGCGAGCAGGATGTCTATGACGTCTGCAAGGCGATCTTCGATAATGCTGCCGAGGTGCAGTCCATCGGCAAGCAGCTGAAGGACATCGATGCCAAGTTCGGCGCACGCTACCTGATGACCGGTTTCAAGGTCCATCCGGGTGCCGCGAAGTACTTCAAGGAAAAGGGCATCTGGCGCGACGAGCTGACGATTGCCAGCTGACGCCGTCATATGATGTAAGGTACGGGGCGGCCCAACAGGGGCTGCCCCGTATCGTATCTGCCGTACCGTTCTTGAAATCCCGATCCGCCGATTAGGCCCGCCCAATAGGAAAGCCACGCCCGTGACGAGTTGGACGCCCCGTCTCGCCAATTTCTTCCTCGCCGATGAAACGCCGCATGCCGGACTGATCGTCCTCGCCGGCCTGCTGTCCGTGGCTTTCGTGCTGGTGCATGTGTTCCAGCTCACCAACTATTTCCTGCCCGGCGGGCAGTTCAAGGTGGTGCACATCGCCGGCGGCATCCTGCTGACCTTCCTGGCGCTGGCGGTGAAGGACGGTACCAGCCGGTTCCAGCGCTGGCATTTCGTGGCGATGGCGGCGATCACGCTGATTCCGCTGCTCTACATCTTCATCGAGCATGAGGCGATCACCACGGAGCGCCAGTTCATCGTCAGCGATGTCGATATCGGCATCGGTGTGCTGTTCCTGCTGCTGGCGATGTATGCCGCCTGGCGCGAATGGGGCTGGATCATGAGCGCGCTGGCACTGGGCACGCTGCTCTATGGCTATTTCGGCTACCTCATTCCGGGCGAGCTGTTCTTCCATGCCGGCATCGGGCTGAAGCGGCTGCTGGGCTATACCTCTATCCCGTATTTCCAGGGCTTGCTCGGCGGCCTGTCGGAATTGTCGGCCGGCACCATCTTTCCCTTCATGCTGTTCGCCGCGGCGCTGGAGATCACCGGCTGCGTCGATTACATCATGGGCGTCGCCTATCGGATCGGCGGCAAGACGCGCGCCGGCCCGGCCCAGGTCGCCGTGGTCGGCAGCGGCATGATGGGCATGGTTTCCGGCTCCTCGGTCGCCAATGTCGCCTCGACCGGGGCGCTGACCATTCCGCTGATGAAGCGTTTCGGCTTTCGTGGGGAATTCGCCGGGGCGGTCGAGGCGGTGGCCTCCACAGGCGGGCAGATCACCCCGCCGATCATGGGTCTGGCGGCGTTCCTGATCGTCGGCATCACCGGCATTCCCTATGTCGAGATTGTGAAGGCGGCGGTGTTCCCGGCGCTGATCTATTACGCCTATCTGATGGTCGCGGTGCATATCCGGGCGATGAAGGCGGGTATCGACGTGCGCGACCGCGCCGAGGAACTGCGCAAGGAATTCCTGCCCGAATCCTTCCTGAAGTCGAGCCTGCGCAACATTCCGTTCTATGTCGCCATCATCTATCTGGTGCTGGTGCTGATCACCGGCCGCTCGCCGGGCGGTGTCGCCATTGAGGCGACCGGCATCCTTGTGGCGCTGACCATCCTGCGTGACTGGCTGATCGGCCAGGGCGGGATCGCCGGCCGCATTCTCCATACGCTGCAGATGCTGGGGCGGATCGGCTATAACGGCGCACTGCGCGGCGCGCAGGTCGCCATCGTCGTCGCCGTCATCGGCGTGCTGGTGGACATTCTGGTGGTCACCGGCTTTGCGCAGAAGCTGTCCTTCGCGATGCTGGACATGGCCGGCGGGGAGCTGTGGCTGCTGCTGATTATCGCCGCGGTCTCCTGCATCGCCTTCGGCCTCGGCCTGCCGACCTCGGCAGCCTACATCTTGGTAGCGCTGCTCGGCGCGCCGGCATTGATCGAGCTGGGCGTGCCCATGCTGGCGGCGCACATGTTCGTGTTCTTCTTCGCCAACATCTCCGCGATCACCCCGCCGGTGGCGGTGTCCTCGCTGATCGCGGCGAAGATCGCGGGTGCACCCTATTTCAAGACCTGCATGATCGGCGTCCGGCTGGGCCTGCCGGGCTTCCTGTTGCCTTTCCTGTTCGCCATCCATCCGGAGATTCTGGGTATCGACAGCACGCTGCCCTATGTCGCGATGGTCTCGGCGATGGCCTTTATCGGTGTCATGTCGGTGAACCTGATCCTGGAAGGGCAGTACATCCTGCCGCTGAACTGGATTCAGCGCGTGCTGCTGCTGCCGGCGGCCGGCGGGCTGCTGCTGCCGGGGCTGACCAGCTCCGCCATCGGGCTGTGCTTCTTCGCGGTGGTGACACTCTGGCAGCTTGTGGACCGCAAGCGGCAGCGGGCGGCGCTGGCCTAACCCCGCCTATCTATCCCCGCCAGGGCGCGCGCTGGCCGCGGGCGCAGACGATCTGCGTGCCGCCCAGCGGTGCCGGCAGGGTGAGTTTCAGCATGCCGCTGCCGATTTCCTCCACAGCACCACCACCCTTCAGGAAGTGGTGCGCGCTGGCGGCAAGGTCGGCGCTGATCAGGCTGTAGCCGGCCATGAAGGGCGCGGCCGGCACAACCGCACCGGGCAGCGTGTCCGGCAGGGCGTCCGGTGCCACGAAACTCAGCGCCCCGCGATCCGTCTCCAGGTGCCAGGCGCTGCCTTTCTTCTCTGCCTTGCGGTCGAGGAAGCGGGCGAAGCGTGTCGCGGCCTCCTCCGGGTCGGCGACCGCCAGCAGCACGTCGTGCAGTTCCTCGATGCGGTTCGGGTGATCCATCCAGCGCTCCTGCCAGACGGCACTTTCCGTATAGTGGGTCAGCATCTGGATGCGGCCTTCCGGCATGGTCCCCGGCGGCACGCGCACGACGGAGAAGCGAGCATCCTCGGTGCCGCCCGCCGGCAGTTCGACCGGACGGGTCAGATGCACCAGCGGTGTCGGTGCGAAGCCCTGCTCCTGAAGCCGGTTCCAGGCGGCCTCGGCATCGCCAACGGCGAACGCCAGCAGGTGCAGCCCGATATAGCGCCGTACCGCCGCCTGCAGCTGCTGCGCCAGCGGCGTGTCGGCGACGGAGGTGAGGAATTCCAGATAGCCGCGCCGCAGCATGACCAGCCGGTTGGCGGTCCCCGCCGGCACCGGCGGTTCGCCCGGCTTCAGGCTGTTCTGCTGATGGGTGAACGGGGTGAGCCGATAGCCCAGCCGCTCCAGCGCCGCCCCGGCCGCGTCCATGTCGGGCACGAAATGCGCGATATGATCGAGGAACAGTTCCGTCGATTCGGGCAGCTGGCGGTCGGCATAGGGCATCGGGTCTTCTCCTTGGATTGGGCAGGGCAAACTATAGGGACGCCGCGCCGCTATACCATTGCGAAATCCGGGGAGGGGCATGATATAACTGGTCATCTGACTGGTCAGGAGAGAAGCGATGGCAATCTGGCGCGTGCAGGAGGCGAAGGCAAGGTTCAGCGAATTCGTGCGGGCCAGCCTGACGCAGGGACCGCAGGTGGTGACGCTACGTGGCGTGGAAACCGCCGTGTTGGTGCCGATCACGGAATGGCGCCGGCTGACGGCAGCCCGCCCGAGCCTTAAAGAACTCCTGCTGGCAGAACAAGGCCGCACTGAAGCCCTTGCGTTGCCGCGCGGAAAGCTGCACCGCCGGGCGACGGCCGCATTCTGAGCCATGTATCTGCTGGACACCAACATCCTGTCGGAATTGCGCCGTCCAAAGCCGCACGGCGCGGTGCTGGCCTGGCTGGACGGTGTGGCGGAAACCGACCTCTACCTCTCCGCCGTTACGGTCGGCGAAATCCAGGCGGGCATCGAGATGACCCGGCGGCAGGATAGCGCCAAGGCCGGCGAGATCGAGACCTGGCTGGATGCTGTCATGGCGACCCGCCATATCCTGCCGATGGATGGGCCGGCCTTCCGTGAATGGGCGCGGCTGATGCAGGGCAGGCCGGATAGCCTGATGGAGGATGCGATGATCGCGGCGACGGCGCTGGTTCACGGGCTGACGGTCGTGACGCGCAATACGCGTGATTTTCAATCTTTCGGCGTGCCGCTGCTCGACCCTTTCAACATCGACTGAAACGTTACAATATAACGATCCTGTCCGTTACCCTGTGAAGGTTGCCATGTCCTCGATCCCCGTCTCCGTGCTCACCGGTTTCCTCGGCAGCGGCAAGACCACCTTGCTGTCGAAGCTGCTGCGCCATCCCGGCATGGCGGACACCGCCGTCGTCATCAACGAGTTCGGCGAGGTGGGACTCGATCACCTGCTGGTCGAGAAGAGCAGCGAGAACATGGTGGAGTTGAACAGCGGTTGCCTGTGCTGCACCGTGCGTGGCGATCTGGTCACCACCCTGCGCGACCTGCACATCAAGCGCGCCAAGCAGGAGATTTCCAGCTTCAAGCGGCTGGTCATCGAGACCACCGGACTGGCCGATCCGGCGCCGATCCTGCACACGCTGATGACCGACCCGATGCTGGCCAGCTATTACCGGCTGGACGGGGTCATCACCGTGGTCGATGCGGTGAATGGCGAGGCGACGCTGGACAACCACATGGAAGCGGTGAAGCAGGCCGCCGTCGCCGACCGGCTGGTGCTGACCAAGACCGACCTGGTGAAAGACCCGGCCTCCGAGCGTGACCTCGCCTCGCTGGAGGCAAGGCTGGAAGCGCTGAACCCGGCTGCGCCGCGCCTGCGCGCCGTGCAGGGCGAGATCGACCCGGAAATGCTTTTCAATGCCGGTCTCTACGATCCGGCGCGGAAGTCGCCCGATGTGCTGCGCTGGCTGAAGGAGGAGGCCTATGCCGATTCCCAGGCGCATCAGGATCATGACCACGGGCACGATCACGGCCACGGGCACGGGCACGATCATGGACACCATCATCATGACGTGAACCGTCATGATGATCATGTGCGTGCCTACTGCATCGTGCTGGACCGGCCCATCGATGCGATGGCGTTCAGTCTGTTCATCGAGATGCTGATCGCCACGCGCGGCGAGAATCTGCTGCGCGTGAAGGGCATTCTGAACATCGCCGACCGGCCGGACCAGCCGGCGGTCATCCATGGCGTGCAGCATATTTTCCACCCGGTCGCCTGGCTCGATGCCTGGCCCAGCGAAGACCGCCGCAGCCGCATCGTCTTCATCACGCGGGATATTCCGCAGGGTGATATCGAGCAGCTTCTGAAGGGCCTGTCGGTGGAAACCCAGCCGCAGGGCGCGCCCGCCTGAGTGCCCCGAACGGATAGTTTGGAACGGGGCTGGCATATCCCCGTTTTGGTTTCACGGCCCGGCCATGGATAATGGCCGGGAAAGGCAGGTCTTGCGGCCACTCCCGGGCCGCGCCGGACATGGGGTGCGATGGAGTTAGCCAACCAGCTTATCTTTCTCGGCAGCGCGCTGCTGGTCGTCAGTATCATTGCGGGGGTGCTGTCCTCGCGGATCGGCGCACCCTTGCTGCTGGTCTTCCTGGCGCTCGGCATGGCGGCAGGGGAAGATGGACTTGGCATCCAGTTCGATAATTTTCAGGCGGCCTACCTGCTGGGCAGCCTGTCGCTGGCGATCATCCTGTTCGATGGCGGGCTGCGCACGCCGCTGCGGTCGATACGCATCGCCTGGGCGCCGGCCAGCGTCATGGCGACAATCGGTGTTCTGGTCACCGCCGCCATCACCGGTCTGGCCGCGGTCTGGCTGCTCGATCTGCCCTGGATCGCGGGATTGCTGACCGGCGCCATCGTCGCCTCGACCGACGCCGCGGCGGTGTTCCTGCTGCTGCATCAGCGCGGCATGGAACTGCGCAAGCGCATCGGCGCCACGCTGGAGGTGGAATCCGGCGTGAACGATCCGATGGCGGTGTTCCTCACCATCACCCTGGTCGAATTGCTGGTTGCCGGCGGCGGCGACGTCACCTTCACCATCGTCCATTCCTTCCTGCTGCAGCTGGGCGTTGGCGCGGTGGCAGGCGTCGCGGTGGGGCTTGCGCTGGCCCTGGTGGTGAACCGGCTGGAACTGGCGCCCGGCCTCTATCCGGTGTTCGTTATCGCGGTGGCCTGCGCGCTGTTCGGCGGCACGCAGATGGTGGGGGGCAGTGGCTTCCTGGCCGTCTATCTGGCCGGCATCGTCGCCGGCAACCGGCGCATGCGCGCCAACCAGCTGATCCGCCGATTCCATGACGGGATGGCCTGGATCAGCCAGATCGTGATGTTCCTGATCCTGGGGCTGCTGGTGACGCCCAGCCGGCTGATCGACGATATCGTGCCCGGCACCATCATTGCGCTGGTGCTGATCTTTGTCGCCCGTCCGGTGGCGACGTTCCTGTGCCTCACGCTTTTCCGTTTCAGCCGCGAGGAACTGCTGTTCATTTCCTGGGTGGGCTTGCGCGGCGCGGTGCCGATTTTCCTGGCGATCATCCCGGTGCTGGGCGGCATCGAGCATGGCATGCAGTATTTCAACGTCACCTTCATCGTCGTGCTGCTGTCGCTGCTGCTGCAAGGCTGGACCGTGCCCTGGCTGGCCCGCCGGCTCGACCTGCAATTGCCGCCGACACCGGAAGGCGAGGGAAGGCTCGACCTCGATCTGTCGCCGCAGATCGACCGCGACCTGATCGGCTATCGTCTGCCGGAATCGGCGATGGCGGCGAACAAGCCGTTCAAGCAGATACAAATTCCGCCACGGGTGCGCCTGATCACCGTGCTGCGGGACGGCGCCGTGGTGCCGAAATACAAGATCGAGGCGCTGTATCCGGGCGATTATGTGCTGCTGCTCTGCCCGCCGGAGCAGGCGCTGGCCGCCGACCGGCTGTTCACCGCGCGGCGCGGTGCCGATCGCAAGATGGAAGTAAGGCTTGGCGATTTCGTGTTCGAGGGCGGCCGGAAGATGTCGGCACTGGCGGACGAGTACGATCTGCCGATCAGCCGCCATCAGCGCGACCTGACCGTCGGCGCGCTGATGGCCACGCTGCTGCCGGGAACGCCCAATGTCGGCGATCGGGTGACGCTGGGCGCGGTGGAGCTGGTGATCCGCGACATGCGCGATGGCGAGATCGCCGAGGTCGGCCTCATTCTGGAGCCGGGCCGGCCGCACCTGCTGCCGCCGGGCCTGCTGTCGCAGGTACAGGCGGTCGTCCGCCGGCTGCGGCGACGGCCGGTATCGGTCGATGGCACGGCTGAAACGGCCGAACGCCGTCCCTCGCGGCTGACAGCCTCCTGGCGTGGCCTGTTTGAGCGCAGCCTGTTCTGGCGCCGATAAAGCCGCTGCATATTTTGCAAGGCACACGGCGGCGGAGCTGGTCTATCATCCCGGCAACGAACAAGAACGAGACTGCCGGGAGGATCGAACATGCAGATCAAGGCCGCCGTTTTGCATCAGGCCGGGCTGCCGCGTCCCTATCGGGACAGCCGGCCGCTGCGGGTCGAGACGCTGACGCTGGACCCGCCGGGGCCGGGGGAGCTTCTGGTGCGCATCCGCGCCGCCGGCCTGTGCCATTCCGACCTGTCGGTCATCAATGGCGACCGGCCGCGTTCCACCCCGCTTGCGCTGGGCCACGAGGCGGCGGGCGAGGTCGTCGAGTGCGGTCCCGGCATGGAGGATTTCCAGCCGGGCGACCATGTCGTCATGGTGTTCGCGCCCAGCTGCGGCCAGTGCACGCCCTGCGCCGAGGGCCGGCCCGCCCTGTGCGAGCCGGGCGCGGTCGCCAATGGCAAGGGCACGCTGCTGTCCGGCGCGCACCGGCTGCATGACGACAAGGGCCACGACGTGCATCACCATGTCGGCGTGTCGGCCTTCGCTGACTATGCGGTGCTGTCGCGCGGATCGGTGGTGAAGATCGACAAGGATTTGCCGTGGGAGCAGGCGGCGCTGTTCGGCTGCGCGGTGCTGACAGGCGTCGGCGCGGTGGTGAACACGGCGCAGCTGAAGCCCGGTACCAAGGCGGCGGTCATCGGGCTGGGCGGCGTCGGGCTGAATTCGCTGCTGGGCGCGCTGGTCAGCGGTGCGGAGCGCGTGGTCGCCATCGACCTGCTGGACAGCAAGCTCGATCTCGCGCGCCAGCTCGGCGCCACCGATGCCTTCAATGCCGGCGATCCCGATATCGTCGAGAAGGTGAAGGAAGCGACTGGCGGCGGCGTCGATTACGCTTTCGAGATGGCGGGCTCCGTCCCGGCGCTGGAACTGGCCTACAAGATCACCCGGCGCGGCGGCACCACGGTAACGGCCGGTCTCGCCAACCCGGCAAAGGCGATGAGCCTGTTCCCGGTCACGCTGGTTGCCGAGGAACGCACCCTGAAGGGCAGCTATGTCGGCAGCTGCGTGCCGAAGCGCGACATTCCGCGCTATATCGACTTGTTCCGACGCGGCCGGCTGCCGGTGGACCGGCTGCTGTCCGAGACGATTGAGGGGCTGGAGGGGCTGAACGAGGCCTTCGACCGGCTGGCTGACGGGGCGACCGTCCGGCAGATTTTGATTCCGTAAATCCAAGCAAGAGGAAACGATGGACAAGGAAATGTTCGAAAAGGGCCTGAAGATGCGCCGCGCCGTGCTGGGCGCGGAGTATGTCGACAAGTCGATTGCCAGCGCCGACGATTTCAACATGCCGATGCAGGAGCTGGTGACCAGCTATTGCTGGGGTGAGATCTGGAACCGTCCCGGCCTGCCGCCGAAGACCCGCAGCCTGCTGAACCTCGCCATGCTGACGGCGTTGAACCGTCCGCATGAGCTGAAGCTGCATGTGCGTGGCGCGCTGAACAATGGCGTCAGCCGCGAGGAGATCATGGAAGTGTTCCTGCAGACCGCGATCTATTGCGGTGTGCCGGCTGCCATCGATGCCTTCCGCAACGCCCGCGAAGTGTTTGCCGAGGTGGATAAGAAATAAGCTCAACACGCGATGCGCCGGCGGGATGTCCCGCCGGCCCGTCGCGCGGAGGCCAGCCGCAGCCGCATGTTCGACAGAGCCAGCCGAGCCGACCAGTTGGAAAGGGGTCTCAGACGCTATCTGCCGCGTCTGTTCGGCTATGCGCTGAGCCTGACCGGCGACGAGGAGAAGGCGCAGGATCTGGTGCAGGAATGCGCGATGCGGGCGCTGGACGCCATGCGCGTGCCGGAGGACGAGGCCGCCCTGCGGGCCTGGCTGTTCAAGATCCTGCGGAATCTGTGGATCGACCGGCAGCGCAAAATCATGGAAACCCTGCTGGATGCGGAGGAATCCCTGCTGATCCCCGATCTGTCGGCATCGGAGGGGCGGTTGATCGACGGCATCACCGTGCACCAGGCGCTCGACCGGCTTTCCCCGATGGCGCGGGAAATCCTGTGTCTTGTTGATCTTGCCGGTTTCACTTACATGGAGGCCTCGGAATTGCTGGAAGTTCCGGTCGGCACGGTGATGAGCCGCATCAGCCGCGCGCGTGCGGCCTTGCATGCTGCGTTGCAGCAGAGCAATGTACGGGCGTTGCGCGCCAAACGCGGATCGTGAGATGGGGATCGTGAGAGCACGGCGATGATGAAGCAGGCCGATTGGGAAGCGCTGAACGCCTATGTCGATGGCGAGCTGGATGCCGCCAGCCGCGCCGACATGGCCGGGCATATTGCCGCCGATCCCGGTTTCGCCGCGACTGTCGCCGAGATCAGCCGATTGAAGGCCGGGGCGCGTGCCGCGCTGGAACCCGATCCGGCGCTGCTGACGGCCAGCCTGCGCCGGCTGGACGGGGCGCTCGGCCGGCGCCGCCGGTTGGGGCGGATGCGTGCCGTGGCCGCAGTGGCGGCAGTGCTGCTGCTGATCGTCGGCGGTGCCTTCCTGCTCGAGGAGCGTGCTGGCAATGACCAGGTCGCCGGCTGGATCGGGGAGGCGACGGAGCTGCACCTCGCCTGGGTGAATGGCGAGCGCGACGTCAGCTTCCTGCTCGACGCCAACGACACCATGGTCAACCGTTCCGGCGTGTGGACGCCGATCCCCGACCTGCATGCCGCTCGCCTGTCGCTGGCCCGCGTCGTCGTTTCGCCGTCGGGTTCGAAGGCCGGCCTGTTCGCCGGCTATATGGGCAGGCGCGGCTGTCAGGTCGGCTTGTGGATCGGCACGGTGCCGCAGACGCTGGACGAGACGGTCCAGGATTTCAGCAAGGGCGATGTCACGCGCTATGCCTGGCGTGTCGGCGATACCGGCTATGCCGTGGTCGCCATCGGCATGGATCCGCAGCGCCTGTCCGACATTATCGCCCATATCGAGCGCTGGAGCCGCCAGATTGGTGCAAGCCGCATCGCCAGCGCTGGCCAGACGATCCACGAAGCACCCTGCGTCGGCTGACAGCCGGCGCCTTTATCCGCTCTTTTGACAGAATGTCGCAGCCGGATGGAATAAACCGGCGGGCCTGTCCGTTTCCTCTTTCGATGCGTATTGCGTCGAACCAGAAAAGTCTGTGGAGGAAAGCATGTCAGAAGACCGCAAGCCGGGCGATCTCACCGCCGAGGAAATCCGCACTATCTATGCTGAAAAGCCGGAGGATGCCGACCAGATCGTCTTCGGCCGAGTGCCGGACGCCAACCGGCGCGGCTTTCTGAAGAATGCCGGCCTCGCCACCATGGCCGCGATGGTCGGGGCCACGATTCCGTTCCACCGCAACATGCCGGCGGGGCTGATTCCGGCGGCTTTCGCGCAGGATACCGGCATGGATCTGATGAGCGCCAAGAAGGGGCTCACCGTGCTGAACGACCGGCCGGTCAATGCCGAGACGCCGGCGCACCTGCTGGATGACGACATCACGCCCTATGAACGCATGTTCGTGCGCATGAACGGCATGGTGCCGCAGTCGGCGCTGGATGCGAAGGCCGACGGCTGGACGCTGACCATCGACGGCGAGGTGAATAAGCCGCTGACGCTGACGATGGACGATCTGAAGAAGAATTTCGAGACCGTGACCTACCGGCTGTGGGTGGAATGCGGCGGCAATGGCCGGGCCTTCTTCCAGCCGGGGGCCTCGGGCAACCAGTGGACCTTCGGCGCGGTCGGCTGCCCGGAATGGACCGGCGTGCGTCTGCGCGACGTTCTGAAGGCGGCCGGCGTGAAGGACAGCGCCGTCTATACCGCGCATTACGGCAATGACGTGCACCTGTCGGGCGACCCGGCGAAGGTCGTCATCTCGCGCGGCGTGCCGATCAAAAAGGCGATGGAGGAGACCAACCTGATTGCCTGGTCGATGAACGGCCAGCCGATCCCGGCCCTGCACGGCTTCCCGCTGCGCCTTGTCATTCCGGGCTATCCGGGGTCCGCCTCGCACAAATACCTGCAGAAGATCACGCTCAGGGACAAGGAGCATGATGGTCCGAAGATGACCGGCTATTCCTACCGCCTGCCGGCCTATCCGGTGGCGCCGGGCACGGAAGTGCCGAAATCCGACATGGTGGTCATGGAGCAGATGCCGGTGAAGTCGCTGGTCACCTTCCCGGAAACCGGGGTGCAGGTCGGCATCGGCAAGGCGACCGAGGTGCGCGGCCAGACCTGGTCCGGCAAGGGCGACGTGAAATCGGTGCATGTCTCCATCGATTTCGGCCAGACCTGGCAGGAAGCCAAGCTGGACAAGCCGGCCAACGGCTTCGCCTGGCAGCGCTGGCGCGCCAATGTCACCTTGCCGCAGAAGGGCTATTACGAGGTCTGGGCGCGCGCGACCGACAAGGACGGCAACATGCAGCCGGCCACCGTGCCGGGCTGGAACCCGCGCGGTTACGGCAACAACATGATGCACCGCATCGCGATGTTCGCGGCCTGATTCGAGACACTCTTCCCATGCCACCCGCAGCGATGCGGGTGGCTCTCTTTTCGACTTTCTCAGGATGAACCGCCCGATGCGATTTTCATCAATGCTTGTTCTTGCCCTTCTGCTGGCGCTTCCCCTGACCGGCGCCCCCCTGATTGGCACTCTGGCGCAGGGCTACAACCCGCTGGCCCGTCCCGGTTTCAATCCGCTGGCGCCCGGCACTCAATCGGGCAAGCCGGCGGAAAAGCAGGCCGAAGGCAATCCCGAACTGGGTGGCCTGCCCGACGGCAAGGGGGCGGAGGAGACGTTCTATGCCTGCACTGCCTGCCATTCGTCGGCGATCATCAAGCAGCAGCACATCACCGACGCCCGCTGGGACGATCTGTGGGGCTGGATGATCGAGACGCAGGGTATGCCGGACTATCCCGAGGAGGAAAAGCAGCTCATCCTTGGCTATCTGAAGCAGCATTTCAGCTCAGAACGCTGATCGCTGCCGCTTAACGAGAAAAGGCCGGCGCTGGGGGAGGCGCCGGCCTTTTCGTTCAGGAAGAGGGAACGTGAAGCGGGAGGGCTCAGTTCTTCACGTCGATCTCTTCCAGCGCAACCGGGGCGTTGCGCGGTGCGTCGGTGATTCTGGTGCTGGCGTAGCTGCGGCCCTCGCCATAGCGGATGACGGCAACCGGGCCGGCATCGCTCAGGCCATTGCCACGGTCCACCAGGGTGATTTGCGGCTGAGCCGCGGCCTGCGGGTTGCCAGAGACGCTGACGGCCGGGCCGCCATCGCTGGCGCCGGAAAAGTTGGCGGCATTGGCGGAGGTGAAGCCGAGGCCGACGAAACCGGCGATCAGCAGGGCAGGGAAGGCATTCTTGGTAAATGCGATCATGGCGATATTCCTTCTCGTAAGTGTGTGCGAAGGGCCTGTTGCCCGTCGTGTTGAGAGGGATATCGGCTGTGTTAAACTATTCCTCCAATGGATAGTTATTATGTTAGATAATTGATATGGTGAATTTGCGGAATTTTGACCTCAACCTGCTTGTGACGCTGGATGCGCTGCTGCAGGAGCAGCATGTGACCCGTGCGGCCAAGCGGCTGGGACTGACCCAGCCGGCCGTCTCCAACGCGCTGGAGCGGTTGCGCTATCTGTTCAAGGATCCCCTGCTGGAACGCGCCGGCCCGGCCATGAAGCCGACGCCGCGAGCCGAGGCCTTGCGTGAGCCGCTGCGGCAGGCTCTGGCCGACCTGGCGGTGATCGTTGCAGGGCCGGTCGCGCCCGATATCTCGCAGATCGAGCAGACGGTGCGCATCGTGATGACCGACCTGGCGGCAGAGCTGCTGACGCCAAAACTCTATGCGCGGGCAGCGCGCGAGGCGCCCGGGCTGGGCATCGCCGTGCTGCCTTGGCTGGGGCCGGAGCAGACGGACCGGTCGATCCTGCGCGGCGAGGCGGATATCGCCATCACCATCGTGCTGCCCTCCTCGCGGCCGGAGATGCGCCGGGAACTGCTATCCTGCGAGAGCTATGCGGTGGCAATGCGGCCGGACCATCCGGCGGCGGAAGAATTCGACCTCGCCCGCTGGCTGGCCTATCCGCACCTGATTCTGTCGGCGCTCGGCGATCCGTACGGTGTGGTGGACGATATCCTGGCCGGCATGGGGCTGCGGCGGCAGGTGCGGGTAACGGTGAACAGTTTCATGACGATTCCGCGCCTGCTGGCGACCAGCGATCTTCTGGCCATGCTACCGGCCCGGTTCCTGTCCACTGTACCGCGCGAATACCGGCTGATCGGCCGGCCGCCACCCATCGACATGCCGAGGCTGGACCTGTTCCTGCAATGGCACCCGCGCCGGGATTCCGACATTGCCACCCAGACCGTGCGCGGCTGGCTGAAGGAAGCGATGGTGGAGAAATAGAGCGAGAGAGAAAGGCTCTAGCGCCAGTCGCGGCGTGCGACCTCCCGCATCACATGGTCGGCGTAGTCGTGCGCCTGCACGATGGCGCCCCGGATCAGATCGTCGAAATGGCGGATCATCAGCCGGATATGTACGGCTGAACTGAAGACCAGGAAGCGCTGACCGAGATAAAGCGCCGCGCGGCTTGGCCCGAACACGGTGAAGGGGGCCGAATACAGCGCGCTGCCATCGTAGAGGAAGACGCGCAGCGACGGGTACAGATCGCGCGCCATCTGTGCCATCTGCTCCAGTTCCGCGCGCCGCCTGGCCGGCGGCATGCGGCCCCAGATACCGGCGCCATCGGCGAAATCCCGCAGCCGGTGCGCCGCGAAAGCGACCTCGATATCAGTATCGGGCTGGCGGATATAGTCGAGCTGCACGGCGGCATCGGCAATCGCCTGGTCGGAAGACCGGGCGAGGGAGCTGCCATACTCCACCTCCAGCAGGGCCGGGGTCTTCAGCAGGTCCGGCAGGGTCTGCGGCACATGGCGCACCTTGTAGCCGGCGGCTTCACGATACCAGCGGCGCAATTGCTCGTCGAACGGATGGCGCGCCGCTTCGGCGACCTGCACCGACTGCTCGACGATATCGGTGACCGCGCCGCGCTGGCTGGACAGGCCGAGCAGCCAGTCGGCGCTCTCCCCCAGCGCGCTGGCCAGATTGGCGAGCACCAGGCCGTTCGGCAACCTCGGGTCGGGGGCGGAGAGAAGCTGCGCCACGGTCGATCGGTCCACGCCGGCCCGCGCCGCCAGGACGCTTACCGTCATGTCGCGCTCGGCCAGGGCAATGGCCAATCTTTCGCGGAACAGCCGGGACAGCAGGCGCTTGTCATGTTTCATGGTGAGGGAGTTTATCAGAAATCGGGATAAAAATCACAAAATAGGTAGAAGCAGTATTTTTATGGATAAAGCGCATAACACTCTCCTTGCCGGGAAGGGGTGGCGCGCGCAGATATCGGGCACCCGATTTTATCAACCCGTTTTCCCGAAGGCGCCAATCATGGAGACCAGACTGCGCACCCTTTTGAAGGCCTGTTCCTGGCAGCTATTGGGGCTGCTGACGACCGGGCTTCTCGCCTATGCCCTGACCGGTTCCTTCGCCGAGGCCGGCGGCTTCGCCCTGGTGACGGCGGGGACGGGCCTGTTCTGCTATATCCTGCACGAACGGCTCTGGCTGGCGGTCCGCTGGGGGCGGCTGTAATCGCCTTTTCGCGCGCCGGCGCCGCCAGTGCTTGGCGGCCACCGGCAGCAGCGCCAGCACGGCCATGGCGGTCAGCGGCAGCAGGATTTCCGGCTTCAGCAGAACCGCGACGGTGAGCTCTTCGGCCTCCGCCGTCAGGGTCTGGATGCCGTCACCGATACTGGCCAGGATGAAGGACACCGGCAGCACGCCGATGAAGGTGGCCAGCATCGCCTTGGGCACCGGTATGTCGAAGGGGGCCGGCAGGATATTGGACAGCCAGGCCGGCATGATCGGGATCAGCCGTATCGACAGGATATAGTTGAAGGCATCCTCGGCGATGATCCATTTAACCGCCTCCACACGCGCCCCGAAACGCCGCTCGACAAAGCCGGCCAGCAGCTGCCGGCTGACAATCAGCGCGATGCCGGAGCTCAGCGCGCCGCCCATGGCCGCCAGCAAGCCGCCCGGCAGGGTGCCGAACAGGTAGCCGCCGGTCAGGATCAGCAGCCCGCCGGCCGGCAACGGCACCAGCTTGCCGAAGGCGGTGGCCAGCACATAGGCGATGGCGCCGATAATCGGGTGATCGTCCACCCAGCCCTTCAATGTCTGGCTGGCATCCTGCAGGAAGCCGCCGACCACGGCGCTGTCCATCGGGACCAGGGCGGCGAGCGCCAGAAGCGCCAGTGCTGCCAGCAGCAGCGTGGCCCGACGCCATTTCCGGCGCCGCGGGGAGGGGGCGAGATCGTCAGCCATCGGGCAGCTATAGCAGAAGCGGGCCGTCGATCCTATGGCAGCTGGTCAATGGTGCCCGATTGCTTTTATTGCCGCTTCACGGCATGAAAGCCTCGCAATTGCATCTGGCGGAACAGGGCGTACATGGTGGACAGGCTGAAGGGCTTCATCGAATCGGGCGCGTTCCAGAATTTCATCATCGGCGTCATTATCGTGAACGCCGTCACCCTGGGCCTGGAAACCTCGGCGACGGCGATGAATCTAGCGGGGCCGGTGCTGATCGTGCTCGACCGGATCGCGCTGTCGATCTTCATCATCGAGATCGTCCTGAAGCTGGTCGTCTATCGCCTGCGCTTCTTCCGCGATGCCTGGAACATCTTCGATTTCCTGGTGGTCGGCGTCACCCTGATGCCGGCGGGCGAGGGTGTGTCGGTGCTGCGCTCGCTGCGCATCCTGCGCGTGCTGCGGCTGATCTCCGTCGTGCCCTCGCTGCGCAAGGTGGTGCATGCGCTGCTGCGCGCGATACCCGGCATGGGCTCCGTGGTGGCGCTGCTGTCGCTGGTATTCTATGTCGCCGCCGTGATGGCGACCAAGCTGTTCGGCGCCAGCTTCCCGGACTGGTTCGGCAGCATCGGTGCGTCCTTCTACACGCTGTTCCAGGTGATGACGCTGGAAAGCTGGTCGATGGGCATCGTGCGGCCGGTCATGGAGGTCTATCCCTATGCCTGGCTGTTCTTCATCATCTTCATCCTGCTGACCACCTTCGCCGTGCTGAACCTGTTCATCGCCATCATCGTCGATGCGATGGCGCAGGAGCACCATGCCGAAGAAGGGGAAACCCGCGCGGCGCTGGGCGGCGATCATCACGAGATCATCGCCGAGATTCGCGCGCTGAAAGAGGAAGTGGCGGCGCTGCGCCGCGAGGGGCGCTAGGGATGTCCGCCGGTAGCTCTCCGCAAGCCGATACCGGCTGGTCCGGCACGCAGCCGATCGCCGGCCTCGGCGCGGTCGCGGACCGCTATGACGGCTTCATCCTGGATCAATGGGGCGTGCTGCATGACGGCAAGACGCCTTATCCGGGGGCGCTGGACTGCCTGAAGGCCCTGCGGGAATCCGGCAAGCGGGTGGTGGTGCTGTCCAATTCCGGCAAGCGCAACGATTACAATGTCGCGCTGATGGCGCGCATCGGCTTCACGCCCGATCTCTATGACGAGATGATCTCGGCGGGCGAGGATGCCTGGCGCGGCCTCGCCAGCCGGGGCAAGCACGGGGCAGATGATTTCTATGCCGGGCTTGGCCGCCGCTGCTACGCGACCAGACGGCCCGGCGATTCGAGCTTCCTGGATGGGGTCGATATCGATCTGGTTGAGGATGTCGGTCAGGCGGATTTCCTGCTGCTGATCGGCGATGCGCGCGATTCCGGCCTGCTGGAGGCCTATAAGGGCTTGATCGCGCAGGGGCTGGCGCGCGGCCTGCCGATGGTCTGCGCCAACCCGGACACGCACCGCGTCGATGGCGGAAAGCTGGCCGAGGCCATCGGCCTGGTGGCGGAAGAATATGAACGCCGCGGCGGCCGCGTGCAGTGGCACGGCAAACCGCACCCGCCGATCTACCGCAGCTGCCTCGCCAGCCTGGGCCTGTCCGACAAGGGGCGCATCCTCGCCGTTGGCGATTCGCTGGGCCATGATATCGAGGGGGCCAGCCGCTTCGGCTGCGACAGCGCGCTGGTGGCCGACGGCATCCATGGGCCGGCGCTGGGCGTGAGCGGCAATATGCTGCCCAGCGATGCCGCCTGGCGCGGCTTCATCGCCGACAAGCCTGTGCGCCCGACATATCTGATGGGCCGGTTCGTCTGGTAGCGGTTTCTTGTCTGCCGGCTTGCCCGCGTGACATGATTGCCGCGAACGGCAGCAAGACCGGGGGAGGAGATTGATATGACCGCGTTACCGAGGATTGACGGCGATTGCGTCTGGCATGGCAGCGACATGGCGATGTCGCGCCGCTGGATTTTCGAGCTGACAGCGGGGGAGATTGCGGCGCTGGACGCGGCCCTTGCCCATGTCGAGGCGCAGGGCATCGCCTGGCACGACATCACCCGCGAGAATTTTCCGCTGGGCGCGCTGTCCGCAAGGCTGGATGCGGTTCGGGAAGAGCTTGAGAATGGCAGCGGCATGGTGAAGCTGCGCCGTATCCCGGTGGATCGCTATTCCGAAGCCCAGCTGAAGAAGCTGTATTTCGGTCTCGGCAAGCAGCTGGGCCATACGCTGTTCCAGAACAACCGCGGCGAGCTGATGCGCGAGATCCGCGACGAGGGCGCTGCCGTCGTCGGCGAACGCTACGGCCAGGTGCAGACGCAGGATAACGGCACCTTCCTGTCCTCCTATGCCCGCACCCTGTCGAACGGGGCCTTGCGCTTCCACACCGACCGCTGCGATGTGGTCGGGCTGCTGTGCGTGCGCCAGGCCGCCAATGGCGGGGTGAGCAAGCTGTGCTCCTCTCCCATGGTGTACAACACCATCCGGGAGCGCCGGCCGGATCTGCTGGAAGTGCTGTGCCAGCCCTATTACCGCAGCCGTTTCGGCGAGGAGAAGGGGGCGGAGCAGGTGGCCTACCCGCTGCCGATCTTCGGGCTTCACGACGGCAAGCTGACCAGCCATTACTCGCTGACCTATATTGAGGCGGCTTCCTTCATTCCCGGCGTACCACCGATGAGTGACGTGCAGAAGGAGGCGCTGGCGCTGTTCCAGGCCACGATGGAGGAACTGTCTTTCGAGATGGTGCTGGAGCCGGGCGACATTCAGCTTCTGAACAACCATGTCGTCTATCACGGCCGCACGCCCTTCACCGACGATGACACGCAGGGTCGCAGCCGCATGCTGTTCCGGCTCTGGCTGTCGATGCCGAACAGCCGCCCGCTGCCGGCGGACCACACGGTCCTGTGGCGCAATGTGGAGGCTGGCGCGGTGCGTGGCGGCATCGGTCAGGAAGCGCTGGCGCCTGCGTAATCAGGGGCTTGTCAAGGACACAATCGCCTTGACAGGATCGGGATAACCGCTACCGTATCTAGTGGTTATGGTTCCCCGGGTCGGTAGATTTGGGGCTAAGATGGGAATTCGGTGCGGCGGTTTTCTTGCTTAATCCGAAGCTGTCCCCGCAACTGTGAGCGGCGAGCTTTTGCCCTTTTCGTGCCACTGAATGCCCGGAGCGAGGCCGGGATTCGGGAAGGCCGGGCCGGAGCCGAGACCCGCGAGCCAGGAGACCTGCCGTAACCAGACGTATGACCTTGGGCGGGGTGTCCTTTGGGTCGCTTGCGGGTAGGGGGAATTTGCCCGCAGGCTGACCTGTTATCCCGTCACCACCTGATCGACGGGGTAGCGATGTCCTCTCTGGCTTTCGATTTCGATTATGACGGCAATCTCGTTCCGCAGACACCGGGCGGGCCTTCGCAGCAGCGTCATGTGCAGCGCCCTGCCGAGCAGCCGCGCGCGCCGCGTCCGCGCGTTCAGCCGCCGGAGCCGGACTTCCCGCATCAGCAGGCCCTGAATCTGGAGCGCCGCGCGCCGCTGCCCTATCCGCTGGCGCCGCGCCCCCAGCCTTCCGACCTGAAGCTGGATCGCAGCCGCGACGCGTTGCTGACGAATTTCGGCAAGGCGACGCTGAATGACCGCTATCTGCTGGCCGGCGAAAGCTATCAGGACATGTTCGCGCGGGTTTCCTGCGCCTTTGCCGACGATATCGGCCATGCCCAGCGCCTGTATGACGCCATGTCGCGGCTGTGGTTCATGCCGGCGACGCCGGTGCTGTCCAACGGTGGCACCACGCGTGGCCTGCCGATTTCCTGCTTCCTGAACGCGGTGCCGGATTCGCTGGACGGCATCGTGCGCACCTGGAACGAGAATGTCGCCCTGGCCTCGAATGGCGGCGGCATCGGCACCTATTGGGGCCAGGTCCGCTCCATCGGCGAGGCGGTGAAGGGCGCGGGCGAGACCTCGGGCATCATTCCCTTCATCCATGTCATGGACGGGTTGACGCTGGCGATCAGCCAGGGCTCTCTGCGGCGCGGCTCGGCGGCGGTCTATCTCGATATCCATCATCCGGAGATCGAGGAATTCCTGGAAATCCGCAAGGCTTCGGGCGATTTCAACCGCAAGGGGCTGAACCTGCATCACGGCATCAATGTCACCGACGAGTTCATGGCGGCGGTGCGCGATGGCGGCATGTTCGGACTGAAGAGCCCGAAGGATGGCGCGGTGCTCCGCCAGGTCGATGCGCGCCAGCTGTGGCAGCGCATCCTGGAAACCCGCCTGCAGACCGGCGAGCCCTATCTGCTGTATATCGACACGGTGAATCGCGCACTGCCGAAGCACCAGCAGAAGCTGGGGCTGAAGGTCTCCACCTCCAACCTGTGCAGCGAGATCACGCTGGTCACCGGCCAGGACCAGGACGAGAAGGAGCGCACCGCCGTGTGCTGCCTGTCCTCGCTGAATGTCGAGACCTGGGAGGAATGGGAGGAGGCACCCGGCTTCATCGAGGACGTGCTGCGCTTCCTCGACAATGTGCTGACGCAGTTCATCGAGAACGCGCCGGATGGCATGGAGCGGGCGAAATATTCGGCGATGCGCGAGCGCTCCGTCGGGCTCGGTATCATGGGCTTCCATTCCTTCCTGCAGGCGCGCGGCATTCCGTTCGAGAGCGCGCTCGCCAAATCCTGGAATTTCAAGATGTTCCGCAAGATCCGCCGCGAGGCCGATGCCGCCTCGGTGGCGCTGGCCGAGGAGCGCGGGCCGTGCCCGGACGCGCATGACGCCGGCATGAAGGCGCGCTTCAGCCACAAGATCGCCATCGCGCCGACCGCCTCGATCAGCATCATCTGCGGCGGCACCAGTGCCGGCATCGAGCCGATCCCGGCCAATATCTACACCCACAAGACGCTGTCCGGCGCGTTCTCGGTGCGCAACCGCCATCTGGAGACGATGCTGGAGGAGAAGGGCCAGAATACCGCCGAAGTCTGGCAGTCCATCGTCGAGAAGGAAGGCTCCGTCCAGCATCTCGACTTCCTCAACGAGGACGAGAAGGCGACCTTCCGTACCGCCTTCGAGATCGACCAGCGCTGGATCATCGACCTGGCGGCCGATCGCGCGCCCTTCATCTGCCAGAGCCAGTCGCTGAACCTGTTCCTGCCGGCCGACATCGACAAGTGGGACCTGCACATGCTGCACTGGACGGCCTGGAAGCGCGGCATCAAGAGCCTGTATTACTGCCGCTCCAAGTCGATCAGCCGCGCCGCCTTCGCCGGCAAGCTGGAAGCAAAGGCGGAGGAGGGCGAGAAGCCGGCCTTCGACAATCAGGCGCCGACCGATTACGAGGAGTGCCTGGCGTGTCAGTAAATCTCGGCCATCTGAATCCGCGCGATCTGGTCGGCACCGGCAAGGTCGGCCTGCTGACCGCCACCGGCACCTATGATGTGAATCGTTATTCCTGGGCCTATGACTACTGGAAGCGCCAGCAGCAGACCCACTGGATGGGCGAGGAAGTGCCGCTGGGCGGCGACATCAAGGACTGGGCCTCGGACCGTGTCAGCGAGTCGGAACGCCTGCTGCTGACGCAGATTTTCCGCTTCTTCACCCAGTCGGATGTCGAGGTTGGCGACAATTACCTGAAGCGTTACATCCCGCTGTTCCAGCCCCTGGAACTGCAGATGATGATGGCCGCCTTCTCCAACATGGAGACGGTGCATATCGACGCCTATGCGCTGCTGCTGAAGACGCTGGGCATGCCGCAATCGGAGTTCGAGGCGTTCCGCGACTATTCGGAGATGCGCGCCAAGGCCGACTACATGCACACCTTTGGCGTCGGCACGGTCTCCGACGTGGCGCGTACGCTGGCCATGTTCGGCGCCTTCACCGAGGGCATGAGCCTGTTCGCCAGCTTCGCCATGCTGCTGAACTTCCCGCGCCACAACAAGATGAACGGCATGGGGCAGATCGTCTCCTGGTCGGTGCGCGACGAGAGCCTGCATTGCGAAGGCATCATCCGGCTGTTCCACGAATGGCACCGTGAGACCGGGGCGGTCACCCCCGCCGTGCGCGACGACATCATCGATGTCGCCAAGACGATGGTCGGGCTGGAGGAGAATTTCGTCGATCTGGCTTTCGGCCTCGGCGAGATCGAAGGGATGACAGCCCAGGATATCAAATCCTATGTCCGCTACATCGCCGACTGGCGGCTGACCCAGCTGCGCCTGCCCACGGTCTTCGGCTGTTTCGAGAAGACCGACACCGGCTACAGGCAGCTCACGCCGCACCCGCTGCCCTGGCTTGTGGAGATCCTGAACGGGGTCGAGCACGCCAATTTCTTCGAGCAGCGCGCGACCGAATATTCCAAGGGTGCCAGCCGCGGCAGCTGGGACGGCGACGCCGGCGTCTGGTCGCGTTTCGAGCATATGGAAAAGGAACGGGCCGCGCTCGTCTCCTGATCTCCGGGCAAAGCAGAATAAATGCCGGGTATAGTTAGCCATTTATTAAGAGGGGTCGCATAAAAGCGTAGGGGAATTAACCTTTCCATCTCAGTGAAAGGCGGAGGAAAGCGATGAAGTCCCTACGTATCGGTTTTCAGGTTCAGCTCATCACGCTGATCGCCGTTATCGGTTTCGCGATATTCACGGCGGTTTATCTGATCGGTGACCAGGTGCGCGGCGGCTATCAGCGCGAAGCCGACCGGGCCATCGAGGCCAAGCTGCTGTCCGACCAGGTGCGCTACGCCTTCCTCGATGCCCGCCGTCACGAGAAGGATTTCCTGCTCTACAAGCAGGAGGAAAGCATCGCCAGCCATAGCGGGACGATGGCGGCCATTGGCGCCTCTCTCGATGCCCTGCAGCCGAAGGTTGGCGAGGCGATCCGCGGCGAGCTGCCGGCGATCCGCGAGGGGCTGGCCTCCTACGACCAGCAGTTCCGCGCGCTGGCCGAGGCCTGGAAGACCATCGGTCTGACCGACCGTTTCGGCCTGATGGGCGAACTGCGCAACTCCATCGATTCCGCGGAAGAGAAGCTGGACGAGTTCCGCAACCACCATCTCTCCGCGATCATGCTGATGATGCGCCGGCACGAGAAGGACTTCCTGGTGCAGATCGATCCTCGCCAGATCAGGTCGATCGCGGCGCGCTTCGAGGAATTCCAGAAAGTGCTGGAACGTTCCGACCTCTATGCGGCCGACAAGGAAGAGCTGCTGGCCCGCTTCAAGGTCTATGTCGAGAACATGCAGCGCGTCGGCGATCTGAGGGTTCAGATCCTTGCCGCGGAAGAGGCGCTGCAGGAAGAATTTGCGCGCGTCGATCCGATGGTGTCGTCCCTGGGCGATGCCGTGCAGGCTTCCTATGAGGCCGCCGAGACCCAGGCGCGCAGTATTGCCGATCTGGCCCGCCTGATCGTCATTGGCGCAGTGATTGGCGTTATCGTGTTGTCCATTGTCATTGCGGCCCTGGTCGGGCGCGCCATCGCCGCACCGGTCAGCCGGATGACGGCTGCCATGCGGCACCTGGCCGAGGGCGACAAGGAACTGGAGATACCGGCCACCGACTACCGCAACGAGCTGGGCGAGATGGCGCAGGCGCTGGATGTGTTCCGCACCTCCATGATTCAGGCCGACAGGCTGGCGGCGGAACAGGCCGAAAACCAGCGCGTGCAGATCGAACGGGCCGAGCGGCTGCAACATCTCGCACAGGATTTCGACAGCGAGGTCAAGGATGTGCTGGGCAGTGTGAATTTCGCCCTGCAGACCATGATCGAGACATCCTCCTCGATGAGCGACGCCGCGAAGATGTTGAATACGCAGTCCAGCTCGGTTTCGGCGGCGGCGCAGCAGGCCGCCGGCAATGTGCAGACCGTGGCATCGGCGACGGAGGAGCTGAACAGCACCTTCGGCGAGATTTCCGACCAGGTCTCGATGTCGGCCACGATCGCGCAGGACGCGGTTGCCGAAGCGCAGCGCACCAATGAGGGTATCAACCGGCTGGTGACGACCGCTGACCGCATCAGCGAAGTGGTCCGGCTGATCCAGGACATTGCCGAACAGACCAACCTGCTGGCGCTGAACGCCACCATCGAGGCGGCGCGTGCCGGCGAGGCCGGCAAGGGCTTCGCCGTGGTGGCGTCGGAGGTGAAGAATCTGGCTACCCAGACCGCCAAGGCGACCGAGGAGATCGGCCAGCAGATCGGCGATGTGCAGGATTCGACCCAGACCGTGGTAAGTGCGATCCAGAGCATCACGAAGATCATCGAGCGGATGCATGAGGCCTCGACCGCCATCGCCGCGGCCATCGAGGAGCAGACAGCGGCGACCCGTGAGATCGCCCGCAATGTCGAGCAGGCGGCGGCAGGCACCGACGAGGTGACGCGCAGCATCGCCAAGGTCAGCGAATCCTCCAACGAGACCGAGCAGGCGAGCGCCTCGGTGCGGGCGGCATCGGAGGATCTGGCCGAGCAGTCGGAGCGGCTCAGCACCCGTGTCGAGGGCTTCCTGTCGAACGTCAGGGCCGCCTAGGGGCGTAACAGGGGAACACAGGGGAACGATTTTTCGTTAACCCTAAATTCCCACTGCTCAAGCGCCGGGATTTCGGTCATGATCGCGGCGTTTTAGCTCGTACTGCGGGTTACCTCCAAAATGACAACCGATACGGACTGGTGCCGTGACCTTCCCGTCGTCGTTACCGGCGGCATGGGGTTCATCGGCTCCAACCTTGCGCTGCGGCTCGAATCGCTGGGCGCGAGGGTTACCCTTATTGACAAGATGCTGACCGATTATGGGGCCAACCCCCAGAACATCGCCGACCCGATCCGGGTAAACCGGACGACCCCGCCGCTGCAGGTGATCGAAGCCGATATCGGTGCCACCGCGCTGATCGAGAAGGTGGTGAGCGAGGCCAAGGTGATCTTCAACATCGCCGGCCAGACCTCGCACATGGATTCGATGAAGGATCCGCTGGAGGATATGCGGCTCAATCAGGAATCCAACCTGCGCTTCCTCGACCTCATCCGCCGGGTCAACCCGACAGCCCGCGTGGTGTTCAGCAGCACAAGGCAGTTCTACGGCCCGCCGCGCTACCTGCCGGTGGACGAGGATCATCCGATCAATCCGCCGGACATCAACGGCGTGCATAAATACGCGGCGGAGAGCTATCACATGCTCTATGCCAAGATTTACGGCATGCGCACCACGGCGCTGAGGCTGACCAACGTGTTCGGCCCGCGCATGCGTATCCGCGACGCCAAGCAGACCTTCCTCGGCATCTGGGTGCGCCATGCCGTCGAGGGAACCCGTTTCGAGGTATGGGGCGGCGACCAGCTGCGCGATTTCTCCTATGTCGAGGATCTGGTGGACGCGCTGCTGGCGACCGCCCACTCGGATGCCTCGGTCGGGCATGTCTATAATCTCGGCGGCTGTCCGGCCGTCAGCCTGCTCGACCTTGCCGAGCTGCTGGTGCGCATCGCCGGCAGCGGCAGTTTCGAGCGGAAAATCTTCCCGGAAGAGCGCAAGAAGATCGATATCGGCGATTATTACTGCGACGACACACCGTTCCGTACTGCGACCGGCTGGCAGCCGCATATCGATCTGGAAGAAGGGCTGCGCCGCACAATCGCCTACTACCGGGCCAACGCCGAACATTATCTCTGAAAGCCGATCCGATGATCCCGCAGACCGATCCGAAGGCCGCCTATCACGAACGCAAGGCGGAGATCGATGCCGCGATTTCCCGCGTGCTGGAGAGCGGGCGCTATATCCTGGGGCCGGAGGTCGAGGGTTTCGAGCAGGAATTCGCCGCCTATGCCGGTGTGCGCCATGCCGTGGCCGTGGCCAGCGGCACCGATGCGCTGATCCTGGCGCTGCGGGCGCTGGGCATCGGGCCGGGCGATGCGGTCATCACCGTCTCGCACACCGCGGTCGCCACCGTGGCGGCGGTGGAGCTGGTGGGGGCCATGCCGGTGCTGGTCGATGTCGATGTCTGCCATGGCCTCGATCCCGAGAAGCTGGCGGCGACGCTGGCTGCCTGGCCATCCGGCGCGCCGAAGCCGAAGGCCATCATCCCGGTGCATCTCTATGGCCAGCCGGCGGCGATGAATGAGATCATGGCGATTGCGGAGCAGCACGGGCTGGCCGTGCTGGAGGATAATTCCCAGGCGCATGGTGCGACGCTGGATGGCACGATGGTCGGGCGGTTCGGGCGGATCGCCGCCTACAGCCTCTATCCGACGAAGAATCTGGGCGCCATCGGCGATGGCGGCATCGTCGCCACCGACGATCCGGAACTCACCACGGCGCTGAAAGAACTGCGTGAATATGGCTGGCGCGAGCGCTATGTCAGCGCGATTGCCGGCATGAACAGCCGGCTCGACCCGCTGCAGGCGGCGATCCTGCGCGTGAAGCTGTCGCACCTGCCGGCCGATACGGAACGCCGCCGCGCCATTGCTGCCGTGTACGATAAGGGGCTTGCGGGCATCGAGGGGCTGCGCCTGCCGCTGACCCGTCCGGGGGCCGAGCCGGTCTATCACCAGTATGTGGTGGAGGCGCCGGGCAGGCGCGACGCGCTGCAGGCGGCCTTGCGTGAGAGGGGTGTCGGCACGCTGGTGCATTATCCGGTGCCGGTGCATCTGCAGCCGGCCTATAAGGGCCGTGTGCCGCTGGGCGCGGGCGGGCTGCCGCGCACCGAGGCGGCGGCGCTGGCGGTCCTCAGCCTGCCGATGTTCCCGCAGCTTGCCGATGCACAGATGGAGCAGGTGATCGCGGCGATCCGCGACGCCTGGCGGCAGGCGGCCTGAAGCGCCTCAGGCCTGCCGGGTGACCAGGAAGACGCCGCCGACGATCAGCGCGATGCCGGCCAGCTTCTGCGGCCCCATGCTCTCGCCGAGCATCCAGTGGGCCAGCAGCGCCACCAGCACATAGGACAGCGACACGCTGGGGAAGGCGACGGACACCGGAATCTTGCGCAGCGCGTACATGTAGCAGAGCGCTGCCGCGAAATAGAGGCCAAGGCCGAGGATCGATTGCGGCGACAGGAACTGCTTCAGCAGCGTCTCGCCCGAGGCGCCGGCCTTCAGCAGCATCTGACCGGCGACACCGATCAGGATGCCGATGGCGAGCGCGGCGATGGACAGGGTCATACGGTTTCTCCCGGCTGGGGGGGCATTTCGGCGGTGGCGCTGCGGGTGACATCGCGCACCACGAATTGTGGCTTGCGGTTCACCGTCAGGAACAGCCGGCCCAGATATTCGCCCAGCACGCCCAGCATGATGAGCTGCACGCCGGCCAGCAGCAGCGTGACCGCCATCAGCGAGGCCCAGCCCTGCGGCGTCTCGCCGGCCAGCGCCTCGTAGATCACGATCAGGAAACCCAGCAGGCCGAGCGACGCCATGCCGGCGCCAGCCATGGTGCTGAGGCGGAGCGGCATGACCGAGAAATTCAGGAACATCGACAGGAACAGCCGCACCAGCCGCCGCAGCGTGTAGTTCGACCGACCGGCGGCGCGCGGCAGGTGGGTGACCGGCAGCCGGCCGATATTCTGTGTGACCTGCATCAGCAGCCCGTCCACATAGGGGAAGGGGCCGGCATGGTCCAGTATGGCGCGGGCGGCAAAGCCGCTCATGCAGCGGAAGCTGGACAGGTACAGTCCCTTCGGCTTGTCGATCAGAATGTCGGCACACCAGTTGGTGAAGCGGCTGCCGAGATTGCGCCAGGCGGCATGCTGCTTCTGCGCGTAATAGGTATAGACCACGTCATAGCTGTTATCGCTGGCATAGCGCCACAGCCGCACCACCTCCTCCGGCGGGTTCTGCAGGTCGTCATCCATGGTGATGATGTAGGCACCGCGGGCATGGCCAAGGCCGGCCATGACGGCATTATGCTCGCCGAAATTGCGTGCCAGATTCACCACCGTCAGCGGGATGCTGGCTTCCTTTGCCAGGCGGCGGCACACTTCCAGCGAATTGTCCGGGCTGCAATCATTCACCAGCACGATCTCCAGCCCGCCGGGAACGTCGCCGGCAATCTCTGGGGCGCTGAGCGCCGCGACCAGGGCCGGCACGCTGTCCGCGCCATTATAGACCGGAACGACGATGGACAGGGCGAACGGGTATTCGGGAGCCTGGGGGGTGCTTGCTGCGGGGGTGCTTGCTGTGGGGGCGCTCATGGCCGTGTTGCCGATATCCAGACGGAACCGCCGAAGGGCAGGGTGAGCCCGTGTCTGGCCATCCTGCGTTCGAGCGCCGTGACGGTGAAGAACAGCCGATCCTGCCAGGGCGGAAAAAACGACACGTCGCTATCCTGCTTCTGTCGCGCCGCCAGCAGTCGGTGCAGCAGCATTAGCGGAAACAGCAGGCTGTTCCAATAGCCTGATTGCACCGGGCCGAACCCGGCCGCCGCGACGCGTTGCCGCGCCTGCCCTGCGGTGTAGCGGCGCACATTGTGGACATGGCGGTCATGCGCGGAGGCCATCCATTGATAGGCCGGCAGGTTCAGCAGCAGCAGGCCGCCCGGCTTCAGGCAGCGCCGGAACTCCGCCAGCGCGGAGGATTCGTCCACCCCCGCATGGCACATCACATCGGTGCTGACGATGATGTCGAAGCTCGCATCCGGGAACGGCATCGCATTAACAGATCCGCTGGTGATCCTGGCGCCCGACTTGGTGGCGGCGATCTGCGCGGCCTCCGGGTCATACTCCAGCCCGTGCAGATCGATATCGGGCCGTTCGCGCGCCAGATGGCGCAGCAGCCCGCCGGTGCCGCATCCCGCATCCAGCAGCCGAAGTGCGGGTAAATGTGCCGGCAAACGGCCAGACAGCTCTGCGCGCAGCGCGCGGAACCACCACATGCCGTCCTCGACCGCCGCCATGCGGCGATACTCCGTCCGCTCCATGACCGAACGCCATATATACGATGTTGGGGGGTAAAACCTGCTGGTCCTGCGCTTATTTACCGCAGCGTGACATGAACACCCCATGGTCGGCAAATGGATTTGCACGGGTTTATTAAGGTGGTAAAGAAAAAAATCGTCACGCTATTTGATAAAAACCGCTCGTTTTTTATAGGATGAAGGCGCATTATCCGCGCTTCGCGGCAGATAAAACGATCCTGGTGCAACTCTGGCCGCGCCGGTGCGTTCCCCAAGACAGAGCAGTGTTCGCGCGTATCCCCGACCCGACCATGAGCAATTCCAACAATTCCGCACCGGACGATCTGGCGCAGCGGGACACCGCGCAGCCCAGAGACGCGCGTTCCCTCGACCGGCTTGCCGGCTTCGACTGGTCGCGGCTGTTCCACACACTGGTCCTGAGCGTCTGCATCGTCTGGCTGGCCGGCTATTTCCTGCCGCCGATCAACCATGACACGGCGGTCCTGCTCTATATCTCGAAACTCTGGCTGGAGGGCGGGCGGCTCTATGTCGATGCCATCGACATCAACACGCCGCTGGTCTTCGTGCTGCACCTGCTGCCGGAGGCGCTGGCCAAGCTGACCGGCCTCGGCGGCCCGACCGTGCTGGTCGCCCTGCTGGGGCTTGGGATCCTGGCCTCCTTCCAGACCTGCCGGACGGTGCTGGCGGCGAGCCTGGAACCTTACCGTGCGTTTTCGGCGGCGCTGCTGCCGGTGCTGCTGCTGTTCCTGCTGATCGTCTTTCCGAACTACATGTTCACCCAGCGCGAGCACATCATGATGGTGCTGGGCATGCCCTATCTGCTGGTCGCCAGCGCGCGTGCCGGCGGCACCGACATGCCGCGACGCCTGCGCATCGCGACCGGTCTGATGGCGGGGCTGGGCTTCGCCATGAAGCCCTATTTTCTCGCCTTCCCTTTGCTGGTTGAACTCTATGTGCTGTCGCGGCGCGGTTTCCGCAGCACGGCGACCGATGCCGCGCCCTGGTCGGTGCTGGCGGTCTGCATCGCGCATGCGCTGTTCGCGGTGCTGGTGACGCCGGAATATTTCACGCAAGTGCTGCCGATGGCGCAGGATTTCTACAGCCGGGTGGCGGATACCGACCTGTTCGACCTGGCAACCGGCACCAATCTGGCGGCGCCGACGATCATCCTGCCGCTGCTCGGCATCGTTGCCTTCTGGGGGGTGCGCTCGCATTTGTCCCGGGTGATCTTCCTGGCCGGGGTGGCGGGGCTGATCTCCGCCTATGCGCAGGGCAAGGGCTGGCCTTATCACGCCCTGCCGGCACGCGCCTTCACCCTGTTCCTGGCCGGCACGGCGATCGCCTCGGTGCTCGACAACACGGCCTGGATGCGACGTGGCGACCGGCGCCCGGCGCGCTGGTTTGCCAGTGCCCTGATGCTGCTGGTGTTCTACCAGCACGGGCTGGCGCGCGTGCCGTTCGCGCAGCAGCTGGCCTATGCCGATTCGGAAGTGAAGAAGCTGGCCGACATCATCACGCCGCAGCGCCTGGACAACCGCATCCTGATCCTGTCGCCGGGCATCTATCCGCATTTCCCCCTGCTGAACTATACTGGTATGAAGATGACCATGCGGTTCGAGAGCATGTGGCTGCTGCAGGGTGTCTATGCCGAATGCAACGATAATGGCGCACTCTATAATGACCCCGCGCGCATGTCGGAGAATGAGGCGATGGTGTTCCGCAGTGTCGCCGAGGATTTCAACAAGGGCCGGCCGTCGATACTGGTCGTCGACAAGATCGCCGGTATTCCCGAATGTATCGCGGACATGCCGTTCAGCTACCTCGACTATTTCAACCGCAATCCGCTGTTCGCCGAGCGTTTCCTCGACTATGAGCCGCTCCTCGAATATGATCGGTACGAAATATATCTGCGGCGGCGTTAAACCCGGATAGTCCCGTTCTCCCTTCGCCCTGCCGCCCCATTGATGCAGGTCAAAGACACTGCACCGGCCGGCCCCTATCATGTCAGAATTATTACGGATGATCGGGGGGCAGTGGCCGAACGGCGGCGAGAGGAGGATGCGGTGTCGAAATCTGCGATTTCCGAGCTGATCCTGCACCGCAGTCCTGTTGTGATGCGGGATAGTGCGACGGTGCAGGAGGCGTGCAAAATCATGCATCAGCATCGTGTCGGTGCCATCATCGTTGTCGATGAGCAGAAGCGGCCGGTTGGCATCTTCACCGGGCGTGACGCGGTGAACCGTGTGCTGGCGAACGGGCTGGACGGCAAACGGACGCTGTTGCGCGAGGTGATGACGGAAAAGCCGGATTGCGTGTCGCCCGACTGGGTTACGCTGGACGCGCTGCGGCAGATGAGCGATTGCGGCTATCGGCACCTGCCGGTGGTGCAGGATGGGAAGATCGTCGGCCTGGTTTCGCGTGGCGATTTCCGGCTGATGGATCAGGTAAGACTGGACGAGGAAACCGGCTATTGGGAACGCATCTGAGGCCGGAAACGGAGTAAACGGAATGGCTTTGAAGAAAATTCGCATGGAACTGGGGCGCAGCGCCGAATTTCCGGAGGGCAGCGGCGATCATCGCTACGAGATCACCGCGCCGCTGACGGCGGACGGGCACCTTGATGCCGAGGCCTACAAGCAGCACAAGGCCGAGTGCCGGATCGCACGGTTCTGGCCGGGCGAGCCGATCCGCCAGGGGCTGCTGATCCATACCCGCAAGGGCTGGGCCTTCTCCTACGAAAAGGGGGAGGAGGATGACGAGACGCTCTACAAGCTCGACCGCCATCTCTTCAAGCCGGGTGAATATGTCACCGTGGCGGAGCCGGACGGCGATTCCCACACCTTCAAGGTGGTCGAGGTTTCCTGACGGTTCAGCCCTGCACCACGGCGGCGCAGGCGCGGATCGCCTCCTCAATATCGGCGCGGCTGACATCCAGATGGGTGACGGCGCGCATGAGGTCCTTGCCCTGCGGGCCGATGCGGACACCGTGATCGGTCCGCAGGCGGCGGGCGAATTCCTGCTCGCTCAGGCCGGTGCCGCCGACCGTGAAATACACCATGTTGGTGTCGATCTCGTTCGGGTTGATGCCGATGCCCTTGATGCCGGCCAGCCCTTCGGCCAGCAGGCGGGCATTGGCATGGTCCTCCGCCATGCGCTCGACATGGTTCTCCAGCGCATAGACACCGGCGGCGGCGATGATGCCGGCCTGCCGCATGGCGCCGCCGAACTGGTGCTTGAAGCGCCAGGCCTGCTCGATGAACTCCTTCGATCCCGCCAGCACGCCGCCGACCGGGCAGCCCAGCCCCTTGGACAGGTCGATCCAGGCGGAATCGGCAGGGGCGGCATAGGCTGACGCTGGAATGCCGCTGGCGACCACGGCGTTCAGCAGCCGCGCACCATCCAGATGCAGCTTCAGCCCATGCTTGCGCGCGACGCCTGCCACATCCTCGATCTGCTCCAGCGGCCAGATCGCGCCACCGCCCAGATTGGCGGTGTTCTCGATGCTGACCAGCCGCTGGCGCTGGCCGTGCCAGCCCTGCGGCACGCGGATCACCGCCTCCAGTTCGGCGCCGGTGAACATGCCGCGCTTGCCGCGGATGGTGCGGCACATAGCGCCGGACAGGGCGGCTGGCCCGCCGGTCTCGTAATGCAGCGCGTGCGAGTTCTCCTCCAGCACGATCTCCTCGCCATGATCGACCCAGACCCGGTAGGCGATCTCATTGCACATGGTGCCCGACGGCAGGAAGATCGCCGCCTCCTTGCCCAGCAATTTGGCGACCATCTCGCACAGCTTGTTCACGGTCGGGTCTTCGCGCGCCTGTTCATTACCGACCTCGGCCTCGGAAATCGCCTTGCGCATGCCCGGCGTGGGGCGGGTGACCGTATCGCTGTAGAGATCGATGCGGGGGGATGCGGTGACGGAGTTGGCGGCCATGGCGGGGGTCCGTTCTTTGTTGCGGGCGGGGTGGGCAGTAGAGCATTGCGCGCGCGGCCGGAACAAGGCTTCAGGCGCATGGCAGCCCGTTTCACCGGCGTATCGCTAAAGCCGGCTCGGCAGGCTAGGCTTCCGGCAGGAAACCATAATTTGCGGAAAGCCTGACCGATGAAGCTGCCTGCCGATCTTGCGCACGCCGACCTATCCACCCTCTCGCAGGCGCTGTCCGATGGCGCTGTCACGGCCCGCGACCTGACAGAGCTCTATCTGGACCGCATCGCACGCCACAATGCGGCGCTGAACGCGCTGATCCATGTCGATGCCGAGGCCGCCCGCGCCGAGGCGGATGCCGCCGATGCGCTGCGCCGGGCCGGGGCGGTCGCCGGGCCGCTGCATGGCATTCCCATCGCGGTGAAGGATCTGTGCGACGTGGCCGGCCAGCCCGGCACCGGCGGCTCGCTGGCGTTGAAGGACCGGCGTCCGGCGCAGACCGCGACCGTGGTGAAGCGGCTGCGCGCCGCCGGCATGGTGCTGATCGGCCGCGCGCATATGGTGGAGTTCGCCTGCGGCGGCTGGGGCACCAACCAGTATCTCGGTACGCCGCGCAACCCGTGGGACCGGGAGGTGCACCGCGTGCCGGGCGGCTCCTCCAGCGGCTCCGGCGTTACCGTGGCGGCAGCCCTGGCGCCGGCGGCCATCGGCAGCGACACCAGCGGCTCGATCCGTATTCCCGCCGCCCTGTGCGGGCTGACCGGGCTGAAGCCGACCCATGGCCGGGTCAGCAACGCCAACACCATGCCGCTGGCGCATAATCAGGATTCGCTGGGGCCGATGGTTCGCACTGCACAGGATGCGGCGCTGATCCATGCGGCGATCGCTGGCCCCGATCCGCTGGACCCGGCGACGCTTGGCCTGCCGACGGCGGAAGATCCGCTGGCGGGGATCGGCCTCGGCATCGCTGGCATGCGCTTTGGCGTGCTGCCGGAATCGCATCTGGACGGCGTGGCCGAGGGCGTGCTGGCGGCCTATCGCGCTGCCCTGACGGCGCTGGAGAAGCAGGGAGCCAGTATCCACGAGATCACCCCGCCGGAGCGCTGCGAGGATGTGCAGCCGCGCAGCTTCCTCACCATCATGTCGGAGGGCTACAGCAATCTGCGTCATCTTCTGGAGGATGAGAGACTGCCCATCGGCCAGCACACCAAGCAGCGCATCCTGACCGGCAAGCCACTGCTGGCCGCCGATTACATCGCCCTGCTGCAGGACCGCATCGACAGCTCGCGGCGCTGGCAGGTCAGTATCGACGGGATGGACGCGCTGCTGACCCCGACATTGCCGATCAGCGCCATTCCGGTCGATGAGGTGGATGAAGCCAGCCTGATCCTCGGTCGCTTCACCCGTATGGTCAGCTATTTCGGCTGGTGCGCGCTATCCGTACCGGCCGGGCTGGATGGGGCCGGGCTGCCGGTCTCGTTGCAGATCGTCTGCCGGCCGCACGGCGACGCGCTGGCGTTGCGCATCGGCCATGCCTTTCAGTCGGCCACGGACTGGCACCGGCAGACAGCACCCGGCTGGGGGTGAGCGGGATCGGGCTGGCTTTGCTTTTGTCTAAAAAGAAAACTATCTAATATACGCTGGTAAGGGTGATGCCGGGCAGGGATAGGGCACGATGGTAAATGGTGACAGATCGTCGAAGGGACGCGACACCGCAAAGCCCAATCCTTCCATCGCCAGCTTTTCCGCGCAGCTGACGCATCCGCATCATCGCCAGATGTTCGAATACTGGCTGGGCAAGTTTGTGGGCTCCGTTCCGCCGCCGCGCGCCGCAATCGACCCGATCGATATCCCGCCGGCCATCCTGCCCTGGTTGGTTCTCTATACAGTCCACTGGGTTTCGGACCAGAAGGGTTCTGACCGGCCGCGTTTCCAGTTCCGGCTTGTCGGCACCAGCGTCGTCCAGCGTTATGCTCGCGACTCGACCGGAAAATACTTCGAAGATGTCTATGACAGCGCCACCTATCCGAGGATGATGGCGGCCTTTTCCGATGTCGCCCTGAACTGCCGGCCAGCCTATGCCCAGCTTCAGATGCCGGTTCCGGGCCGCGATTTCATTCCGTATGAGCGTCTGCTGCTCCCGCTTGCCGGTGAGGATGGGCGGGTCGAGGCCATAATCGCCGTCATGGCCTTCAAGCCGAATTAAAGCCTGCATGGGGCCATGCCATCACGCCGCATGGACCCTATTCACAAATTGCGGCATACAGCCCTTGCTAAGAAGGGGTTGTTTTATCTAAGAATAGGTCTTAACAACTTGTTCGTGTACGTATGATTATAAGCAAGGAAGGCGGACTGGCGGGATGAGCAATCTGATGAAGGCAACCGTGACCAGCGTGCATCACTGGACCGACACGCTGTTCAGCTTCACCACCACCCGCGACCAATCTTTCCGTTTCCTGAACGGCCAGTTCGCCATGATCGGGCTGGAACTGAACGGCAAGCCGCTGCTGCGCGCCTACAGCATGGTCAGCGCCAATTACGAGGAGCAGCTGGAATTCCTCAGCATCAAGGTGCCGGACGGTGCCTTGACCTCCCGCCTGAAGGATATCCAGCCCGGCGACACGGTGCTGGTCGGGCGCAAGGCGACCGGTACCCTGCTGCAGGACAATCTGCTGCCGGGCAAGCGGCTCTATCTGCTGGGCACCGGTACCGGTCTGGCGCCCTTCATGAGCATCATCAAGGATCCGGAAGCCTATGAGCGCTATGAGAAGGTGATCCTGGCCCATGGCTGCCGCGAAGTGGCGGAACTGGCCTATATGGATGTCATCGCCGACCTGCCGAACAACGAATTCTTCGGCGAGATGGTGGCGGGCAGGCTGCTCTATTACCCGACCGTCACCCGCGAGGCGTTCCGCAATACCGGCCGCATCAGCACGCTGGTCGAGAATGGCAAGCTGTTCAGCGACCTTGGCCTGCCGCCACTGGACAAGGAGAATGACCGCGTCATGCTGTGCGGCAGTCCCGCCATGCTGGCCGATCTGCGGGTGATCCTCGAAGGCAAGGGCTTCGTCGAGGGCAGCCAGTCGGAACCGGGCCATTATGTCGTCGAGAAGGCCTTCGTCGAACAATAGGCTGGCGCCGGACAATAAGCTGGCTGCCTAGTGGCCGCCACAATGCCGCGATAGCGTTGTCGGGTTCCGGCGTGTTAGGGATGCGCCGGGGTTCGGTATAGTCCATGGAGAAATGATCTTGTCCTCCGTTCTTTTTACCCGCCAGCTTGCGGTCCTGACGGCCGTTCTGGCGGCGTCGCTTTGTGTTCCTGCTCTCACCCAGACGGTGCACGCGCAGACCGCGCAAGGCCAAACGGCGCCGGCGCCGGCGCAAAACCGCCAGGGCCAGGGTGGTCAGCCGGCCCCGAACCAGACCCGCGAACAGGTGCAGGACTGGGTAGTGCGCTGCCTCGAAGCTCAGGCGAACCAGCCGAAGCGCTGCGAGATGGTGCAGGTGCTGTCCGACCGCAACAGCAAGCGCGAGGTGCTGGTGATGGTCGTCGGCTACACGGGCGAGAAAACGCCGCCGCAGGCGGTGCTCGTGCTGCCGCTGGGCGTACTGCTGCCTGCTGGCGTATCGCTGAAGATCGACCAGGGCGCGCCCAAGACGATCCCGTACCGGCATTGCGAGCCGCAGGGCTGCATCGCGCCCTGGCAGATGACTGAGGTGGATCTTGGCGCCCTGCGTGCCGGCACGACCCTGACCGTCTCCGTGAACGACCATGGCGGCAAGTCGGTCGATCTGCCGGTCTCGCTGAAAGGATTTACCGCGGCGTTGGGAAAGATTCGCTAGACTTAGGGGCCTTTTATCGACGGTGTTTTTCGTTTTAAGGTTTCCCGCGAATACATGCTTATGTATTTGTTAATATGTAGGCGTTAGGCTCTCAGGGAATTTTTTGCGGACAGCCCTTATGCGAACAAAGAATTTCCTGGACCGTCTCTCACTGTCGACGCAGCTCGGCATCGCCATCGGTGCGTTGATGGCGCTGCTTATCTTCCTGTCGGCGCTGGCCGTGAATTTCTATGCATCGCACCGGCTGCAGCAGCGGATCGGTAACGATCTTGCTGTGCGCGCCACGATCATGCAGAAGGCGCTGGATCATGGCATGTACGAGCGCTTCCGCGACATTGCCAATCTCGCGAACATGCATTTCATCTTGAATCTGGAGCAGGCATCGGACCGGCAGCTTGCCTCGCTGCTGGACCGCATGAAACTCTCTTATCCGCTTTACAACTGGATTGGCATTGTAAAAACCGATGGCACGGTGAAGGCGGCGACCGGCGACATGCTGGTTGGCCAGGATGTCAGCAGCAGGGGCTGGTTTCAGGAGGCGCTGAAGGGCCCCTATGTCGGCGACGTCCATGACGCCATGCTTCTGGCCCGGCTGATGGGGGCAACGGAGCTGGAGCCGCTGCGCTTTATCGATGTTTCCGCCCCGATTCTGGCGCGCGACGGTTCGGTGCTTGGGGTGCTGGGCGCGCACCTGTCGGCGAACTGGCTGCGTGACGTTCGCGATGCGACGCAATCGGCCGAGGATCTGGAGTCGCAGCGCTCCTTCAAGGTTCTGGATATGGAGGGGCGGGTTCTGGTCGGCGGCCCGTTTGGCGAGGATTACTCCGGGCTGGAGGCCCTGAAACGGGCACGCCAGGGCAAGAACGGGTTTCTGCGTGAGGTGGTGAACGGGCATGACAGCATCGTCGGCTTTCATGCGACAGAGGGGTTCCGCGATTATCCGGGCCTCGGCTGGGTGGTCCTGTCGGTGCAGCCAACGGATAATGTGCTGGAACCGGTCGTCCGGCTGCAGATGCTCATTGCTGTCATCGGCCTGGCGCTGACCATTCTCGCGATGATCCTGGGCTGGTTCACGGCCCGCCGCCTGGCGGCGCCGCTGAATAAGCTGCGCGAAACAGCCGAGATGCTGGGTCATGATCCGCGCGAGGTTAATCTGCCGAGGCTGTTCGGCAACCGCGAGCTGGTGGCACTCTCGCAATCGCTGCGCGCCCTGGTGCGGCGCCTGCAGCGGGCCGAGGGTGCGGTCGAACAGATGCACAGCCAAGTGGAAAGCCAGATCGCCGAAAAAACCTCTGAACTGCAGGCGGTCAATCAGAGCCTGATCGAGCTGGCGGAGCGCGACGCGTTGACCGGGCTGCTGAACCGGCGCGGGCTGGAAGCGCGTGGTCAGGGCCTGATGAAGCAGATACAGGAGACCGGCGGCGACCTGTCGGTCCTGCTGCTGGACATCGATCATTTCAAAGTAGTGAACGACCTGCATGGCCATCTGGTCGGCGACAAGGTGATCCAGGCCATCGCCTGGCAATGCCTGGCCGTGGCGCGCGGCGATGATGTGATCTGCCGGTTGGGCGGAGAGGAAATCGCCATCCTGTCCTGCAGCTCGCTGAGCGGCGGCATGAAGCTGGCCGAGCGGCTGCGCAAGCGGGTCGAAAGCAACCCGATATCGGTCGAGTCGGTGCTGGTGAGCGTTACCGTCAGCATCGGGGTCGCGGGTGTCGATGAGTCTGACGACGACCTGATGACGGCGATCGCGCGGGCAGATGAGGCGCTCTACATGGCCAAGCGTGGCGGCCGCAACCGCAGCGTCCTCTATGTGGATAACGACCCAGGTCTGCGTTCCGCCAGCTGAGTCTTCTCAAAGTTCCTTTTTTGTTCCAAACTCCCGCAGGCGATATGCAGGGGGAGAGGATATGGCTGTCTGGAAGGATGCCGGCCGGCTGACGCCGGCGGAGGCGCGGCGCATCGCACTGGCGGCGCAGGGTTTTGGGGGCCGTCAGCCCGCCGCCGTGGCGCTGCGCCATCTGCGCGGCACCTTCGAGCGCATCGGTCTGCTGCAGATGGATTCGGTGAATGTGCTGGTGCGTTCGCACTATCTGCCGATGTTTTCCCGCCTGGGCCATTACGAGCACGATTTGCTGGACCGCCACGCCTATCGCGGCAAGCGGCGCGGCCTGTTCGAATATTGGGGGCATGAAGCCTCGCTCCTGCCGCTGGAACTGCAGCCGCTGATGCGCTGGCGCATGGCGCGGGCGGAACGCGGCGAGGGGCTGTACAAGAGCCTCGCGCGGTTTGGCCGGGAGCGGCAACCCTATATTGGCGAGGTGCTGGCGGAACTGCGCGACCGCGGGCCGCTTGGCGCCTCGGAACTCAGTATGGCCGGCGAATCGCGCGGCGCCTGGTGGGGCTGGAGCGACGGCAAGATCGCCATGGAATGGCTGTTCTGGGCCGGCATCGTCACCACCGCCACGCGGCGTAATTTCGAGCGCGTCTATGATCTGACGGAACGCGTGCTGCCGCACGCCATCGTCGATATCCCGACCCCGTCGGAGGCCGATGCGCAGCGCGAGCTGATGCGGATTTCGGCACAGGCGATGGGCGTGGCGACCGAACGCGACCTGCGCGACTATTTCCGCCTCGACGTCGCCGATGCCCGGGGCCGGCTGGCCGAGCTGGTGGAGGCGGGCGATCTGCTGCCGGTCACGGTTTCCGGCTGGAAGCACCAGGCCTATCTGCACCGGGATGCACGCCTGCCGGGCCGGGTGAAGGCGCAGGCGCTGCTCTCGCCCTTCGATTCGCTGGTGTGGGAGCGCGACCGCACGGAACGCCTCTTCGGCTTCCGCTACCGGCTGGAATTCTACACGCCGCAGGAAAAGCGCCAATATGGCTATTACGTACTGCCCTTCCTGCTGGGCGACCGGCTGGTGGCGCGGGTGGATGCCAAGGCGGACCGCGCCGCGCATACCTTGCGCGTCCATGCCGCCCATGCCGAGGCCGGGCAGGACCACCGCAAGATCGCCGGCCCGCTGGCGGAGGAACTGCACCGGATGGCGCGCTGGCTGGGTCTGGAGCGGGTGGAGGCCGGCGCCGACGGCGATCTGGCCGGGCCGTTACGGCACGCCCTCTAACGCCCGGCGCGATGCTCCAGCCGGCTCAGCAGCCTGACGCAGGGCCACAGCAGTGCCAGATAGATCGCCGCCGCCAGCACCAGGCTGGATGGGTTGTAGGTGACGGAGCGTGCCATGTCGGCGGCGTAGAGCAGCTCCGGCAGGGCCACCACGCTGGCGATGGAGGTCAGCTTCACCACCTCCACCGTGTTGGAGACGAGGTCCGGCAGCACGTTGCGCACGGCCTGCGGGATGATGATGTAGGCCAGCGTCTGCGGCGCGCTGAGGCCGGTCGAGCGTGCCGCCTCCCACTGGCCCTTGCCGATGCTGTCGATGCCGGCGCGGTAGATCTCGCCGTAATAGGCGCCGGTGTTCAGGAAGAAGGCGAGGCACACCGCCAGGAAAGGCGACAGGCGAATGCCGATGAAGGGCAGGCCGGCATAGAGGAAGATCAGCAGCACCAGCGGCGGCACGGCACGGAAGAAATCGACCAGCACGAAGGCGGCCCAGCGCAGCGGCTTATTGCGGCTGGTGCAGATCAGCGCGATGGCGAGGCCGCCGACAAGGCCCAGCGGGATCACGGCGAGGCACAGCAGCAGCGTCATGCCGAGGCCGCGCAGCAGCAGCGGCAGCACCTGGCGCATGATGTCGAGATTGAAGAACTGGTCGAGCAGCAAATCCATGCGCGGCTCCTATGCCCGGTCCCAGGCGAAGCGGGTTTCCAGCCAGCGCCCGAGGATCACCACCGGCACGAACAGCGCGACATAGGCGAGCGAGCCCAGCAGCAGCGGTGTGGCATTGCCGGAAAAGCTCTGTGCGGTCTGCGCCTGCATCAGGATTTCCGGGACGCCGATGACCGCACCCAGCGCCGTGTTCTTGGTGATGGCGATGGTGCGGTTGGTCAGCGGCGGCACGGTAATGCGCACCGCCTGCGGCAGGATGATGTAGCCCAGCGTCTGGGCGAGCGTCAGCCCGGTGGAGCGCGCCGCTTCCCACTGGCCCTTGCGGATGGAGGCGATGCCGGCCCAGAAGATTTCCTCGGAAAACGCCGCCAGCACCAGGGAGAGCACCAGCCACAGCACGGCGAAGCTGGACAGGCTGATGCCAACATTGGGCAGGCCGAAATAGACGATCAGGATGACCACCAGCGGCGGCAGCGCGCGGAAGATATCGACGAAGCCGACGATCAGCCAGTTCACAGGCCTGATGTGGAAGCTGCGGATCGCCGCCAGCCCCAGGCCGAGCACGATGCCGGTGGCGACGACCGCCAGTGCCACCTGCACGGTCACCACCATGCCCCAGAGAATGTCCGGCAAATATTTGTCGATGACCTTCTGGTTGAAGAAGGCGTCGAGGAAGATATCCAGCCCGTTCATGGGGTTATGCCTGGAAGTTGGCGAGGAAGGCGCGGGTGCGCTCCTGCTCGGGCGATCCGAATATCGCGGCCGGCGTGCCCTGTTCCACGATCACCCCGGCATCCATGAACACCACGCGGTCGGCGGCGTCGCGGGCGAAGCGCATCTCGTGGCTGACCACCATCATCGTCATGCCGGCGTCGCGCAGCTCATGCATCACCTGCAGCACGCTGCCGACCAGCTCCGGGTCCAGCGCCGAGGTCGGCTCGTCAAACAGCATGATCTTCGGCTCCAGCGCCATGGCGCGGGCAATCGCCGCGCGCTGCTGCTGGCCGCCGGAAAGCTGCGCGGGATAAGCCTCCAGTTTGTCGCCAAGCCCGACCCGGGCCAGCGCCGCCTCGGCGATCTCACGCGCCTCCGCCCGGTTCTTCTTCAGTACCTTGCGCAGTGCCAGCATGACGTTGGCCAGCACACTCATATGCGGGTAGAGGTTGAAGGACTGGAACACCATGCCGATGCGCTGGCGCATGCGGTTGATGTCGGTGCGCGGGTCCAGCAGCTCCACGCCATCGACGCGGATCGAACCCTCGTCCGGTACTTCCAGCAGGTTGCAGCAGCGCAGCAGCGTGCTCTTGCCGGAACCGGAGGGGCCGATGACGAAGACCAGCTCCTGCGGCGCCACCTCAAGGTCGATGCCCTTCAGCACCTCCAGCGCGTTGTAGTTTTTCCGCAGGCCGGCGATGTCCAGCATGGCGGCGGGGTGGGACAAGATTGTTACTCCAGAAACGGAAGGGCGGGGTCATGGTCAACCCCGCCCGTTCTATGCGCGCAAACCTATCAGCTGCAGGCCGGCGTGTGCTCGGTCGCGTCGTAGCCCGGCATCCCCGGTACGCCATAGCCCGGATAGACGGTGACCGCCGCGGAACCGGCTGCCGGCTTGGTGCCGAACCATTTCTCGTGCATCGCCGCCATGGTGCCATCCAGCTTCATGCACTCGATGGCGGTTTCCACCAGCTTGCGCATCTCCTCATTGCCCTTGCGGATCGGCGCGGCCCAGACCAGGCCGGTCGAGTGCAGGTAGGACAGCTTGATCTGCGGATTCTTCTTCACTGCCCAGGCGGACACCGTGTTGCCGGCGACATTGGCATAGGCGCGGCCGGAGATGACGGCCTGGAGCGCATCGGTGTTGGTGCCGAAGGTCTCGACCTTCCAGCCGATCTTGTCGGCCTGCGCGCGCACCCAGCTGTCATAGGCGGAGCCGCGATTGACCGCGATCACCTTGTCCTTCAGCTCGGCCAGATCCTTGATATCCGGCGTGCCGGCCTTCACCACGAACTGGAAGTCGGTGTTCAGGTAGCCTTCGGTGAACAGCAAATTCTCCGCGCGCTCCTGCGTTACCGTGGTCGGCGCGGCGATGAAATCGTAGGTGCCGGCCTGCAGGCCCGGCAGCAGGCCGGAAAACTGCGTCGCCTCGATGGTGACGCCGCGCTTGGTGCGCTTGCCGATCTCGTTGGCGAGGTCGATGTTGAAACCCTCCACGCCGCCGCTCAGCTTCGGCATGGCGTGCGGGGCGAAGGTGCCGTCCACGCCGGTCTTCAGCGGCTCGGCCTGCGCGACGGCAGTGGCAAGCAGCAGGGCGCAGGTCGCGCCAGCCAGAATCTTCATGTCCTAATCTCCCAGATTTACCTGAATGCCAGATTTGAAGGAATAACGGTGCCCACGCGAACGGAGGCGGCGTTCATCTGTCAGCAATCGCCGTGCCATGCACGGCAGGTCAGCCCAACGCTGGCGTTATGTACATTCACCTAACCTAATCCGCCTACCGTAGGAGCATTTCCGCCGCCTGTCCTGACCAATTCTTGCGCAGAAGGCCAAAAAGTTGACAGCACCGGTTACCAGTCCTCTCGACGCGATGGATGCAGCCGGCAATCGGTTTTTGCGATCGACACAATGAAAACTATCAATTTCCTGTATGCCCGGCAGGTGGCTAGTCTTCTTCTGTGTCCACCCGTCGCGTACCTCGCATCGTGAGGGCGGCACTCGAAATTCCGAATCGTCATCGGGCTTCGCGGGCCGTTTGGTTTTGTCGCCAATGGGCGGTCCGCGGGATCGACCGGGAATCTTCGGGTTCCCGGTCTTTTCTTGTGTGCTCCAGCCCTTATCCTGTCATGAAAAATTCATCGTCCGCTTCATTGCGCGGCGCCGGACGCTGCGACACTATCCGCCGCTGATCCGCACGGGGCATGTGGGAAGGGCGGGCTGTCCATGGCGTTCACTCTTGCCAGCATTCTGGCTGGCCTGGGGCTGTTCTTTGTCGGCAAGGAGTTGCTGACCTCCAACCTTCGCAACATGGTCGGACGCAGCGTGCAGCTCATCCTGTCGCGCGTTGCCGCCTTCCCCCTGCTTGGCCTGTTCTGGGGCGCGGTGCTGGGGGCGATGATCCAGAGCACCGCCATCGTCACCTTCATCCTGGTCGGTCTGCTGACGGCACGGATGATCGAGCCGCGCCGTGCCCTGCCGATCCTGATGGGCGGCAATATCGGCAGCGCGCTCATCCTGCTTCTGGTTACGCTGGATATCCGCATCGTCGTCATGCTGGCGCTGGGATTGACCGGCATCCTGATGACGCAGGGGCGGCTGCAGCACTGGAAGGCGGCGCTGAGCGCCATCTTCGGCCTGTGCCTGCTCTATTACGGGCTGGTGCTGCTGAAGTCCGGCACGGTGCCGTTCGCCCAGTCCGACGGTGTGATGGCGCTGATGGCCGGCCTCGACGGCTCGCTGGCGGCGGCCTTCCTGATTGGCGCCGCACTGTCGGCGGCCTGCCAGTCCTCCATCACCGTGGCGCTGCTCGGCATCGGCTTCCTGGGCAGCGGGCTGTTCAGTTTCGAGCAGGCGATGCTGGTCATCTATGGCACCAATCTCGGCAGCGGTATCGTGACCTACCTGATGGCCGGCGGTGTGCAGGGGACGGCGCGGCGGGTGGCGCTGTTCCAGCTTTGCTTCAACCTGACGGGCTGCGCCCTGCTGCTGGCGCTGTTCGTCGCCGAACATGCGTTCGGCGTGCCGCTGGTGATGGCGCTGCTGCGCGCCGCGTCCTCCGATGTGCCGCAGCAGCTGGCGCTCAGCTACCTCGTCTTCAACAGTGTAACGGCGCTGTTCCTGTTCCCGCTGATCGGCGGGGTGGAACGGTTGCTTGCCAGGCGCTACCCGGCTTCGCCGCAGGAGAGTGACAGCCAGCTTGCCTATCTCAGCCCGGAGACGGCGCGCGATTCCGCGACCGCCATCCTGCTGACCGAGAAGGAGCAACTGCGCCTGCTGGAGCGCTTGCCGCGCTATGCCGATCTGTTGCGGCAGGCCGATACGCCGGCCCGCAAGGCGCGGCTGGAGGCGCTGCACAAGGCGTTCGTCTCGGTGCATGGCCAGACGAAGCCCTATATCGTCGGCCTGGCGGAGGGTGATCTGACGGCGGACAGCCATGAACGCGTCTATCGCATCGTGGACCGGCATGACCGGCTGGGATCAATAGAAGCGGTGCTGCACGACTTCGCGGCGGCCGCGCCACTGCTGGAAGGCAGCACGGCGCTGGCGGCGATCCGCGAGGCGCTGACCGAGGGGCTGGACGCGCTGCTGCTGTCCTATGTCGAGGCGATGGCCGGCGACGACCCCGACGATATGGCGCTGATCGAGCGGATCACCGGCGACCGGGGCGAGCTGATGGAAGGGGTGCGGCGCAACTTCTTCAACGATGCCGCATTGGAACTCGACCGCGACGAGAAGATGGGGCTGCTGCAGCTGACCGGCCTGTTCGAGCGGCTGGTCTGGCTGCTGCGCGAGATGGCGCTGAAGGCGCCGTTCGAGGCCGGGACGCGCCCGGCGCTCGACGCAGCGTAATAGGAGAGGCTTATTCGCCGCCGGTATCGGCGACCAGACCGGCCTTCTCGATGGCATGGACGGCACACAGCTCGTCATTCTCCGACACGTCGCCGGTGACGCCGACCGCGCCCAGGATACGGCCCTCCTTGTTCTTCACGATGACGCCGCCGGGCAGCGGCACGAAATTGCCCTCCGACATGGCGGTCAGCGAGTTGAACAGAGCCGGCATCTTGGCCGCGCGGCGCGCCAGCTCCCGGCCGCCGAAGCCGAAGCCCAGCGTGGCCGCCGCCTTGCCCATGGCGACTTGCGGGCGAAGCAGGCTGCAGCCATCCTCGCGCTTCAGCACCTTCATGTGCCCGCCGGCGTCCAGCACGACAACGGTCAACGGGGCGAACTTCATCTCGCGGCCCTTGCGCAGGGTCTCGTCGGCGATCAGCGAGGCGGTTTCCAGGGTCATGTCCAGCATGCGTTTCTCCACTGTCCTTTTTTACGGCCGCGCGGCGGCGGCAGGATTGATCGATCAGGCGTTATAGGATGCCGGTGCCGATCAGGACAAATGATTAGCGCGACTGGTGCTACCAGCTGTTGACCGCCAGCACGTCGCAGGGCGGTTCGTTCAGCAGCTTCTCGGCGGTGGTGCCCAGCCTTGTGTGCGGCAGGCCCATCCGGCCGCGTGTGCCGATGACGAGCAGGCCCGCACCGGTCTCTCCGGCCTCGGTGCAGATCTGGGCATAGGGGTCTCCGCTGCGGACGGTGAGTGTCATCCGGCCGCCGACATCCGCCTGCACCTCCGGCGGCAGGCTTCTGCCCAGCGTGTCGGCCATGAAGTCGGCGAGCGCGGCGCGGGCCGCCGCGATCTGCTTTTCGCTCGACAGGGCTGTCGGCTCTGTCTCCGCGTTGCTGTCCTCCGGGGCGCTGTTGTCCGGGGCACTGTCTGGCCCCGGTGTGGTCGGCAGGACATGGACGCCGGTGAAATCGGCCTGCGGCGCCAGGCTCATCGCCATCCGCACGGCAAACCGCGCATAGAGCGACAGGTCGATGCCGAGCAGCAGCTTGTCGTAAGCGCCCGGTCGTTTGCCGGTCACCACCAGCAGCGCGCAGTTGCCGCTGCGCGCCAGCCCTTCCATCGTGCTGCCGATCAGCAGATCGTGCCCGCCTTTGTACTGGTGCGCGCCAAGCACGATCAGATCGCAATTATGGATATGGGCCAGCCGGCCAAGCTCCCATTGCGGCGTGCCGGTGGTCACCTTGATCGTGATGTCCGCGCGGTCGGCGGGGGGCAGCGACAGCAACCAGCTATTGATGGCCTTGTGCGCCGCCTTCGAGCGGCGCTCGACATCGAGCGAGGATTTCGGCTGATCGATGATATGGGCAATGACAAGGCCGCTGGCATGTTGCCGTTTCAGCATCAGGGCGCGCTCAAGGGCGGCTTCCGAGCGTTCGCTCAAGTCTGTGGCGATAAGGATGTTGCCGATCATGGGCCTGCGGGCGTGGCTGTTGATACCCCATCAATAGCGTTTCTGGCCGCACATGGTCCTTGATATGCGTCAATATTCGGTCAATTGCCGGATATTTCGCCCGCTGACTGCCATTCTTCTCACGGAGAAGTGAAGCCAAGTCTTATGGCGATCGCCCAGGGATGGTGACTATCTAGGCTTATCCATTTTCATCATCGGGAGTATTTGACAATGTCTGCCATCACGCCTCTCATGCCGCGCCAGAAGGTGCCGGCGCTTGAGTTGCCGCTCGCCGGCGGCGGCCACTTCAAGCTGGGCGAGGAGAAGCCCACCAACTTCACCCTGGTGGTGTTCTATCGCGGGCTGCATTGCCCGATCTGCGGGCGCTATCTCGCCGATCTGCAGAGCAAGCTGGATGCCTTCGCCGAACGCGGCGTGGATGTCGTGGCGATTTCCTCCGACAGCGGGGAGCGTGCGGACGAGGCAAAGGCGGTCTGGAAGCTGGACCGGCTGCGTGTCGCCTACAGTCTCTCGCTCGACGCGGCGCGCGCCTGGGGCCTCTATGTCTCCACCAGCAAGGGTAAGACCTCGACCGGGGTGGTGGAGCCGGCGCTGTTCAGTGAGCCCGGCCTGTTCCTGGTACGCCCGGACGGGACGCTCTATTTCGGCACGGTGCAGACCATGCCCTTCGCGCGGCCGAACTTTCAGGAAATCCTGGGTGCGCTCGATTTCGTCATCAAGAACGACTATCCGGCACGCGGCGAGGTGATCGACCATACCGCGGCGGCCTGACGGACCGTCACGACGGTTATCAGGGGGCCGTTATCAGGGGGCTGGGGGCTTGTCCTCCGGCCCCTTGCGTCTCGCGGGCTTTTCATCCTCGTCGAACAGGATGCGGCTGCCGGCCCCGTCCAGATCCTCGAACTGGCCGTTGCGCAGCGCCCACAGGAAGGCGACCAGCCCTGCAAGGCCCAGCGCCAGCGCGATCGGGATGAGGTAGAGCAGGACGCTCATGCGCGGTTTCCGTCCTTTGGTCCCCAGTTCAAGCGGAGCGCATTGCCGATGACCAGGATGGAGGAGGTGGACATGGCAATCGCGGCGATCAGCGGCGTCACATAGCCCGCCATCGCCAGCGGTACCGCCAGCATATTATAGCCGAGCGCGATGGCAAAATTCTGCCGCACCAGACGGTCGGCCCTGGTCGCGACCGACAATATCTCCAGGATCGGCCCCAGCCGGTCGCCCTGGAACACCGCATCGGCGGCGTTCTGGCTGATCTCGGCGGCGCTGGTCGGCGACAGCGAGACGGTGGCCGCCGCCAGCGCCGGCGCGTCGTTCAGCCCGTCGCCCACCATCAGCACCTTCTCGCCGGCATCGACCCAGGCCTGGATCGCCGCCACCTTATCCGCCGGCAGGCATTCGGCCTGCCAGTCCGCTATGCCGGCGGCCTGCGCCGTCGCTTCGACGCTGCCCGGCCGGTCGCCCGACAGCAGCGAGAGTTTCGCGCCGCGCGCCTTCAAGGCCGCGACAACCTCGGCGGCATCCGTGCGCAGCGTATCGCGAAAGCGGAAGCGCACCGGCGGCTCGCCGGGCCGAGTCAGCCAGAGTTCCGGGCCATCCGAATCGGCTGCCGCGTCGCCGGGTACGCCGGTCCAGCGCCGGCTGCCCAGCCTTATATCGCCCCAGGCAAGGCCGGCGCCCGGCTCTTCCCGCACGCCATCCGGCGCGGTTGCGCCCGGTACCGCCTTCACAAGCGCCTGGGCCAGCGGATGCCGGCTGGCGGCGGCGATCCGGGCGGCCAGTTCCAGCGCTGCCGGCGGAATGTCCTCTGCAAGCAGTTCCGGCCGTCCAAGCGTCAGCGTGCCGGTCTTGTCGAACACCACCCGGTCAATCTGCACCAGTCGCTCCAGCGCGGTCGCGGATTTCAGCAGGATGCCGCGCCGCATCAGCCGCCCGGTCGCCAGCACCTGCACCGAGGGTACGGCCAGCGCCAGCGCGCAGGGGCAGGTGATGATGAGGACGGCAACCGCGATCATCAGCGCCGGCTGCCAGGCGAGGCCGCCCAGCGCGATCCAGCCGATGAAGGCGATGAGGGCCAGCAGATGCACCACCGGCGCGTAAAGCCGCGACACCCGGTCGGCCAGCGCCACATGACGCGCGCGACCCTGCTCGGCGGTCTCCGTCAGGCGCACGATCTCCGCCAGCAGCGTGCCTTCGCCAACCGCCGTGACGGTCAGCTTCAAAGGCGCGGTCAGGTTCAGCGTGCCGGCATGGACGGCATCGCCGGGACCGGCCGCACCCGGCAGGCTCTCGCCGGTGATCAGGCTGGTATCGATGTCGGAGCGGCCATCGGTGATCCGCCCGTCCACCGGCACGCGCGCGCCCGCCGCCACCAGCACCATCATGCCGGGGGCGATGCGTTCAACCGGCAGCAGCTTCGTGCCGCCATCCTCCTGCAGCACGGTGACGGCGGTGGCGTTCAGCGCCAGCAGATGTTCCGCCGTGCCGCGCACCTTGCCGCGCGCGCGGGCGTCGAGATAGCGGCCGATCAGCAGGAAGAACAGCAGCGTGATGGCGCTGTCGAAATAGGCGTGCGGCCCGCCGCGCATGGTCTCCAGCAGGCTGACGCCCGCCGTCAGCACGACGCCGATGGAGATCGGTACATCCATGTTGGTGCGCCGGGCGGCAAGTGCGGCGATGGCGGAGCGGAAGAAGGGCTGGCCGGCATAGGCGATGGCGGGCAGGGCGATCAGCGCCGAGACCCAGTGCATGAGGTCGCGCGTCGCCGGCCCCATATCCTGGAAATGGCCGGCCCAGATGGCGACCGACAGCAGCATCACATTGCCGGCGGCGAAGCCGGCGACGGCGAGCGCGCGCAACAGGTCGCGCTCGGTGCGGGACTGCGTGTCGGCCAGCCGGGCCGGATCGAAGGGCGCGACCTTGTAGCCGAGCGACGTGATGGCGGCGACCAGATCATTGGCGTCCGCTTCAGCCGCCCGCCATTCCAGGCGCAGGCGCCGCGTCGTCATGTTGAGGCGCGCCGCGACCACGCCGGGATGGCGCGCCAGCACGCTTTCGATCAGCCAGACGCAGGCGGCGCAATGCAGCCCGTCGACCATGAGGTAGAGCCGACCGATGCCGTCATCGCCCTGCTGGACGAGGGCGGAATAATCGCGCGCCGGGGCATCTTGCTCCGGTTGCGGCGGGGCCAGGGCGGGGTCGATGCTGCGCCGGGCGTAATAGGTGTCCAGCCCGAGACCCTGAATGGTGTGGTAGGCCGCCTCGCAGCCGGCGCAGCAGAATCTGGCTGCCGCCGGCAGGTGTGCGGGTACAGGCTGTTCGCAATGCAGGCAGGCGGCGGTCATGGTGGACTTGGTATGCCTATTCGGCGACCCAGAGCCGTTCCATCTGGATATGGCTGTCATCGCCGTTGCGGATCACCAGCCTTGCATCCCAGTTGCCGGCGGCGGGCAGCGTCTCGCGCGCCACATAACGGCCGTCGCCACGCGCGACCAGCGGCACCAGCCTGTCCAGGCTGGCCTGGGTCGGGCGGCGCAGCTCCACCACCACGCCGGCGCCGGTGATCGGGTCGCCATTGCGGTCGTGCAGGGTCACCGCGATCTCGCCGCGCGTTCCTTCCAGCGCGGTCCAGCCGAGCGCCGCCTGCCAGCCACGCGTCTGCTGCGCTGCCTGCTTGTCGATGACCTCGTTATAGGCAACGCCCTTGCGGTAATGATCGCGGGTTTCCAGCCCGGTCCAGGTCGAGAGCGCAATGCCGATCATGACGGCGTTGACGGCGAACACCAATCCGAAGAAGCCGACGAACAGCCAGGGATACCAGTGTCCGCGCCGGTGCTCGCCGGTCATGCCGGCGCCGGTGCTAACGGCAGTGTCGCTACGGCGGTCGATCATGCTCATTTCGGCCCCAGGAATACGGTGTCTATAGAATAGGACGCTTCGTGCGTCTCGTCACGCAGCAGCAGGGTGACGGGTGTGCTGGCACCCTGCAGCGCCTCGCGCGGCACCCGGACATGCAGCCGGTAGCTGCTGACCGCATCCGATTTGATCGGCAGGCTTGTGCTTTCGCCAGCCTCATCCTCATGGCCGACGATGGAAAGCTCCGCCTGTGGCAGGCCCGGCATGCTCAGTATGTAGGTGCGCGCCTCGCGCTCCTTATTCAGGATCTTCAGGGTATAACTGTTCTGGATGCGGCCGTTGCCAAGCTGCACGAACAGCGGCACGCGGTCGCGCTGTACCGACAGGTCGGTGTCGCTGCGGCTCATCAGGCTGAACAGCATGATGCCGCCGACGATGGCCAGCACGGCGAGGTAGATCAGCGTGCGCGGGCGGAAGATGTGCAGCCCGCCGGTCGGCTGGCCGGCGGCGCGGGCCTCCTGGTTGGTCTGGGTGTCGAAGGTGATCAGCTCGCCGGGACGGCCGATCTTCACCATGACCTCGTTGCAGGCGTCGATGCACAGGCCGCAGCCGATACAGTCTATCTGCTGGCCGTCGCGGATGTCGATGCCGGTCGGGCAGACCTGGACACACTGGTTGCAGTCGATGCAGTCGCCGCGCCCCTCCCAGCTCTCTGTCTTGCGCTTCGGGCCACGCTGTTCGCCGCGCCAGGCCTGATAGGTGACGGTGGTCGAATGCTCGTCCAGCATTGCCGCCTGGAAGCGCGGCCAGGGGCACATATAGACGCAGACCTGTTCGCGCACGATTCCAGCCAGCAGATAGGTGGTGGCGGTGAACAGACCGACGAAGAACAGGATGGTGGGCGAGACCTGGAGCCGAAAAATCTCGCCCATCAGGGTCGGCGCATCGTTGAAATAGAAAATCCAGGCACCGCCGGTTGCGACCGCAATCGCCAGCCATATCAAATGCTTGGTGACTTTTTTTGTGATCTTCTTGAAGGTCAGCGGACCATTGTCCAGGCGGATGCGCTGGGCGCGGTCGCCCTCGACGAAGCGCTCCACCATCATGAACAGGTCGGTCCACACGGTCTGCGGGCAGGTGAAGCCGCACCAGACCCGGCCGAGCAGGGAGGTCGCCAGGAACAGCCCGACGGCGGCCAGGATCAGCACGCCAGTCAGGTAATAGACTTCCTGCGGCCAGATCTCGAGGAAGAAGAAATACAACCGGCGGCCCGGCATATCGACCAGGATCGCCTGGTCCGGCGCGTTGGGGCCACGGTCCCAGCGCAACCAGGGCGCGAAATAATACAGGCCCAGAAGCAGGGCCATGACCGCCCATTTCATTCGGCGGAAGCGGCCGACGATCCATTTCGGATAGGCCTTCGGCCGGTTGGCGAACAGCGCCTTGCGCGGCTTTTCCTGTTCCGGCGGATGCGGCAGTTCATGCGTGTCGGCGCTGACATTATGGGTGTTCATCAGGCCATGCTCCAGGCGAGGTAGCCGAGCATGCCGGCATTGGCCAGCATCAGCAGCGGCAAAACCGGGGTGAGGTGTGTCTGCCAGCGCCGCCAGGCAAGGCCGCCAGCTAAGGCCACGCCGATCAGCGCCGGCATGGTGCCAAGGCCGAAGGCGGCGAGGGCCAGCGCGCCGGCCACGGGGTCAGCACTGCCGGCGGCAGCGGCGAAGGCGCCGTACAGCAGGCCGCAGGGAATGAATCCGAGGACGAGCCCCAGCAGATAACCGCGCAGCGCACCGCCACCGTGCAGCAAGGGCGCGGCGGTACGGCTGACCCAGCCAGACCAGGGAATCCGGATCGCCGGGACTGGCAGTTGCACGAGCGTGCCGAGCCGCTCCAGCGCCACCGCCAGAAACAGCAGCGCGGCCAGCCCCAGCAGCAGGGAAGGCAGCCAGCCGAACCAGGAGAGCTGCGCCAGACTGCCGGTCAGCGCCGCGACACCGGCGCCGATCGCCGCATAGGTGGTCAGCCGGCCAAGATGATAAGGCAGCAGCATGGCGCCGGATATCCGGGTGAATTCGCTCATCCGCGCGGCCGGAACCGATTGCGCGCGGGCCGCCGCCTGCTGCAGCACGAAGGGGCCGCACATGCCGGCGCAATGCGCGGCGCTGCCCACGATGCCGGCCAGGAACAAACCGCCGAACAGACCGCCCTGGGTCGAGACGATGCCGGCGCAATGCGCGTAGCCCGCTGCAAGCAGTTCCAGGATGAGCGGATTATTATCTATATCCATGCTACCCTAATGTAACGTACCCAGATGGTCAGGGGACAGCACGATCATGCGTTGTTGCAGTGCGAAAACTCATTGATCCAGATCAAGGCAACGGCCTGCTCCCTGACCGATAGTACGGAAAATCGTGGAGGGGGAATTTCATGAGCGAGGCAGTTTCATCGGGAAGTGGTGCGTTGCGGGTTACCATCCGGCAGATCGCACCGGACCGCCCATGGGCATGGCTATCGGCCGGCTGGCGTGACTTCCAGGCAGTGCCGGGTGTCGCCCTGGCCTATGGCGCGCTGTTCGTGGTCGGCAGCTTTCTGCTGACGCTCGGCCTCTGGCTGATGGGCCTGTTCTATCTGGTGCTGCCGCTGGGGGCCGGCTTCATGCTGGTGGGGCCGGTGCTGGCGGTGGGGCTGTACGAGGTCAGCCGCAAGCTGTCCTACGGCATCAAGCCAACGCTGGGCGATGCGATGACTGCCTGGCGCGCCAATCCGGGGCAGATCATGGGCGTCGGCGTGGTGCTGATGCTGTTGCTGCTGGCCTGGATCCGGCTGGCTTTCCTGATCTTTGCGCTGTTCTTCGGCACCCAGCCGCCAAGCTGGGAGCTGCTGATCTCCAGCACGCTGCTGTCGGCCGAGGGGCTGCCTTTCCTGATCGTCGGCACGCTGGTCGGCGGTGTGCTGGCCGCCCTGACCCTGGCGATCAGCGTGATCTCCATTCCGCTGCTGCTGGACCGCGACGTGAACGCCGTCACGGCGGTGCTGGCCAGCCTGAAGGCTGTCGCGCGCAACCCGCTGATGATGATCGGCTGGGGCGCGCTGGTGACGCTGTTCATCGGCGCCGGCATCGCGGTCGCCTATGTCGGGCTTCTCATCACCTTTCCGCTGATCGGCTTCGCGAGCTGGCATGCCTATCGCGACCTGGTCGAGATCGAGGAAGCGTGACCAAACCTTTCAATCGCCTATTCAAACGCACGAATTGCGGGAGTGCATTCCGATGAAGGATCCGCTGATGTGGCCGCTGGGCGCCGTGGTTGCGGTGCTGGGCGTGCTGGGATTGTTCCTGGCCGCCGGCGCGCGCGATAGCGCCCTCTATATTTTCGGCCTGGGGCTGCTGGGCTTTGCCTGTCTGTACATTTTCGACCTGATGCGGCGCAGCTTCGACGCGGCGAAGAAGACGCCTGCGGAGCAGCCTGCCGACAAGATAGGGGAATCCATGCAATGAGCACTGTCGCCATGAAACCGGACGACATGAGCCCGGCCTATGACGAGGATGTCGTAAGGCTGTTCGTGATCGCCACCGTCTTCTGGGGGGTGGTCGCCTTCCTGGCAGGCACCTATATCGCTTTCCAGCTGGCCTTCCCGGCCCTCAATCTGGGCATCGAGTTCACCACCTTCGGCCGGCTGCGCCCGCTGCACACCTCGGCGGCGGTCTTCGCCTTCGGCGGCAGCGCGCTGCTGGGCACCTCCTTCTATGTCGTGCAGCGTACCTGCCGCGTCGCCCTGTTCGGCGGGCCGTCGCTGGCGCGCTTCGTGTTCTGGGGCTACCAGTTCTTCATCGTCATGGCGGCGCTGGGCTACGTCATGGGCGTGACGCAGGGCCGCGAATATGCCGAGCCGGAATGGTATGTCGATCTATGGCTGACGCTGGTCTGGGTCGTCTATCTGGTGATCTTCATGGGCACCGTGCTGACCCGCAGGGAGACGCACATCTATGTGGCCAACTGGTTCTACATGGCCTTCATCATCACCATCGCGGTGCTGCACATCTTCAACAACCTGGCGATGCCGGTCTCGTTCCTCGGGCTGAAGAGCTATTCGGCGGCATCGGGCGTGCAGGATGCGCTGCTGCAATGGTGGTACGGCCATAATGCGGTGGGCTTCTTCCTGACCGCCGGCTTCCTGGGCATGATGTATTATTTCGTGCCGAAACGCGCCAATCGGCCGGTCTATTCCTACCGGCTGTCGATCATCCATTTCTGGGCGCTGATCTTCCTCTACATCTGGGCCGGCCCGCATCACCTGCACTATACGGCGCTGCCGGACTGGGCGCAGACGCTGGGCATGACCTTCTCGATCATGCTTTGGGTGCCGTCCTGGGGCGGCATGGTGAACGGCATCATGACCCTGTCGGGGGCATGGGACAAACTGCGCACCGATCCGGTGATGCGCTTTCTGGTCACCTCCGTCGCCTTCTACGGCATGTCCACCTTCGAGGGACCGGTCATGTCGATCAAGGCGGTGAACGCGCTGTCGCACTACACCGACTGGACGGTTGGCCATGTGCATTCCGGCGCGCTCGGCTGGGTCGCCTTCATCAGCTTCGGCGCGGTCTATTACCTGGTGCCCAAGCTGTGGAAGCGCGAGGAGCTGTATTCGCTGCGGCTGGTCGGCTGGCATTTCTGGATCGCGACGCTGGGCATCGTGCTCTACATCACCGCGATGTGGGTGTCGGGCATCATGCAGGGGCTGATGTGGCGCGCCTACGACCATCTCGGCTTCCTGCAATACTCCTTCGTCGAGACCGTGGCGGCGATGCATCCCTTCTATGTGATCCGGGCGCTGGGCGGGGTGCTGTTCCTGCTGGGTGCACTGATCATGGTTTACAACCTGGTGCGCACGGTGCGCGGCGATACCCGCGCCGAGCTGCCGATGGCCGCCACACCGCGCAGCGGCGCGCTGCGTCCGGCCGAGTAAGCGAGGATCAGACCAATGGCGAAAACCGCATTCTTCAGCCATGAGCGGATCGAGAAGAACGGCCTGCTGATGCTGGTCCTGGTGCTGCTGACGATCTCGATCGGCGGCATCGTGGAGATCGTGCCGCTCTATACGATCGAAACCACCATCGAGCGGGTGAAGGGCGTGCGCCCCTATACCCCGCTGGAGCAGGTTGGCCGTAACATCTACATCCGCGAAGGCTGCTATACTTGCCACAGCCAGCAGATCCGTCCGTTTCGCGACGAGGTCGAACGCTATGGCCATTACAGTCTGGCGGCGGAGAGCATGTACGATCATCCGTTCCAGTGGGGCTCCAAGCGCACCGGGCCGGACCTCGCGCGTGTCGGTGGCAAATATTCCAACGACTGGCATGTGGTGCACATGATTGATCCGCGCGCCGTGGTGCCGGAATCGGTGATGCCGGCCTATCCGTTCCTGGCGGAAAAGCTGATCCGCACCGACGATATCGCCGATCATCTGGTGGCGTTGCGCCGGGTCGGCGTGCCCTATACCGACGAGATGGTTGCCGAGGCGAAGGCCGACCTCCTGGCCCAGGCCGATCCTGAGGGCGACCATGAGGCGCTGCAGGCCCGCTATCCCAAGGCCGTGGTCGGGGATTTCGACGGCGATCCGCAGCGGCTGACCGAGATGGATGCGCTGATCGCCTATATGCAGATGCTGGGTACGCTGGTGGATTTCAGCGCCCACGATCTCGACGATCTGCGGCAGTAGGGGCGGCTATGGAAATCCTTCAGGAAATTGCCGGCTTTCTGCGTGGCTATTGGGGCCTTTGGCTGATGCTGCTGTTCGTCGGCCTGGTGCTGTGGACACTGCGCCCCGGCGGCCGCAAGAAATATGACGATGCAAGCCAGATCCCGTTGCGTGACGAAAACGGCAACGGCAGCGGGAAGGAGTGAGGCGATGGCGACCAACCGTATCAAGGATCCGGTGACCGACACCGAAACCACGGGCCATGAATGGGACGGCATCCGCGAGTTGGATAACCCGGCCCCGAAATGGCTGATGTACACCTTCTACGCCACGATCATTTGGGCGATCGGCTACTGGGTGCTGTATCCGGCCTGGCCGGATCTGTTCGGCAGCGGCTACACCAAGGGCGTGCTGGGCTATGTGCAACGCGTCGAGATCGAGGAACAGATTGCCGCCAAGCGCGCCGAGCAGTCGGGCATGCGTGACAACATCGCCAACGCCTCGCTGCAGGAAATCCGCGGCGATGCCGATCTGCTGTCCTTCGCGCTGGCCGGCGGCCGCGTTGCCTTCGCCGATAATTGCGCGGGCTGCCATGGCGCCGGCGGGTCGGGCAATACCGGCTTTCCGGTGCTGGTCGATGATGAATGGCTGTGGGGTGGCACGCTGGAGGATATCCAGTACACCATCCTGCACGGCATCCGGAACAGCAGCGCGGATGCGCGCTATTCCGAAATGCCGCGCTTTGGCCGCGACGGCATCCTGAACCGCGAGGAGATCAACGACGTGGCGGAATATGTCCTGTCGCTGAGCGGCAACGCCACGAACGCGGCGGCAGCCGGGCGGGGCGAGGAAATCTTCGTCGCGCAGTGCGTCGCCTGTCATGGCGAGAAGGGCGAGGGCATGCGCGAGCTTGGCGCGCCCAACCTCGCCGACGATATCTGGCTCTATGGTGGCAGCAAGGCGACCGTGGTCGAATCGATCACCAATGCCCGCTTCGGCGTGATGCCGGGCTGGACCGGGCGGCTGGACGAATCGACGATCAAGCAGCTCACCGTCTATGTCCACGCGTTGGGCGGCGGCGAGTAGCCCGCTTACCGATCACCAGAACGAGAAAAGCCCGGGGCTTGTGACCCGGGCTTTTTCTTATGCCGGTATTGGGCCGGTCAGGCGGCGGGCAGGCCGTCGCCGTTCGGGCCCATCTCGTCGCGCCAGGCGGTCTTGCGTTCCAGCCAGACCAGGAAGCCGGCCAGCAGGGCGGCAAAGCCCAGGGCCAGCAGCCAGAAAGGCAGGCCGGTGACGATGTCCAGCGTCAGCTTGCCGGCGTCGGCCAGTTTCAGCAGCGGCGCCAGCGCCGGCTCCAGATAGGCGAAGACCAGCGCACCCAGGATGCCGCCGGCCAGGGTGAACCAGCTGTCCTTGTAGCCGGCGCCGATCTGCGCGGCTACCGTGCCGGGGCAGGCGCCGGCCAGTGTGATGCCGGCACCCAGCAGCAGCCCGCCGGCGATATCGGCGATGAACAGCGTGCCCTTGGGGTGCAGCTTCACGATTCCGAAGCCGTACAGCACGGCCAGGATGACCAGCCCGGTGACCACGGCGCTGAGGAAGATCTTCAGCATCACGAAATTGCGCAGCTGCATCTGCCCGACGATCATGCCGGGCTCGAACACCCGCGATTTCTCCAGCGCGAAACCGAACACCACGCCCATGGCGAGGCCGGTGAGGATGGCAGTGAACAGGCTCATGGCAACTTCCTAGCGGATGCGCTTGAACAGGAAGGCGGTGGCGATGCCACCGGCGAACATGGCGGCGACCGCGATCATCGAGCCGAGTGCCAGCTGCGCCGTACCGGAAATGCCATGACCGCTGGTGCAGCCATCGGCGATGCGCGCGCCGAGCAGCAGGATGAACCCGCCGGCGAAGGCCATGGCGAAGCGGCCGGCGGGCGATATGCCGCCAGTCGCCTTCGCCCAGATCGGGGATATCCCGCTGCGGCGCATGCCTGACAAGCTGGCCGAGAGCAGCGCGCCCAGCGCGATGCCGACGACCAGTGCGACCTGCCACCAGTTCTTTGCCCCGTCCAGATGCTTGGCGGCATAGCCGATCTCGCGGATTGCGGGATCGACCCATTCGGCGATGCTAACCCCGACGGTGACGAAGGAGGAGGAGGCACCGAGCGCGGTGTTGATCAGGAGAAAGGCAGGAATCTGCAGCAAGCCGATGACGATCCCGGCCGCGTAGGGCGACCAGGCCTTCTGCCTCAATATGTCCATAACAGCCTCCTCAGTCGGCCTGTTTGGTCGGGCAGGTGTTCACGCCGATCAGCGTATAGGCCGGGCACCAGCGCAGCAGGGCGGTGCCAAGCGGCACCAGGCCGATCAGCCCCCACCAGCGCGCATTGCCGTCGAGCAGGACCAGCAGGGACAGGATCGCCAGACCGGCGACGATGCGGAGGATGCGGTCGATGCCGCCAACATTCTGGGTCATGATGAACCTCTTCGCGTTGCAATGCCGTCCGGCTGTTCCGGCGGCTGTCTCACATCATTAATATATATTTGAATATTTACAGGTAAAAGGCCGCATTGCGGATTCCGCCCGTCGCGCGTCCGAATGCCGCGCCCGCGTCTGCCAGAACCGGGGCTAGGTCTTTTTCGGACCGTCCTTGCTGGTGAGGCTGCCTTCGGCAAGGCCTTCCTCACGCTCGCGCAGATAATCATCGGTGGTGCGGGTCAGCGGCCGCGCCTTGCCGGCGAACGGGTTGTTGCCGTTCTCGAACTGCACGATGACTCGGCAATCCTCGCACATCTTGATGCGCTCCAGGGCGGCGGGGTCGCTGAACATCGGGTGATCCTGCAGCTTGGCGACGATACGCTCGACCGATCCCTTGGTGCCGAAGGGTTTGCCGCAGCGCACGCACTCGAACGGCTCCTCCTGCTTGATCGACTGGACCGCGCGCGCCTCGGCGGTGAAGTTCAGGCGCGGCTCCAGCGCGATCACCTGTTCTGGGCAGGTCGCCTTGCACAGGCCGCACTGCACGCAGGCATCCTCCTGGAAGCCCAGGAAGGGCCGGTCGGGATCGTCGGTCAGGGCGCCGGTCGGGCAGGCGCTGACACAGGACAGGCACAGCGTGCAGCCCTCGGTATCGACCTTCAGGGTGCCGAACGGCGCGCCGGCGGGCAGTTGGATTGTATCGACCGGCGCCGGGGCGGCATCGTGCAGATGGGTCAGCGCCAGCGACAGCACGGCGCGCTTGCCGCCCATCGGCAGGAAGTCGCCGGCGGGTGCCGGTTCCATGCCGGGCAGGGCGAAGAGCTGGGCCTCCAGCGCGTCGGGATCTTCCTCCACCAGCACCGAGACGCGGCCGCTGTCATAGCCGAGCCCGGCCATGATGGTTTCCGTGAGGCCCGCCTGCTGGGCCAGGCCCGTCAGTTCGCCGCGCTTTGTGGGCGAGACCAGAACGGCGACATGGCTGGCACCATAGGCCAGCGCGCCGGACAGCAGGTCGAGGCCGGTCTGCGTCGCCTCATTGACCGCGAAGGGGATGACATTGGCTGGCAGGCCGCGCCCGAAACGCGCCATCAGCGAGATCATCTCCGCGCCGTGGCGCTCGTCATGCACCAGGATGACCGGTTTTTTGCCGCCCGCCTCGCGGTAGGCGGAGAGCAGGGTGCGCAACCGGGCCAGCAGCGAGGCGCTGGGCGGCATGGCATAGCTGGCGGCGCCGGTCGGGCAGACGCTGTGGCAGGCGCCGCAGCCGCCGCAGAGATAGGGGTCGATGGCAACCACATCGCCGGCCGAACTGATCGCCGAGGCCGGGCAGACATCCAGGCAGCGCGTGCAGCCGGTCTTTTGGTTGCGGCCATGCGCGCACAGATCGGCGTGGAAATTCACATAGCGCGGCTTGGTGAATTCGCCGACCAGATCGGTCATGTCGAACAGCGCCTTCTGTACCGCCGCCGGATTGCCGGGGTCGGGCCGGAAATAGCCGTCGCGCCGCTCATGCGAGGGGAACAGCGGTGCGCCGCCAGTCAGGTCCAGAATCATGTCGCAGCGCGAGGAGGCGCCATTCTTGCCGGCCTCGAACGCCAGCGCCGCGCGTGAGGAGGGGATGAGCGGCGCGTAATCGTCCACCACGATCTCGAACGCGCCGAGATGGCCGGCGGCCCGCGCGATGCTGCCCTTGAAGATCGGGATGTCCATCAGGCGCGGCGGGATGATGTCGCCCGGCTTCGTCAGCAGCACCGTGACGTCGAGCCGCCCGGCAATCTGGCGCGCCGCCTCGATGGCCTGTTCGTCATGGCCATAGATCAGGCACACGCCCTCCGACTTCATCGTCACGCTGGTGGCATGTTCGATCTCCACCATCGCCTCGGCCAGCAGCGCCGCCATCTTCGGTGTGGTGCTTCTGGCCTGTTCGGCCCAGCCGGCCTGTTCGCGGATATTGACGTAAGTGACGGCGGCATCGCTGCCATCCTCCTCCATCACCTCGGCAAACAGCGGCGCTTCCTGGGTGCAGGCGACGGTGAAGGGATGGCCCTGCGCGGCGGCGCGGCGGAAACTGTCGACCCCGGCACGGCACAGTTCCTCATGCAGCTCGCCGACGGCCTGACCGCAGGCGGCGTTCAGGGCCTTGCCGTCGAGCGGCATGGTGCCCCGGCAGGTGCAGGCAAGGATCCGGCGCTGGGCGTCCGTCATGAAGCGTTCCTCGGTCATCGGTCGTTTTGCGTTATCGTTTTTCATTTTGAAGGGCGGATACAGCATTCCGCCTTCTTGCGCTATATACTGGTGGTAAGACCAATCCTCGGCAATAGGGATGGCAGGAGCGATGAGCAAGGACGCGTCGATGCCGTTGGGCATCGTCATCGAACGCCACAAATCGGCGAACCGCTGGCAGGACTGGCGGTTCCAGCCGGTTGCCGTCATACCCGGCGCGCCGGCTGTGGCGGGCTGGAGCGAGATGCTGCGCGGCGAGGGCTGGGTGCGCTATCATGCGGCGACGCTGCCGGTCTGGCTCTACAGGACGCAGACCCCGGCCTATCTGCACAATCTGTCGATGGAACAGCCGGTCGTGTACATCGTGCTGCGCCGCGATCCGGACCAGCCGGAGGAATTCGCCTTCCAGCCCCTGCTGGTGACCGTCTCGCCCTATGAGGCGGAGGAATATCTCATCAGCGGCGACGAGATCGTCGAGCCGGTGGCGATGCCCGATGTGGTGATGGGCTGGATGCAGGACTTCATCGACAGCAACCATGTCGATCAGCCCTTCGTGAAGCGGCAGCGCGACAAGCACAAGGAGAAGCGGTCGGAGTCGCCGCTGCCGCTGGATGCCTATGGCAAGCCGGTGCGGCAAGGGGGCAATCATGGCTGACCGACCTTTCCTGTCGCGCTGGGCGCGGTTGAAGCAGGAATCCCGGCAAAGCGGGGGACGGCAAACGGGGGGAAGGGGCGGTGCCGCGCCGGTGCTGGAGGAACCCGCCCGGCAGGCGACTCTGCCGCCTGAGGCCGGGGATCCGGACCATTCCGTGCCGGCACAGCCGTCGCAGCCAGGGCAGGAGCGGGTGCGGGAGCAGGATGCGGCCGTCGATCCATCAGAACTGCCCGATATCGACAGCCTGACGGCGGAGTCGGACTTTACGGCCTTCATGCGCAAGGGCGTGCCGAAGACGCTGCAGCGCAAGGCGTTGCGCAAGCTCTGGGCGTCCGATCCGGTGCTCGCCTGCCTGGACGGCCTCAATGATTATGAAGAGGATTTCACCGACGCCGCAACGGTGATCGAGGGCATGAAAAGCTCCTATCAGGTCGGGCGCGGATTCCTGACGGACGCGGAACTGGCGGAAAATCATTCTGTCTATGACGCCTCCCGGAAGGCGCTGATCGAGGCGGATGAAAAGGCCGAGGCGGAAGAGACAGCCACGGCCGAGACCGGCCCGGCAGAGGATACGGCAGAAGATACGGCCAGTATTGCGGAGGGTGCGGAGCCGGAACAGCTGCCGGAGAGCGCCGCAGAGGATTTGGAGAGGGCCGAGCCAGGGACGGAATCGGGTGATTCTGAAAACGCCACGGAGGCTGCAGCAATCCAGTTGGTGCCAGATGCCAAAAATAAGAATGATAATCACTCTTAAATGGTGCCGGCATCCTGATCTTAAATAAGAACGATTATCACTTGCGTTATTCTGTTTTCTGCATTGCCCGGACTTCCCGTGCGAAACATCTGCTTTATCGTTTCTGCTAGACCTGCGAATTTGATTGGCCTAGGCTACTGGTAAGACCAATAACGGCATACCCACCCCGCAAGGGGGTAAAAATCAGGGATGCCACATGGATTTGGTTAGAGGGAGCGAAACGACGCAGATGCCTGACGCGGCTGCGATATCTCATCACATGATAGCGGAAGAAGATCTTCTGCGGGCCAACTGGTACGGCTTCGTGGCGCGCTTTCTTGCGGCGCCGCCCGACCAGTCTGCCCTGTCGCTTGCCGCCGGCTTCGATTCCAAGGGAGACGATACCCAGCGCGACAGTCAGGGTGATGGCAGCGATCTGGGAACTGCGCTCGGCATTCTGGCGCGCCTTGCCCGCCAGACCACGCCGCAAGAGGCGGAAGAAGAATATTTCAATCTGTTTATAGGGGTGGGGCGGGGCGAACTGATGCCCTATGGCTCCTATTACCTGACCGGTTTCCTGAATGAAAAGCCGCTGGCCCATCTGCGCCGTGACATGGCGCGGCTCGGCATGTCCCGTGCTGAGGACGTCAAGGAGCCGGAGGATCACATCGCCGCGCTGTGCGACATGATGGCCGGGCTGATCACCGGCAGCTTCGGCGCGCCGGCCACGCTGGAAACCCAGCATGAGTTTTTCCAGCGGCACCTGTCCCCCTGGGCCGGGCGTTTCTTCGGGGATCTGGAGCGGGCGCGTCACGCGCGGCTCTACCAGCCGGTTGGCACCATTGGCCGGCTGCTGATCGATATCGACCGCGCCGCCTACGGGATGGACGCGTGACCGGATTGACGGGTGACTGGCGCAAGCCGGCCCCGAATTGTGACGAGAGTTCTGATGTTTGTTCGTTTTTGTGAAGCTTGAGGAGGCGCACCATGAAGCAGCAAGACAAGCCGGTTTCGGCCCATCGCCGCGACTTCCTGCGCGTCGCCAGCGTCGGCGCGGTGGCGGGTGCCGCCATGGCCGTTGCGGGCGGCAGTGAAGCCGAGGCCGCCGAAGTGACTGATACGGGCGGCGAGCACGCGGGGTACCGCGAAACGCAGCATGTGAAGACCTTCTACAAGCTGGCCCGCTATTAAGCGCCGGCAGCCAGTAGGGAGCGGGAGAAGACAATGCTCAAGAAAAAATCGGATGCAGTAGCGGCCCGTCCGCGCCTCAGTCAGGCGCTGGCAAGCCTCACCGGCGGCGCCATCGATCGCCGTACTTTCCTGAAGCGCTCCGGCCTCGCGGCTGGCGGCGTGGCGATTGCCGGCACGCTGAGCGGCGGCATGGTGCGCAAGGCCCCGGCGGCCAGCCCGGCCTTTGGCGGCGAGATCAAGCTCGCCAAGACGGTGTGCACCCACTGCTCGGTTGGCTGTACCGTGATGGCCGAAGTGCAGAATGGCGTGTGGACCGGGCAGGAACCCGGCTTCGACAGTCCGTTCAACATGGGCTCGCACTGTGCCAAGGGCGCTGCGATCCGTGAGCTGACCCATGGCGAGCGCCGGCTGAAATATCCGGTGAAGCTGGTCGATGGCAAATGGACCCGTGTGAGCTGGGAGCAGGCGATCAGCGAGATCGGCGACAAGATGCTCCAGATCAGCGAGCAGTCTGGCCCCGATTCGGTCTATTGGCTGGGCTCGGCGAAGCACAGCAACGAGCAGGCCTATCTGATGCGCAAGTTCGCGGCCTTCTGGGGCACGAACAACATCGATCATCAGGCCCGCATCTGCCATTCCACCACGGTCGCCGGTGTCGCGAACACCTGGGGCTATGGCGCGATGACCAACAGCTACAACGACATGATGAACAGCCGGCTGATGTTCTTCATCGGCGGCAACCCGGCGGAAGCCCATCCGGTGTCGTTGCAGCACATTCTGAAGTCGAAGGAGCAGAACGGCGCACCGCTGATCGTGTGTGACCCGCGCTTCACCCGCACGGCCGCGCATGCCGACGAGTTCGTGCGCTTCCGGCCGGGCACCGACGTCGCCCTGATCTGGGGCATCCTCTGGCACATCTTCGAGAATGGCTGGGAGGACAAGGACTATATCTCCAAGCGCGTCTATGGCATGGACAAGATCCGGCCGGAAGTCGCGAAATGGACCCCGGAAGAGGTTGAGCGCGTGACCGGCGTTCCCGGCTCGCAGCTGCAGCGTGTGGCGCGCCTGATGGCGACCAACAAGCCCGGCACGCTGGTCTGGTGCATGGGCGGCACGCAGCACACCAACGGCAACAACAACACCCGCGCCTACTGCATCCTGCAGCTGGCGCTGGGCAATGTCGGCGTTGCCGGCGGCGGCACGAACATCTTCCGCGGCCATGACAACGTCCAGGGCGCCACGGATTTCGGCGTGTTGATGGATTCGCTGCCCGGCTATTACGGCCTGGCGACCGGCTCCTGGAAGCACTGGGCGCGCGTCTGGGATGTGGACTACGACTATCTGCTCGGGAAGTTCAAGTCGAAGGAACTGATGGAGCGGTCCGGCATTCCGGTGTCGCGCTGGTTCGATGGCGTGCTGGAAGACAAGGCCAATATGGACCAGCCGGACAATGTCCGCGCCATGGTGTTCTGGGGCCATGCGCCGAACTCGCAGACCCGCCTGCCGGACATGAAGAAGGCGATGGAGAAGCTCGACCTTCTCGTCGTCATCGATCCGGTGCCGACGGTTTCCGCCGTGCTGCATGACCGCAAGGATGGCTGCTATCTGCTGCCGGCGGCGACGCAGATGGAAACCTCCGGCTCCGTTACCGCGTCGAACCGCTCGCTGCAGTGGCGCGAGAAGGTGGTCGATCCGATCTTCGAGGCGAAGGTCGATCACGAGATCATGTATCTGTTCGCCAAGAAGTTCGGCTTCGACAAGGAGATGTTCAAGCACATCAAGGTGGACGGCAACGAGCCGAACATCGAGGACATCACCCGCGAATGGAACAAGGGCATGTGGACCATCGGCTATACCGGCCAGTCGCCGGAACGGCTGAAGATGCACATGGAAAATCAGCACACCTTCGACAAGGTATCGCTACGCGCTGTTGGCGGACCGGCTGATGGCGAGTTCTATGGTCTGCCCTGGCCGTGCTGGGGTACGCCGGAGATGGGGCATCCGGGGTCGGCCAACCTTTACGACATCTCTCTGCCGGTCGCCGAAGGCGGCATGGGTTTCCGCGCCCGCTATGGCGTGGAGCGCAATGGCGAGACGCTGCTGGCCGAAGGGTCCTGGCCGGTCGGTTCGGAGATCGAGGATGGCTATCCCGAATTCACCATGGCGATGCTGCAGAAGCTCGGCTGGGACAAGGATCTGACGGCCGATGAAATGGCTGCCATCCAGAAGGTCGGCGGTGACAAGATCGGCGGGGTGAACTGGAAGACTGACCTGTCGGGCGGCATCCAGCGTGTGGCGATCAAGCATGGCTGCGCGCCCTATGGTAATGCCAAGGCCCGCTGCGAGGTCTGGAACTTCCCGGATCCGATCCCGCTGCACCGCGAGCCGCTCTACACGCCGCGCCGGGACCTTGTGGCCGACTATCCGACCTACAAGGACCGCAAGCTGCATCGCCTGCCGACACTCTTCGAGTCGATCCAGAAGCAGGATTTCTCGAAGGAGTATCCGATCATCCTCACCTCCGGCCGCCTGGTCGAATATGAGGGTGGCGGCGATGAGAGCCGGGCGAACCCCTGGCTGGCCGAGCTGCAGCAGGACATGTTCGTCGAGATCAACCCGTTCGATGCCAATGGTCTGGGCATCAAGGACGGCCAGATGGTCTGGGTGCACGGTCCGGAAGGCGGCAAGGTCCATGTCATGGCGATGCTGACCGAGCGTGTGGGACGCGGCGTGGCTTTCATGCCGTTCCATTTCGGCGGCAAGTTCCAGGGTAAGGACCAGCGGGCCAAATATCCGCAGGGTGCCGATCCGTATGTGTTGGGTGAATCGACCAACACCGCACAGACCTATGGCTATGACTCGGTGACGCAGATGCAGGAAACCAAGACCACGCTCTGCCGCATCGAGCGCGCATAAGAAGGGGAGACGTAAGATATGGCCCGCATGAAATTTCTCTGCGACGCCGAGCGCTGCATCGAATGCAATGCCTGCGTCACCGCCTGCAAGAACGAGCACGAGGTGCCCTGGGGCATCAATCGCCGGCGAGTCGTCACCATCAATGACGGCAAGCCCGGCGAGAAGTCGATCTCGGTCGCCTGCATGCATTGCTCGGACGCGCCCTGCCAGGCGGTCTGCCCGGTCGATTGCTTCGTGACCACGGCCGAGGGCATCGTCCTGCACAACAAGGACACCTGCATCGGCTGCGGCTACTGCTTCTATGCCTGCCCGTTCGGCGCGCCGCAGTATCCGCAGGCCGGCAATTTCGGCACCCGCGGCAAGATGGACAAGTGCACCTTCTGCGCCGGTGGCCCGGAAGAAGCCGCGAGTTCCGAGGCGGAGTTCCACAAATACGGCCGCAACCGTATCGCCGAAGGCAAGCTGCCGCTGTGCGCCGAGATGTGCTCGACCAAGGCGCTGCTGGCCGGTGACGGCGATGTGGTGTCCGACATCTACCGCGAGCGTGTGGTTGCCCGCGGCTTCGGTTCGGGCGCCTGGGGCTGGGGCACCGCCTACGAGGCGAAGGCCGGCGGCTGATCTGTCATAGGAGTGAACGGGTCCGCGCGCAGGCCGGTGTGAACAGGCCAATGTGCACAGGCGAGCGTGTACAGGCGGGCGGACCCGCCATTCCAGCCGGACGTAAAGAAGCAAGAACGAGAATGGGGATAGATCCATGCTAAAGGCGCTGACGGGGAACGAAGGTGCCCGGCGCGGGAAGGCCCGCAAGGCTTCCGGCGTCATGGCTGTTGGCCTGTTGCTTGCGGCGGGTTTTCTGCTTCAGGGCTGCCGCGAGGAAGAACAGGGCCGCATTCTGCTGTTCGACAAGGGGACCTATATCGGCAAGGTCGTCGATGGCAAGAAGCTGGATCCCGCGACCGTCGAGCAGCTGAACAAGCGCGCCGAAAAGCAGTGGATGTAAGGTCAGGGGAGGCGAAGATATGAACGTCAGGAATTTTGTCCCGCGCATTGTCGCCGTCCTGTCGCTGGCCGTGCTGCTACTGGGCGGCATGCCCGCAGCCGAGCGGCTGGCGGGTATCTCCGCTGGCGCCCATGCGCAGCAGGCCGCTCCTGCCGAAGCCGGCAAGTCCGATGTCTGGCGCTCCATCCGCCAGGGCGAGCAGGGCTATGTCTCGATCCCCGACAAGAAGGCCGGCGTGCTGGTCCAGTCCGAGGGCGAGAACTGGCGCGCCTTCCGCAACGGCCCGCTTTCCACCTGGGGCGTGTGGGGCATGGTCGGTATTCTTGGCCTGCTGGCGCTGTTCTTCATTATCCGCGGGCGCATCCGCATCGAGCATGGCCGAAGCGGCCGGCTGATCGAGCGCTTCAACGGGCTGGAGCGGTTTTCGCACTGGCTCACGGCGGTCAGCTTCATCGTGCTGGGGCTCACTGGCCTCAACATCCTGTATGGCCGCTATGTGCTGCTGCCGGTGATTGGGCCAGACGCGTTTTCCGTCATCAGCCTCGCCGGCAAGTACATGCATAATTACATCGCCTTCGCCTTCATGCTGGGGCTGGTGCTGATCCTCGTGCTGTGGATCAAGGACAATATCCCCAGCCGGCTGGACCTTACCTGGTTCGCCCAGGGCGGCGGCATCTTCTCCAAGCACAAGCATCCGCCGGCAAAGAAGTTCAATGCCGGCCAGAAGATCATCTTCTGGGCCGTGGTGCTGGGCGGTTTCTCGGTCAGCCTGTCCGGGATCGCGCTGATGTTCCCGTTCGAGTTCGCCTTCTTCGGCAAGACTTTCGCCGCGCTGAATATCTTCGGCTTCGGTCTGCCGGAGAATCTGACGATGATGCAGGAGATGCAGCTGTCGCAGCTGTGGCACGCCATCGTCGCGCTGGTGCTGCTGATCCTGATCATCGCGCACATCTATATCGGCACCATCGGCATGGAAGGTGCGTTCGATGCCATGGGCAGCGGTATGGTGGACGAGAATTGGGCGAAAGAGCATCATTCGCTCTGGGTCGAGGAAGTTAAGGAGGAGGAGCGCAAGGCCCGTCTCGGCGGGCGTGGCGCTCCGGCTCCGGGCGACGACGACTGATCGCCGCCCCGTTTCCGCCCCAGCCTTCCGGAACCGATGGAGTAACCGACGTGCCGTGTTCCAAGCGCCGAAATCCTCTTGCCGCCGCGACGGGCCTTGCCTTGCTGTGCCTGGTGGCGGCGGTTTCGGCTTCCCCGGCTTCGGCGCAGCTCAGCACCGATGAGGCCGGCAAGAAACTGGCCGAGACCTATAATGTCCGCGTGCTGGACGTTCGCCTGGCCCGGCATGACGGGCGCCCTGTCTATGCCGCGAAGGTGATGCGCACCGGAGAGGGTGCCGGCAACGGCGCCTTCATGGTGACGACCCTGCTGGTGGATCCGATGACCGGTGAGCTGGTCTCGACCTTCGAGCATGGCACGACCGGCTATTCGACCTCCGTGACCGATTCGCACGAGCCCCGACTCGATTCCTCGGGCAGAGAAATGCGGCGCATGACCAATCGGCCCACCCCGCGCAATTGAGCGGGGGCCGCACCGCATGAACGCGCAGGCCCGCGTGAGGATCCGGCGGTTGACGCTGGTCATTGCGTGCCTGCTTCCTGTTTTGCTGACCGCCCCGCAGGCCAGCGCCCATCTGTCCGGCCATGGCGGGCCGGTGCGCGGCGTCGCCGTTTCGCCCGATGGCAGCCGGGCGGTTACCACCAGCTTCGATTATTCGGTCATTCTCTGGTCGCTGGACTCGTCCGAGGCGACGGCGATCCTGCACGGGCATGAGGCGGCGGTGAACGCGGTCGCCATGTTGCCCGACGGCACGGGCGCGGTGACGGCGGGCGACGATGGCAAGCTGGTCTTCTGGCGTTTTGGCGAGACGGAACCGGTTCGCGTGGTCGCGGCCCATGACGGGCGTATCGTGGCGCTGAACCTCAGCCCGGACGGAAAGGCCATCGCCAGTGCCGGCTGGGATGGCGATGCTGCGCTGTGGGATGCCGGCAGCGGTGCGCTGATCCGGCGGTTCGATGGCCATCAGAGCAATGTGAACGACGCGGTCTTCTCCCCCGACGGAACGATGCTTGCCACGGCGGCCTATGACGGCGTCATCCGGCTGTGGAATATCGCGGATGGCCGCCTGCTGCGCGACCTGACCGGGCATGAATTCAGCGTGAACGCGCTCGCCTTTCTGCCGGATGGCGGCGCGCTGCTCAGCGCCGGTACGGACGAGACGATCCGGCGCTGGAACCCGGCAACCGGGCAGGAAATGAGCCGCCGCCTGGCGCATAAGGGGCCGGTGCTCGACATCGCGGTGTCGCCGGATGGCAAAAGCTTCGCCAGCGGCGGCATCGACGGCATGGTACGGCTCTGGAAGGTTGGCGAGGAAAGGCCGGTCCATGCGCTGGCCGGGCGTGGCGGGCCGGTCTGGGCGGTTGCCTATACGCCGGATAGTGGCCGCGTGCTGGCGGCCGGCAATGATTCGGTGGTCCGGCTGTGGGACGCGGCGACCGGGGAGGCGCTCGGCGATCCGGTGGCAGCGACAGCGGGCGCCAGCACCGCGCCGCAGGATAAGGGGGCGGCGATCTTCCGCCGCTGCGGGCCATGCCATACGGTCACGGCCGATGGCGGCAACCGGGCCGGGCCAACGCTGCATGGCATCTTCGGCCGCAAGGCCGGCACGCTGGAAGGCTATCCCTATTCGCCGGCGCTGCGCGACAGCGACATTGTCTGGACGGCCGAAACCATTGGTGATCTGTTCACACAAGGGCCGGATGTTGTGACTCCGGGCAGCAAAATGCCGCTGCAGAAGCTGGTCCGGCAGGAAGACCGGGAAGCGCTCATCGAGTATTTGCGGCGGGTAACCGGTCCGTAAGACACAATCGGCCGAACGGTGCTAAGATTGCCCGGACAAGGCCGGATTTATAAAAAGAGGGGAGTCTGATGAAAGCGTTTCTGGCGAGTGTCATCGCAGTGCTGGTTATCTCCATCGGCGTCGGCGTGCTGCTGGTGAGCGTGAATCCGGGCGTCGGGCAGGTCTATCAATCGACGCACGGTTCGGTAAGGCTGTAATCCGGTGGCCAAGGCCATCGCCTTCGATGCTTACGGTACGCTGTTCGATGTGCATTCGGTGCGCGCGCTCAGCGAGGAACTGTTTCCCGGAAAGGGGCCGGCGCTGTCGCAGATCTGGCGGCAGAAGCAGCTGGAATATACCTGGCTGCGCAGCCTGATGGGCCGCTATGAGGATTTCTGGGCGGTGACCCGCGATGCGCTGGTCTATGCGCTGAAAAGCCAGGGCATAGCGCCGACCACAGTGGTGCTCGACCGGCTGATGGACGAATATCTCCGCTTGCAGCCGCACACGGAGGCGGGCGAGGCGCTGCATCGGCTGAAGTCGATGGGCATCCGGCTTTCCATCGCGTCGAACGGCAGCCCTGCCATGCTGGACGCGGTGGTCCGCAATGCCGGTTTCGAGACGCTGCTGGAGGCGGTCATCAGCGTCGATCCGGTGCGCCTGTTCAAGCCACATGACGCGGCCTACAAGATCGTCACCGAAACGCTGGACCTGCCGGCGAAGGACATCCTGTTCGTCTCCTCCAACGGTTTCGATGTGGCGGGCGCCAGTTATTACGGCTTCGAGAGTGTCTGGATCCAGCGCAGCACCGGCCAGATGGAGGAGCTGGGCATACAGCCGCGACATGCCATCCGCTTCCTCACCGATATCCCGGGGCTGCTCTAGACCAGCGGCATCAGCCCGCTGAGCCACAGCCAGAGGCCGGCGCCGGCCAGCGACAGCAGGGTCATGGGCACGCCGCAACGGGCATGCTCGATGAAGCCCAGCCGCACCCCGGCGCTCTTTGCGCGTTCCACCGTGATGATGTTGGCCAGGCTGCCGACAATCAGCAGATTGCCGGCCAGCGTGGACAGGATTGCCAGCCCGTAGAGCGTTTCCGCCGCCAGATCCGGCCAGACCGCGAGCAGCAGGATGACCGCCGGTACATTCCCGATGCTGTTGCTGCCGAGGATCGCCACCGGCGCCAGCACTGACAGCTTGTCCGGTGTCAGGCCGCTTGCCGCCAGCAGATCAACGGCCCGGCCCGGCAGGCCGGTCGTGGCCAGCGCCTCGGTCACCACGAACAGGCCGGCGAACAGCACCAGCAGCGGCCAGTCCACCTTGCCGAACAGGGTACGGGTCTCGAGCCGCCGGCTGACCAGCAGCGCGCCGCCGATAATCAGCGCGCTGACCGCATGCGGCAGCGGCGTGGCGAACAGCGCCAGCAGGGCGCAGATCGCGGCAATGGCTTTCAGCAGATGCGTGCGGTCCAGCTTCTGCATCGGCAGCGCCGGGACCGGCGGGGTAACTCTCTCGAAGCGGCCGCGCCAGACGAGGCAGGTGACGAGGAACACGCAGCCCAGCCCGATCAGCGCCGGCACCGCGCAGGCGGCCAGGAAGTTCCAGAAATCGAGTGCGCCGGTCTGGCCGATCAGGATGTTCTGCGGGTTGCCGATCAGTGTGGCCGCCGATCCGGCATTGGCGCCGCCGGCCAGCCCGATCAGATAGGGGCGGGGGTCAAGCCCGCGCGCCAGCAGCCCGGCGCACAGCAGCGGCGTCATCGCGAACACCACCACATCGTTCGCCAGCACCGCCGACAGCAGGCCGGATGTGGCCACCACCGCGCCCAGCAGCCAGACCGGGGAGCGTTCCAGACCGGCGATGCGCAGCGAGCACCAGTCGTAGAAGCCGCTGGCGTCGAATTGCGCCGACAGGATCATCAGGCCGAACAGCACGAACAACGTCGGGAAGTCGATGGAGTCCAGGATGCCGGCAGGCGTTACCGCGCCTGTCACCGCCAGCACGATGGCGGCCAGCAGGGCAATGCCGGCGCGGTCGATGCTGAGGCCGGGGAAGCGCCCCAGCGCCATGCCGATATAGGTCGCGACGAAGACCGTCAGGATCAGGCCGAAATCGACAGTGCCGGTCATGCGGGGGTGCCTGAAAGGAAGGATATCTCCTTCTGGACCGTTTCAGGGCCGTTGGCAATCAGCGCTGTGTTTCGTCTGACGGGTCGGACTCGTCCGGCGACGAGGCCCCAGGCGCCGAGGCTGGCGCGGAGGCCATCGTCTCGCCTTCCGGCTGTTCCTCCTCAGCGCGCGGATCAAGCTGGAACACCGCCGGGGTGCTGCGCGGCACGGCGATGAAATCGCCCTGTTCCTCGGCCGGTTTCGGCGGCCGGCGGGTCATGCGATAGAGCGCGAAACCGCCCATCGCCGCATGCACGAGTGCGGTGAAGGCAAACAGCGCGCGGGCATCCGTCGCCTCCATCAGGATCGAGGCGAAAAGCGGCCCGATCACCGCGCCGGCCCCGTTCAGCAGCAGCAGGCCGGAGGAGGCCTCGACGAAATCGCCCGGTTCCATGTAATCGTTGGCGTGCGAGATGCACAGCGAATAGACCGGGATCATCAGCGCGCCGAACAGGGCGGAGCCGACCAGCAGAAATTGCGGCGGCATGCCGTAGAGACCGATCAGAATCAGCCCGGACAGGCTGGCCAGGAACACCGTGCCGGCCAGGATGGTGCGTCGGTCGTAGCGGTCCGACAGCCAGCCGACCGGCCATTGCGCCAGCGCGCCGCCGATCATCACGGCAGCCATGAAGATCGCCACGCCGGACAGCGGCACGCCGCCGGCCTGGGCGAAGACCGGCCCCATGCCCCAGAAGGCGCCGCTGACCACACCGAAGCCGAAACAGCCGACGACACCGAGGGGCGACAGGCGGTACAGCCGGCCGATCCTGATTTTCACCGTGCTGATGGGGGCGGGAACGGCGCTGCGGGTCAGGCCGACCGGCACCAGCGCCAGGCAGATCAGGATGGCCCCCAGGCAGAACAGCGGATAATCCTCGGGGTCGCCCAGCGTCAGCAGCAGCAGCCCGCCGGTGGTCGCCGTCAGATCGACGATGCGGTAGATCGAGATGACGGAACCGCGCAGTTCGTTCGGGCTGCGCTCGTTCAGCCAGCTTTCGATGATCATGTAGAGGCCGGCGAGGCTGATGCCGGAGATGACGCGCAGACCCGTCCAGACATAGGGATCGACGACAATCGCATGCAGCAGGAAGACCGACGCGGCGATGGCGGCGAACACCGAAAAGGCGCGGATATGGCCGACCCGGCGCACGATCAGCGGCCCGACCACGCAGCCGGCAATGAAGCCGGCGAAATAGCCGGACATCATCATGCCGATCATCGAGGGCTGGAAACCTTCCAGATTGCCGCGGACGGCCAGCAATGTGCCCTGGAGGCCGGAGCCGGTCAGCAAAATGCCGACTGACAGCAGAAGTGCGCTGAGCGTGGTGATTGTCTGTCGCAAGGGTCCGTTCGTCAGGCTGGGGGATATCTGACGGGCGAGGCCGCCGACTTTACCGATACAGTCTAGAACATTAACGCGGGATATGGCTAAGGTTCCGGAGAGATTTCCCTGCCGCGCGGTTCCTTTCATGTCCTCTGCCCCTACAGTCTCCCCCCCAGTTGCCCCACGGCACGTCACGATCATCGGCGCCGGTATCGTCGGCATGAGTGCCGCCCTCTACCTGCAGCGTGACGGCCACAAGGTCACGGTGATCGACCCGAAGCCGCCGGGCACCGGCACCTCGCTGGGCAATGCCGGGGTGATCGCCACCGGCGGGGTGACGCCGACCGCCATGCCGGGACTTTGGAAGAAGGTGCCGAAGATGCTGCTGGATCCGGCGGGGCCGTTCGCCATCCGCTGGCGCTACCTGCCGCACATCGCACCCTGGCTGATCCGCTTCCTGCAGGCCGGCGACGCGGCCCGCGTGCGGCAGATATCGCGGGAGCTTTTGCCCTTGGTCAGCCGGGCGCTGATCGCGCATGAGGAGCTGGTGAAGCTGGCCGGGGCGGAAGACATTATCCGCCGCGTTGGCTGGCTGAAGCTCTATGGCAGTGAGGGCAGCTTCAATGGCACCGCCTTCGATCGCGAGCTGATGACGGGCTGCGGCGTGAAGTTCGATGTGCTGGACAGCGACGAGGTGCGCCAGCTGGAACCGCATCTGCAAAAGCGTTTCGCCCGAGGCATCTTCCAGCCCGATGCCGGGTTCGTGTCGCTGCCGCACAAGCTGATTGCCGCCTATGCCGAGCATTTTCGGCGCAATGGCGGCACCATCCTGCAGGAAACTGTGCGCCGGCTGGAGATCGGGCCGGCCGGGCCGGAGAAAGTGGTGACCGACCTTGCCATCCATCCGGTGGACCGGCTGGTGATCGCGGCGGGCGCCTGGTCGAAGGCGCTGGCGGCAGAGGCCGGTGCGCCGGTGCCGCTGGATACCGAGCGCGGCTATCACCTGAACCTGAAGCTGCCGGATGGCACGCCGTCGGTCGGTCGGCCGACGCTGATCGCCGACCAGTCCTATGTGCTGGCGCCGATGCAGGAGGGGCTGCGCCTGACCAGCGGCGTAGAGCTGGCCGGTCTGGACGCGCCGCCGGATTTCCGCCGTATCCGCCGTATGCTGGATCTGGCGAAGGACGTACTGCCCGCCATCGGCCAGGCGGAGGTAACGCGCGAATGGCTGGGTTATCGCCCCTCGACGCCGGATTCGAAGCCGGTGGTGGGGCGCTCGCCGCGCTATGCCAACACGGTGCTGGCCTTCGGCCACGGCCATATGGGGCTGTCGCTGGGGCCGCTCACCGGCCGGGTGGTCGCCGATCTGGTCGCCGGGCGCGGTTCGGAGTTCGACCTAGCGCCTTACCGCCCGGACCGCAGCTTCCGGTGAAGCCTCACGGCACCTTGCCCTTGTCGAGCAGGATGGCGGTGTATTGCTGGTAGGTCATGCCCAGCTCGCGGGCGCGGCGCAGCCGCATCAGCACTACCTCGCGCGGGGCGGCGAAGGCCTTTTCCTTCGCCTTCTTCCAGCAGGTGACCTGCCAGCCGGTGGACAATGGCGGCCCGCCATTATGGCCGATGCCGAAGGTCGGAAAGCTGGGAATGTCGGGGCGGGGAATGCGGTGGATATAGCGGGGCACGGCAGAGACTTCTTGGCGCCAGCGGAGAGAACAGGCGGCTACTATAGGAAGTGCCGCCGGCCGGCTCCACTCAATTAATCAGAGGGCGTCACAGGTTGGCGCTGTTATGGCGGGGCGCAGGCTGATGCCGATCAGCCGTTCGACCGTCCGGCCGATTTCCTTAAGATTCAACGGCTTCTGGTACAGTTCCACAACGCTGTTGCGCAGCCGCATCCAGGACAGATCGCTGACGGGATTACCGGTGACGACGATGATGTGTGGCCGCTTCTCGAAGGCCTGCAGCTCCGCGATCAGGCTCTCGCCATCCAGCACCGGCATTTCGAGATCGGTGATGACCAGATCGGCGGGGTCGGCCAGCATCAGGTCAAGCGCTTCGCGGCCATTATGGACGACGCTGACGCGGTAACCGTGCCAGGCGACAAAGCGGGTGAGGATTTCCGCCGTTGCCGGTTCGTCTTCCACGATCAGGACATGGGGAACGCGGCTGGTCTCGCCGCAGGCTGGCTGCGCAAGGTGCCGGCGCAGAAGTGCCGCGAGCCCGGCCGCGTCGTAATTCTCCAGCACGAAACTGTCGCTGGTGCCGTGATATTCGGCGATGCGGCGGTCGCGATCGTCCAGCATCGGCACGACCGCCAGGATCGGCAGGGTTGGCGCCAGGCAGCGCAGCACCGGAACGCTGCCGAGGTCGATCGCCGTACCCTCTCGGCTGTCAAGGATCACCAGATCGATTCCGCCCTTCTGCAGGCGCGCGGCGGCCTTACCGATGGATTCGGCGATGCTGATGCGAAACCCGGCATCGCCCGATTCCAGCATCCCGCGGATGGTCGTCCGCCGGCTGGCGATATCACCCACCAGAAGGATGTTCACGGTGCTTTCGGTCATGGCAACCCGGCGATTCTCGAAAAAGGATAGCTCAGTGCGCTCTCAATCCACGGAGGCTAACCGCTAATCCTTTACGATTCCTTAGCTGCCGGAAAAATCTGACAAATTATGCACCGCGCAGCGCCGGCCGGTCCGGTGCGAGATCGGCCGCCGATACCCCGAAACCGGCAATGTCGTCCGGCAGGGGGCTACCGGTGGCAAGGCTGGCCGCCAGCCGGCCCATGGCGGGGGCGGTCTGGATACCATAGCCGCCCTGGCCGGCCAGCCAGAAGAAGCCTTTCGTGTCCGGCGCGAAGCCGGCGACCATGGTGCGGTCGGCAACAAAGCTGCGCAGGCCCGCCCAGCGCGAGGCGAGGCGGCGGATCTGGAAGATGGTCGCCTGTTCGATACGGTCCACGGCGATGGCGATATCCATCTCGTCCGGCTGCGCATCGCAGGGCGGCGAGTCGATCTCGTCCGCCGGGCTGCCCATCAGCCGGCCGGATTCGGGACGGAAATACCAGCTTTCCTCGGCATCGACCACGGCGGGCAGGGCATGCACATCCATGCCGTCCGGCGCATCGAAGGTGAAGGCGGTGCGGCGCTTCGGCTGCAGCCCGACCCTGGCGACACCGGCCAGCGCGGCGACCTCGTCCGCCCAGGCACCGGCCGCGTTCACCACCACGGCGGCGGAGAAGCTGCCAGCGGCGGTCTCGACGCGCCAGCCTTCGCCCTCGCGGGTCAGGCCGGTGATCTCCGCATCGGTGACGATCTGTCCACCGGCGGCGCGGATACCGCGCAGATAGCCCTGATGGATGGCATTCACATCCATGTCGCGCTCGCCTTCATTATAGAAGCCGGCGACGGCATAGCCCTCGCGCAGCACGGGGGCGCGGCGCAGCACGCCGGCGGCGTCCAGCCATTCCACATCGGGCAGCGTTGCCGTGGTTTCGGCATAGGCCTTTTCCAGAATCGGCATCTGCTCGGCGGTCGCCACGATCATCGCCCCGCGCGGGGTGAGCAGCGGCGCCTCGGTGAAGCCTTCCGGCGGGTTTTCGAAGAAGGCGCGGCTGGCGCGGGTCAGCGCGCGGATCGGGGCGTTGCCGTAACCTTCCGCGAACAGCGCCGCCGACCGGCCGGTCGTGTGATAGCCGGGCTGGCTTTCCTTCTCGGCCAGGATGACGCGGCCATGCTTGGCCAGCTCATAGCCGGCGGACGCGCCGGCGATGCCGCCGCCGATCACCAGGAAATCGCAGGTTTCAGTCATTTCAGGAAAACGCCTCGATACGCAGACAGGGGATGTGCGGGCCGGAAAAGAACGCCCGGCAAAAACTGCCGGCCGGCCCTTTGTTCGACGCGCCGACCATCGGCCAGCGCCGGTCGCAGGTCAATGGGAATCGCCGGAAAACCGGCCATTCGCCGTGGCGGGACCTGAGCGGGGAAGGCTGGCCCGCCTCTTGCTTCCCTGTCTGCCCGACAGGATTCCGCAAGAGAAGGAAAAGCCATGCAGATCGGGACCGGGGGCGCCGGAGGGGGAATGTCTTCCCTGCTTCTGTTCAGGACGCTGCAGAATTCCGGCGAGGCGCAGAAACAGACCTACGCCAAGCAGCCGCAGATGCAGCGGGAGATCGATTATTTCCTGGAGAATGCGAAGAAGATCGAATCGCCGGAGGATTTCTTCAAGGACCGCCGGCTGATGCAGGTGGCCCTGGGCGCCTTCGGTCTGGACCAGGAAATGAACTACACCGCCCGCATCAAGGCGGTGATGACGCAGGATCCGGAGGCCAAGGAATCGCTGGTCAACCGGATGGTCGAACCGCGTTACAAGCAGATCTCGGAAGCCTTCGACTTCTTCGGCTCCGGCGTGGAGAATCTGAAGGACGACAAGTTCCTGAAGGACATCGCCGACAAGTTCCTGACCAACCAGTTCGAGAAGAATCTGGGCGGCGGTAACGAGGCGCTGCGCGAGGCCGCCTATTTCCGCCGCAAGGTCGCGGAGGTCGCCGAGGATGGCGATATCTACAAGCTGATGGGCGACAAGGTGATGCGCTCGGTCATTACCGACACGCTGCGCATCCCGAAAGAGATCGTGAATCAGAGCCTGGAACGCCAGGCCAAGGTGATCGAATCCAAGGTCAAGGCGGAGGATTTCAAGGATCCGGCCTTCGTGGACAAGTTTCTCGCCCGCTTTCTGACGCAGAAGGATGCCGAGGCGCAGCTTGCCAATATGGGCGGCGGTTCCTTCGGCTCCTCGGGCCAGATTGCCCTGCAGCTGTTGCAGGGCGGCAATCTCAACATCCTTGTGTGAGGCCGTTATGACTGAGCTTTCCCCGATCCGCATCATCCCGACGGACCCGGACTATTATATCGGCCTCGGCCGGGAGCAGGAGGCCGGCGGCGAAATCGACGACGCCATCGACAGCTACCGCACGGCGATCTTTCACGCGCCGCGCTCGGTGCCGGCGCTGACCGCGCTGGGCGATCTGCTGGCCCGGCTTGACCAGGGTGAGGCCGCCGCGCGCTGCTACCGGCTGGCGCTGCTGGTCGATCCGGCCTGCCGCAGCGCTGCCCGGAACGTGGCCCTGTTGAAGACATCTGGCGAAATCAGCCTGTACCGCCTCGGTCTCGCACTGGAGTCGGTGTCCGAGATGAGCACCGCCGGTGTCTCGCGGGTCATGGATGACGCGGCGCTTGGCGACTGATATGATTCTTTACTGAGGGGCAGCCAAAAGGAAAATCGTGTCGAATCCGTAATCTAGCGTATTCAACGCGGTAATCGGCTGAGGGGGATATGGATATCGAAAAGCAGACCGCTACCGAGGGCGAGACCAGCGCGCCCAGCTTCTATCGCGACTTCCTGGACAAGGAAACCGACTTCAACGACAAGGTCATCCTGGTGACCGGCGGTACTGGCTCTTTTGGCCGGCATTTCGTAAAGCAGGTCATCTCGCGCTATACGCCCAAGCGCCTCATCGTGTTCTCGCGCGACGAGATGAAGCAGTACGAGATGGCGCAGGTATTCCCTACCGACCGCTATCCCTTCATGCGCTACTTCATCGGCGATGTGCGCAATGCCGAACGTCTGGAAATGGCAATGCGCGGCGTGGACTATGTGATCCACGCAGCGGCGATGAAGCATGTTTCGATTGCCGAATACAACCCGTTCGAATGTATCCACACCAACGTCATGGGGGCGGAGAATGTGGTGCGCGCCGCCATCGGCGCCGGGGTGAAGCGGGTGATCGCGCTGTCCACCGACAAGGCGGCCAACCCGATCAACCTGTATGGCGCCAGCAAGCTGGCCTCCGACAAGATCTTCATTGCCGCCAATAATCTGTCCGGCGGCAATGGCTGCCGCTTCTCGGTGGTGCGCTATGGCAATGTGGTGGGCTCGCGCGGCAGCGTGCTGACCTATTTCCAGAAGCTGATCGAGGAAGGGGCGGAAGAGCTGCCGATCACCGATCCGCGGATGACGCGGTTCTGGATCACCCTGACCCAGGGTGTCAATTTCGTGCTGTCCTGCCTGCCGATGATGCGCGGCGGCGAGATTTTCGTGCCGAAGATTCCCAGCATGCTGATGACCGAATTCGCCATCGCACTGGCGCCGCGGCTGAAGCACAAGGTTGTTGGCATTCGGCCGGGCGAGAAAATTCATGAGGTGATGATCTCCTCCGACGATGCGCGCACCACGGTGGATATCGGCGACCGTTACGTCATCCAGCCTTCATTCGCCTGGTGGTCACGTCCGACTGGCTACAAGAACGCCCAGAAGGTTCCGGAGGATTTCGTCTATTCCAGCGACCGGAACAACGAGTGGCTTGGCCGCGAAAATCTGGACTATTACCTGAAGGAACAGGTTTCGTGACCGGCAACCGGGCCGGCGCCGGGGGCTTCCTGCCCTATGGCCGCCAGCTCATCGAGGATGAGGATATCGCCGCCGTGGTCGCCGTATTGCGCGGCGATTATCTCACCACCGGGCCGGAAGTCGATCGCTTCGAGGCCGACCTCGCGGCGGTGGTGCAAGCGCGCCATGCGGTGGCCTGCGCCAATGGCACGGCGGCACTGCATATGGCCGCCCTTGCCCTGGGTCTTGGCCCCGGCGACTGGGTGGTGGTGCCGACGGTCACCTTCCTCGCCACCGCCAATGCCGCGCGCTATGTCGGGGCGGAGGTGGTGTTCGCCGATGTCGATCCGGAAACCGGCCTGATGACGCCGGAGGCGCTGGAGCAGGCGCTGGCGCGCGTGCCTGCCGACGGCAACGCGAAGGCACTGTTCAATGTGCATCTCGGCGGGCCGGTCGGCGATGTCGAGGGCATCCACGCGGTCGCCCGCCGGCATGGCCTTGCCATTGTCGATGATGCCAGCCACGCGCTGGGCACGCGCTACCGCGACCCTTCGGGGGCGTGGAATGCCGTCGGCTCGGGCGCGCATGCCGACATGACCACCTTCTCCTTCCATCCGGTGAAGACGGTGACGATGGGCGAGGGCGGGGCGGTCACCACCAACGATCCCGGCCTGGCCGCCCGGCTGCAGGCCTTCCGCAGCCACGGCATGACCCGCGCGCCGGAGGAATTCACGCAGGCCGATCTCGCCTTCGATGCCGATGGGCGGCCCAACCCCTGGTACTACGAGATGCCGGAGCCCGGCTTCAATTACCGCGCGACCGACATGCAGTGCGCGCTGGGGCGCAGCCAGCTCGCCAAGCTGGCGCGCTTCGCCGCCACAAGGCTGGCGCTGTCGCGGCGCTATGACGAGTTGCTGGCCGACTGGGCGCCGGTGGTGGCTGGCTTGCGCAAGCGCGACGGGCTGGAGCCGGCCTTGCATCTGCACCCGGTACTGATCGATTTCAAGCGTGTCGGGCTGGACCGCGCGGCGGTGATGAACCGGCTGCGCAGCAAGGGCATCGGCACGCAGGTGCATTACATCCCGGTGCATCTGCAGCCCTATTACCGCCAGCGCTATGGCGCGGCGTCCTTGCCGGGGGCGGATTCTTATTACGCGCGCTGCCTGTCGCTGCCGCTGTTCGCCGGCATGGTGGAGGCTGATGTGGACCGCACCGTCGAAGCGCTGGGCGACGTGCTGGGCATCGGCAACCGCTAGAAGCGTTCTTTCACGATTTCCGCCGCACGGTCGAGCATCGGCACCTCCGGCGTGCCATGCACCGGTGTCACGCTGGGCTGGAACGGGAAGTGGTCGGTGCCAAGGGCTAGCCAGCTCGCCCCCAGCAGCAGGGTCGGTACGCCCAGCGCGCCGGCTATCGCCTGCACGGCGGTCGGTGCGGTGATCACCAGATCCAGCGCTGTGATCAGCGCCGCCGTTTCGTCCAGATCGTTGCGCTGATCGACATCCGTGAAATTCTGGATCGTCACACCGAATTGCCTCGCGGCGGCGGCCAGTTCCTCCGCGCAATCATCATACTGCAAATTCACGAAGCGCAGGCCCGGCAGGGTCAGGATCGGGCCCCATTCGGAGAGCTCGGTATAGAATCGCCGCCGGTCAGGCGTGCGCAGGCCGCTGCGCCAGCAGATGCCGATCTTCGGTTCCGGCCCCAGCTTGCCCAGCCTTTTGCGCCAGCTGTCGATACGCTGGGCATCCGCCTTCAGATAGCCGCCGGTCGCCGGGAAATCCTCCAGCCTTTGCCGCAGGTAAAGCGGCAGGCTGCCGACCGGGCAGGCGTAATCATGCTTCTCGGTCAGCCAGTCATAGGTATAGACGATATTGCCGTCCTCACCGGTCGAGGTGCTGGCATGGACATGGATGCCGGGGAAGGATCGGCGGAACAGCGGCACCAGACGGGCTTCGACATCGAGGGTTACCTGCTTCGCCTTCGCCGCCACGTCAGGCAGGCAATTGGCGAAGAATATCTGGTCGCCCAGCCCCTGTTCGCCTGACACCAGGATGGTCTTGCCGGACAGGTCCTCGCCCTGCCAGCGCGGCAGGCCGTGACGGTAATCGATGGCCTGCGCCATGCCGCGCTCAAGGCGGGCCTCATAGCGCTGCCAGCCTTCCTGGATATGGCCGGTCGCCAGCAGATCGACGGCGTAGTTGAGCTGCAGCTTCGGATTCTCCGGCGCCAGTTCCAGGGCCTTGCGGTGGAGTTTCAGCCCTTTCTCCCCATTGCCGAGGATACATTGCAGCATGGCGTAATTGCTGAACGGTTCGGGAAGTGAGGGGTCGAGGCGCAGCGCCTCCTCATAGAACAGGATCGCATTGTCGATATCGCCGGGTTCGTGGCGTTGCGACAGGGTGGCGGCGATATTGTGCCAGAGCCGGGCTTCCTGCGGATAGCGGTTGATCGCCTCGCGGACGATGTCGATGGATTCCGCATGCCGGCCCATCTTGCGCAAGGTCGATCCGAGATTGTTGATGACCTCAACCGAGTCCGGGTCGATCTGCAGCAAGGTCTGGTACAGGGCGATGGCCGCTTCCGGCTGCCCGGTCGCCGCCGCGATATTGGCGGCGCCAAACAGGGCGTTCGGGTCAACCGGATTAATCGCCAGGATATCCTGATAGAGTCCAAGGGCGGTTACATAATCCCCGTCCTGGAAATGCTGGTGCGCCTGTTCGGCTTTCTGGGCGGCCTCGATCTGTGCGGCAAGGGCGGGATTCGCGCCGTCGCCCTTTTGCTGCTGCATCATCATCGAGAAGGAAGGCTTCTTCTTCTCGTCATGCCCCAGCACGGGCGGCGTATCGGTCTCGGGCGCCGTTTCCGGCAGCGCCACACTCCAGGTAAAGGCCCGCTTGCCCTGTTCCCGCAACTCCCGCGGGTCGGCCGCGATGGCGGCCAGGTCGCGGTGTACCTCGGCGAACAGGTTTCGCCAGGGCGAATCCGGGTGCCGGCTGAAACACCGCATGCTCGGAAACCAGGGGCGGTTGCGGGTGCCATGACGCGTCCAGTCCGCTTCCAGGCTGAAGCGCCAGACCGGCATCCCCAGCGCGCCGGCAATTTCGCCTACCGAGGTTGCCGCCGAGATCACCAGATCGAGATTGGCCATCAGCGCGGCGGCGCCGTCGATGTCGTTGCGCTGGTCAAGCCCGTCGATATGGACAAGGTCTATGCCGTGGGCCTTGTTGATCTCCGCCACTTCCTCGGCGCTCGCATCATATTGCAGGCAGATGAAGCGGATGCCGGGGATGGAAAACAGCGGCTTCAAATCCTCGATCTCGGCATAGGCCAGGTTACGGTCGCGGCTGCGCAACTGGCTGCGCCAGCAGAGGCCGACCTTGATACCGTCGCCCAGAGCGTCGATCCGCTTTTTCCAGTAGGCCATCCGGGCGGGGTCGGCCCGCAGATAGCCGGGGGTCTTCGGGAAATCGCCGATAGCGTTCCGGAACAGGCCCGGCAGGCTGCCCATCGGGATATGGGCATCCGCATCGGGAACCGAGCGGGCGAAGGAATCCGATGGCCTTACCAGCGCGTCCGGGACTGATCTGGCAAACAGCGGGACCAGGCGGGTGTCGCATTCGACGATGACCTTGCGGACCTGGCGGACCAGATCGGGAATGCAGGTTCCGAACATGATTTCGTCGCCGATGCCCTGTTCACGCCAGACCAGGATCGACTTGTCGCGCGCATCCTCGCCATTCCACCGGGGCTGTTCGAGATGCCGCTGCGGGCGCCTTTCGCCGAGGGCGAAGCCCAACTCGTACAATTTCCAGCCGGGCTTCAATTTACCGACCTGGAGTTCGAGTGTGCCGTAGTTGAATCGGGAATCGATCAAGTCCGGGGCGAGTGCCGAAGCACAGGCATAAGCCTGCATGGCGCGCTCGTATTTTCCCTGACGCCTCAGCGCATTGCCGAAATTGGAATAGAGCGAGGCCATCTTCGAATCGATGTGCAATGCGCGGCGGAAGCAATCCGTTGCCTCATCCAGGCGCAGCAGCTTGCTGAGGACGATGCCGAGATTGTTAAGGGCAACGGTATAGTTGGGCTGGATGCGGAGCGCGATGCGGTATTGCTCGACCGCTTCTTCCAGCTTGTCCTGATCGCTCAGAACCGTTCCGAGATTGTAGTGCGCTTCGGCATAGTTCCGCTTGAATCTGGCGGCCTGGCGAAAGCTGGCATCCGCCTCGTCCAGCTGCTTCTTCGCCTTGTGATAGGTGCCGGCGCTGTTGTACGCCTCGGCGTATTTGGGGTCGGATTCCAGCGCCAGTCCAACCAGCCTCAGCGCCTCGTCGATCTCGCCGCGGTCCATGGCGATCAGGCTCAGATGATGCAGCGCGGTCGAGTCAGTCGGCTGCCGTTCCAGAATCTCGCTATAGCCCGCTTCCGCCTCTGCCAGCCGTCCCGCCTTGTGATGGGCAACCGCCGCCTGCAACACCTGCAAACGCTGTGTCGGTGACAGGCCCTTGCCGGTGACGAGAGGTTTCGACGCGGCGATGTGTCTCTGCGAGGCGCGGCGTTGCTTGCGGTTCATATCAGGCTTGCGGAGAAAAGGGAGAGGGCAAAGCGGATCGAATCACGGGTGCGACCGCTGGCATGCTGACCGTCTTCCGACAGAGTAGTAACAGTGGGCAGTGGATGCCATATTTTATGTCCTTGCCACCGGCGAAGGTCCGGCTTTGGGGCCGGCTGCGTTCACGGGTCATTCGACCACCATGTAGGAGGTCAGCGGACTCGACGGATCGCGGCGAATGGCGTAGCGCGACAGTCCCAGGACCTCGCGCACGGCGATGGTCTCGCCGGGGAATTCGGGCATGTTCAGCTCGTCGAACGCCAGCACGCTGCCCTTGGTCAGATGCGGCAGGATCGCTTCCAGGCAGTCCCGCGTCGGCTTGTAGATATCGAAGTCGAAATAGGCCAGCGCCACGATGGTTTCCGGATGCGCCTGCAGGTAGGCGGGCAGAGTTTCTGTAGCATCGCCCTTGACCAGCGCATGCTTGGTCTTGTGGGGTATCGGCGCGTTCTTGGTATGAAAGTCCAGAATAGTTTCCAGCTCGTCCGTCCAGTTCTCGGCAACGCCATAGTCACCGGCCTGTACGCGCCCACCATCCTGTGGCGTCACTGACGGGAAGCCTTCGAAGGTATCGAAGCCGATCACCATGCGGTTGTAGTTGAACGGCTCGTGGATGCCGCGCAGCGCCGAGAACAGGGCCATGTTCTGACCCCAGCGCACGCCAAATTCCATGATGACGCCATGCACCGGTACGATCATCCTGTAGAGCGACTGCATGAAATTGATGCGCGACAGTGTCTGCCGGGTGAGGTAGAGGCCGATATTATCGAGCAGTTCCTGATCGGGAACCGGCGAGTTGCGCAACCGGCGGGCAAGGTCCAGCTTGCGGTCAGTTTCGGATTGCGTCGAGCCGACGAGGGTGCGGATGGGCTTGTCTTCGGCCATGCTTCGGTTCCTTCGCTGATCCTGCGGCACGTCACGACAACATGCGGTGGCGCGCCCCCGCTTTTCGTATATCATGGGGCCAACCCCTAATAGACCACAAGATGCGGCCGCTGTGCAGGGGGAACGCGCAGTTTCGGCGTCGCATCCGGCACAGGCGGAAAGGTGCGGCCATGCCTCCCATGATGACCATTGATGGCCGGCCGGTCGGGCCGGGTCATCCGCCCTATATCGTGGCGGAGATGTCGGGCAACCATAATGGCGAAATCGAGCGCGCGCTCGCCATCCTGGACGCGGCGAAGGCGGCCGGCGCCGACTCGGTGAAGCTGCAGACCTACCGCGCCGACACCATCACCATCGACCATGACGGTCCGGATTTCCGCGTCGGCAAGGGTCTTTGGGAGGGCCAGCGCCTGTACGACCTGTACCGGGACGCACATACGCCGTGGGAATGGCACGAACCGCTGTTCCGCCACGCGCGGGAGATCGGCATCACCATCTTCTCCGCCCCGTTCGATCCGACGGCGGTCGAGCTGCTCGAATCGCTGGATGCGCCCGTTTACAAGATCGCCTCGTCGGAGATCGTCGATATCCCGCTGATCCGGCTCGTGGCCCGGACCGGCAAGCCGCTGATCCTGTCCACCGGCATGGCAACCTTTGCAGAGATCGAAGAAGCGGTGGCCGCCGCGCGCGATGCCGGGGCGAAGGAGATCGCCATCCTGCACTGCATCAGCGCCTACCCGACGCCGATCGAACGGGCCAATTTGTCAAACATTCCCGACCTCGCCGAACGGCTGGGCACGGTGGTCGGCCTGTCCGACCATTCGATGGGCACGCTGGCCTCCACCGTTGCAATCGGGCTTGGCGCGGCGTTGATCGAGAAGCACTTCACGCTGGCCCGCGCCGATGGCGGCGTGGACAGCGCCTTCTCGCTGGAGCCGGCGGAGCTGGCAACGCTGGTGGCCGACACGCGCGCGGCGCAGGCCGCCCTGGGAACGCCCGTCTATGGGCCGACCGAGGCGGAACGGGACTCATTACGGTTCCGCCGCTCGCTCTATGTCGTGGCGGATTTGAAGAAGGGCGAGACGATCACCGAGGCCTCGGTGCGTTCCATCCGCCCGGCGCACGGGCTTCTGCCGAAATATCTCGATGCTGTGCTGGGCCGCAAGGCGTCGCGCGACCTGAAGCGCGGCGAGGCCTTCAAGGCCGATATGGTGGAAGGCGGCGTGCCCGGGGCCTAACCAGGGGGCTTTAGCCCCTTTCCATCTCCGCCAGCAGGGCCGGGAAGAAAGACAGGTCGGGGATAGTGTGGCGGGCCTCATAGCCCGGCTTCGCGGCGACATGCCGGTGCCGGCCTGTCAGTACGCGCACGGTCTGCGCCCCCAGCGGGTTCAGCCCGACGAAATCCTTGGATGGGTCATCGGCGATATAGGCGATCTGCCGCCAGTCCGCCTTTTCCCGCCGCCGGATCAGCTCGAAGCAATAGGGCGATGGCTTGGCGTGCCGCACGCCATAGCGATGGGTGATGAAGCATTTGCGGAACAGCGGCGCGATGCCCAGCGCTTCCAACTTGTTCGCCTGCACGATCTTGTGCCCGTCAGTGACGAGATAGAGCGGACGGGCGGAAAGCTTCGGCAGCAGCGAAGCCGCCGCCGGGAACAGCGACAGCGCCGGCTTGTGATGGCGGTAGGTTCTCACACAGGCCGCGACCAGCCCCTTGCCGTGCCGCCCATGCGCCGCCAGCCAGCGGTCGAACACCGCACCACGCCCCTCGCGCGCCAGCGTTTCCCGCATCTGCGCCAGCGACTCCTGTTCGTCCCAGCCGAAGCGGTCATGGCCGAAGCCGGCGACGGCGCGGAAGCCGCTCTCGACGAAACGGCTTTCGTCGTAAAGCGTGTCGTCCAGATCGAAGACGAGAATCATTCGGGCAGAATGAAATGTGTGTCGGCGGGCAGCCGCACCTGCCGCACCTCGCCGGAAATGCGGGCGAAAGGCAGGGCGGCGACGTCGTGGCCGGCCACCTCCGCCAGGCTCCAGTACAGCGAGTCCAGCCCGGCGGCGATGCCGGCGGTGGAGGCGCCGCCGAACCGGCTGTTGCATTCGATGATGTGCGGCTGGCCGGCCCTGTCGATCAATATCTGCATGACCACCGGCCCGCAAAGCTGCAACGCCTCCAGCGCCGTCCGGGCGGCTTCCTCGATAGCGGCGTCGCGGAATGTCGTCGTGACCTGCGATTCGCCGTCCACCACCCGATCACGCCGGCGCAGCACCAGCCCCTTCAAGCGGTAATCTTGGTCCAGCCAGGCATCGACGCTGATTTCCGTGCCTTCGATGAAGGGCTGGAAGATCGGCGCGGTCAGCCTTTTGGCATGCTCCCGTGCGGATGCTGCGTCGAGCTTCAGGCCGATGGCGCGGGAACCGGCGCCGAACCGTTCCTTCACCGCATAGGGAGGTGGGCCGGCATCCTCCAGCCCCTCATAGGCCGGGATGAAGGGCCGGCCGCGTTCCTGTCCGAAGCGTGCGAACGCCAGCTTGTCGAGACAGCGCGTCACGCTCTCCTCCGGCGAGACCAGCACGGCGATTCCTTCGCGGGCGAAGCGTGCCTTGTGCCGTGCCCAGAAAGCCAGCTCGCTATCGCGGGTCGGCAGCACGAAGCCGATGCCACGTTCTCTGCAGCCGGCGATGAGCGCGTCCAGCGCCGTATCGTCTGTGCGCGGCATGGCCCAGAAAGCGTCGGCGGCATACTGCGCCGGTGCATCCGGGTCGATGTCGCCGGCCAGCACCTGCATCTCGGGCGACAGCTTGCGCGCCGCCGCGATGGCCGCACGCAGCAGCGGTATCTTGCGCGCGGCGCTGGTCACCAGCAGATGGCGCTTGCCATTCATGCGTTCATCCATTGCCAGGATGTTCGCCGTTTTCGGCGAGGCAGCCATGCAGGATCGAATCGACCGGCTGTCCATCAATCCATACATGCTGGCGCAGCACGCCTTCCCGCCGGAACCTGTTTTCTTCCAGCATGGCGACGTAGTTCGGACGGATCGCGTAGGTCTCGGTACACAGCCGGTTGAGCCCGAGATCGGCAAAGGCCAGCCTTTTCATCAGCCCAAGGAAGGCACTGAAATAGCGGGCAACGACCTTGTCGTCCCCGATATGAACCGGGTCGAGCAGGAAGGAGACTTCGGCCCGCCGGTGCGCCCAGGCGACATGCACCAGCCCGCCATAGCCGATCAGCCGGTCCTCTTCCCGGTAGCTGACCAGGATGGTATCCGGCCGGGCTTTGCTGAATTGCGGCCAGATATGCGTGGCGAAATAGGCTTCCTGCTGCTCGGGCGTGATCGGTTCCGCCTGGCGCAGCACATCGATCTGCGCATTGCGCCACTGCCGTATCGCCTCGATCTCCGTCTTCTGCACCGCGCGTACCGACAGGCTGCCGGCTTCCAGCACCGGATGCGGCATGCAGGCATAGGTGGCGGGTGGGCTTTGCATCTGAATCAGTCGTGCGGCGTCAGGAAGGCGGTAATGTTGCGGCCCAGCCCGACCTCTGCCAGCGCGGCATAGAAGCGGTTCACCGCCTCGGCGGATTGTTCGGCCAACAGCAGTTCCATCTCCACGCGGGCACGGTGCGCCGAAGCGCCCTGCGCGCGGTCGCGTACATAGTTGGAACCGTCATGCATCAGGAACAGGTCGATGGGGAAGTCGCCGATGATCTCCTGGCAGTCCCAGCCGGTTGCCCCGGCGATGGCGCGCAGGCTGTCGCGCGTGAAATAGGCCAGATGGTCGGGCAGCGCGATCCAGAACCGCTCCGGAATATGGCCATCGGCCAGCAGCTTTTCCTGATAGGCGGAACCATCGTTCGGCACGGTGACCGCCAGCACGCCGCCGGGGGCGACCAGCCGGCGCAGCCTTTCCAGCAGGCCGACCGGATCGATGACATGTTCCAGCACGTTGGTCAGCCAGACGAGGTCGTATTTTTCGCTGGCACCGATGCGCGTATCCAGCAGTCCGAACAGGTCGCCGGCGGTGACGGCGTCCGCCAGATCGGGATTCATCGCCTTGATGCCGGCCAGGCTGTGGTCGATCCCCTCGACGTGCCAGCCCGCGCGCCTGAACCAGGCCAGCGCGAAACCCTCGCCGCAGCCGACATCGAGGAACCGGCCGGGCGTACCCGTGCCGCGCAGCTTCTCCGCCAGGGCCGCTCGCTGGGCGAGCTTGGCGTCGAAGAAGGCGTGCTCTTGCGCTGTGTAGGATTTCCGGTAGTTGCTGCGCTCCTGCTGGTAATAGCTGGCGTAATAATCGCTCAGCTCCTGGGCGGTTGGCATCGGGTCCGCCTGGAGAAAGCCCAGCAGATGGCGCTTGAGGCGGGAATCGTTGATCGTCATGCCCGGTCAGCCCTTGTGCAGTTCCAGCAATCGGAAGAGGTGGGTGGCGCGGACCCAGTCATCCTCGGTGTCGATATCCTGCACGCGCCAGCGCGGAATGCGCAGCGGAATGGTGTGTGGCGCGAACATCGGCTTGCCGGATCGCCATGCCTCCGGCGTGCCCCAGTAGAACTGCGCCGCGTCATGCAGCGCCTCCGGCAGGTCCTGGGATCGGGTGAGGGCATGTTCGGGGAAGAACATCTCCACCCCGCCCTCGGGCAATTGCCGGAAGGAGCGGAAGATGGGGGCGGGAAAATCGGTGACGGTAAAGGCATAGGCCCAGCCGCCCGATTGCAGCAGCTCCAGCCCTTTGCGGACATCCTCTGCATGGATGAAGGGGGAGGCGGGGTAGAGGCAGCACACCGCCTCCAGGTCCCAGCCCTGCGCCTGCATCCAGTCCACCGCATGGGCGACCACTGGCGTGGTGCCGGTATGGTCGTCGGCGAGGTCGGCCGGGCGCGTGAACGGCGCTTCCGCCCGCCATTCGCGCGCCACCTGCGCGATCTCGGCATCCTCGGTGGAGACGATGATATGGTCGAACAGGCCGGATTTCTGCGCCGCGATGATGCTCCAGGCGATCATCGGGCGGCCGCAGAAATCCTTGATGTTCTTGCGCGGGATACGCTTGCTGCCGCCCCGCGCCGGGATCACCGCCACCTTCATTGTCACTATCCGTTCCGTATCACCTGTTACCGCGCCCCATCCTCAACGGAAGCGGGGCGCGGATGCAAGGCCGTATAGGAACTGGGGCGATCAGAACTGGATGCGGTTGGTGTAGGCGCCGTCCACAACCAGATTGGTGCCGGAGACGAAGCTGGCGGCCGGGCTGGCCAGGAACACGGCGGCGCGGGCGACCTCCTCCGGCGTGCCCATGCGGCCGGCGCGGTTCTTCTTCAGGAAATGCTCGTAGCGCGCCGGATCGTTGATCTTGGTGCGGCCCCACACGCCGCCCTCGAAATAGATCGTGCCGGGGGAGACGGTGTTGGCGCGGATGCCCTTGCCGGCATGCGCCTTGGCAAGGTTTGACATATAGGCGATGACCGCCGCCTTCACCGTGTTGTAGGAGCGCACGGTATCGGCGGAAATCTCGATGCCCGACACGCTGGAGATGGCGACGATGGCGCCGTTGCCGGCCTTTTCCAGGAAGGGCAGGGCGGCCTCCACCGTGCGCATGGTGCCCATAATGTCCACCTCGACACTGGCGCGCCAGGCGCTCTCCTCATTACCGCCGCCCATGGCGCTGACATTGGCGATAAGGATATCGATACCGCCCAGCTTCGCCGCCGCATCGGCGATGAAGCCGCGGATGCTCTCGCCGTCGCCGACATCGGCGATGCCGCCATAGGCCTTGGCACCGGTTGCCGATACCGCCTGCTCGGTCGCCTTCACCTCATCCTCCTTGCGCGCGCAGAAGGCGACGTCGCAGCCCTCGGCGGCCAGAATATCGACGATGGCCCGGCCGATACCGCGCGTGCCGCCGGTGATGACGGCCTTCTTGCCCTTCAATCCCAGATCCATGTTCGGTCTTTCCTTGATGGTGTTTCGGTTTATGGAGCTGAGTGTAGGCAAGGGCGCGGCAATGCGCCATCGACCCGATGGTGAAGCTGATATGCGCCGCTTCTCAAGACGTCGGGGACATCGGAAAGAGGTGGCGGCTATCCGCTCCCTCTGTTCAAATGCCGCTTCCTTCCGAAAGACACGCGGGTTCCCATGTCCAAGCACCATACGCTATCTTCCAGCCCCGAAACCTGCCATTGGGGCGCCTTCGACGCGAAGATCCCGCCGGTACTGGAAGTGGAATCGGGCGACCGGGTGACCATCCACACCGTTTCCGGCGCGCCGGAGGTGACGCAGGGCGAGGGCATCGTCGTCCGCCCGGAACTGAAGGAAATCCACGCGAAATCGCCGCGCCTGCTGCCCGGCCATATCCTCACCGGTCCGGTGGCGGTGAAGGGGGCGATGCCCGGCGACGTGCTGGAAGTGCGCATCATCGACGTGAAGCTGCGCGACGATTGGGGCTGGAACATCATCCGGCCGCTGGGCGGCACGCTGCCGGACGAGTTCCCGGATACGCGGCTGCTGCATATCCGCATGGATCTCGAGAAGATGGTGGCGAAGCTGCCCTGGGGCGTGGATCTGCCGCTCGACCCGTTCTTCGGTGTGATGGGCGTAGCACCGCCCCCGGGCTGGGGCGCGCAGACCTCGATCATCCCGCGCGCCATGGGCGGCAATCTCGACATCAAGGAGCTGCGCCCCGGCGCCACGCTCTATCTGCCGGTGTTCAACGAGGGCGGGCTGTTCTCCTGCGGCGACGGCCATGCCGTGCAGGGCGATGGCGAGGTCTGCATCACCGCCATCGAGACCGCGCTCAGCGGCACCTTCGAATTCATCGTCCGCAAGGATATGAGCCTGAAGCTACCGCAGGCGGAAACCGCGAAACATTACATCACCATCGGCCTCGACCCGGACCTGGACGAGGCGGCGAAGATCGCGCTGCGCGGCATGATCGAGCTGATCTGCGCCAAGTCCAATCTCAGCCGCGAGGACGCCTATACCCTGTGCAGCCTGGCCTGCGACCTGCGCGTCAGCCAGCTGGTGAACCAGCATAAGGGCATCCACGCCATGCTGCCGAAGGCAGCGCTGCATGGCGGGAAGTAGAATCTAAACCCTCTCCCTTTGCGGGAGAGGGTGGTGCGCGTCAGCGAACCGGGTGAGGGGGCGGCTCGGTCCGTGGGATTACCCCTCACCCAGCTTCGCCTAATTCGCTTCGCTCATAAGGCTGCGCAACCCTCTCCCGCAAGGGGAGAGGGGGGTCAGAACCGCAGCACCAGCCGGTTGATGCCGTTCAGCGCCCGCCAGATGGGGCGGAACACTGCGATGAAGCCTTCCCAGTCGGCGAAGCCGGCCTGCTGACGAATGGCGTCCAGCGTGCGTGCGCCGTCGATCAGTTTCAGGATCGCGGGGGCCTGACGCGGCAGCGGCAGGGTGACCGGCAGCCCGTCGAACGCGCCTTTGATGCCGCCCTGTTGCTGGACCGCCCTGGCGATGGTCTCCGCCTCCCACTCGATGAAGAGCGGGATCGCATCGGGCACGGGCACCGCCACGGTATCGGTCTTGTGGGTCAGATAGGCGATGTGCAGCTTCATATTGCCGGCCAGCCGCTCGGCCAGCGCTGCCTGTTCCAGCATTGGCAGCGACGCCGCCCGCTTCGCCAGCGCCGGGTCGGTGAGGTACAAGCCGGGGTCATAGCGCAGCGGCTCGATGAAGCTGGCGATGTGCAGGCCCGCACCCGCCACCAGCGTGGCCAGTTGCGGCACGGTATAAGCGCGGTCCTGACGGTGCAGCAGCAGATCGACCAGCTCCGCATCGCCGCGCTGGTGATCGCCGAGGAAGCGGTTGTTGCGGAAGCCGTTGGTGACGGGCAGGGCGGGCAGCAGCTTCTTCGCCAGCGTCACCTGCTCCTTCAGCGGCATGTCGCCGGCCAGCTGCTGCAGGGCCGCCTGAAGCGGGTAGAGGCCGGCGCGGCCATATTCGCCATAGACCATGATCCCGATGCCGCCGCCGGGCGCCAGCGCGCCGGCAAGACTGACGAGGCCGGCATCCGGGTCGGGGAGATGGTGCAGCACGCCGCAGCAATCGATGTAGTCGAAGCCGCCGAGGCCCATTGCCGCCAAATCCAGCAACGAGCCATTCAGGAAGGTCACGTTGGTCAGGCCGCGCGCGGCAAGGCGCTGCTCCGCGATGCGGCGTGAGGCGCTGGACAGGTCGAGATAGGTGATCTCGGCTTTCACGCCCTTATCGTGCAGCTGCTGCGCCATCATCACCGTCGCGTCGCCGGTGCCGCCGCCGGCCACCAGCACGCGGAAGGGCTTGCTCCAGTCGCGCTGCCCGCCGAACAGGTAGTGATCGATCTCCAGCACCCGGCTGGGTGAGCCGGTGACGAGCCGCGTGGCTTCCTCTGCCGGGTTGCGGCCGGGATAAGGATAGGCCTCGTACTGGTCCTGCACCGGGTCGGTCATGCCATGTTCCTCTCTGCGCCGGACCGGCATAGCGCAGAAGATGCTTACGGTCGAGACGATAGGCTCTATGAGCGGTCGCAAATCCTTGCCATGCTACCTGTCAATGACACGAACAAGCTGGGGGGCTTAGATGAACAACGCCGACGCCAAGACTACTGTGATCCGCAAGGCCGACTGGGTCGTCGCCTGGGATCCGGGTACGGAGCGCCATGTCTATCGCCGCGGCATCGACATCGCCTTCCGGGGCAACACGATCCTGCATGTCGGGCCGGATTATGACGGGCCGGCGGACAGCGAGATCGACGGGCGCCAGTCGGTCGTGCTGCCGGGCCTCATCAACATCCACTGCCATCCCTACAACCAGCCGACCTACAAGGGCGTGCGCGAGGAGCTGGGCAATCCGAAGCTCTATATGAGCGCGCTGTACGACCGCACGGCGCTGTTCCAGGATCATGAGGGCGGCCCGGAAGGCCCCTGCGCCTATGCGCTGTCGGAAATGCTGCTGTCCGGCGTGACCACCATCGCCGATCTGTCGCCCAGCTATCCCGGATGGATCGAGCTGCTGGCCCGCAGCGGCTTGCGCGCCTATGTGACGCCGCAGTTCCGCGAGGCGCGCTGGGACGTGCCGACCGGCCACCGGCTGGACTTCGTCTGGGACAAGGCGGCTGGCCAGAAGCAGTTCGAGAAGGCGCTGGCGCTGGTGGACGAGGCGGTGGCGCACCCGTCCGGGCGGCTGTCGGGCATCGTCATGCCGGCGCAGATCGATACCTGCTCGGCCGAGATGTTCCAGGAGTCGGTGAAGGCGGCGCGCGCCCGCAAGCTGCCGCTGCAGACCCATGCGGCGCAGAGCGTCGTCGAGTTCCACGAGATGACGCGGCGGCATGGCATCACGCCGATTCAGTGGCTGGACGAGGTGGGCTTCCTGGCGCCGGACGTGACCATTGGCCATGGCATGTTCCTCGACCATCACTCGCTGATCCATTGGGAAAGCCGCAGCGATCTCGGCCTGCTGGCGAAGCGCGGCGTAACGGTGGCGCATTGCCCGACGGTGTTCTCGCGCTATGGCCACACGCTCGAGCATTTCGGTAGCTATCTGGAGGCCGGGGTGAATATGGCGATCGGCACCGACACCCACCCGCATAATCTGTGGGAGGAAATGCGTACTGCCGCCATCCTGGCGCGGGTGAACGCAAAGGATTTCAGGGCCGTCACCACCGCCGACATGTTCAACGCCGTCACCACCGGCCCGGCCAAGGCGCTGGGACGCGACGATATCGGACGGCTGGCGCCGGGGGCAAAGGCCGACATCGTGCTGGTCGATGCCACCCATCCGATCATGCGGCCGCTGCGCGATCCGCTGCGCAGCCTGGTCTATACGGCAGCCGAGCGCGCGGTGCGTGATGTCTATGTCGATGGCGTGTTGCGCGTCGAGGACGGCCAGGTGCTGACCTTCGATTTCAGCGCCGCCGCCGAAGCGGTGGAGCAGGGCCAGCGTCGCGCCGAGGCGACGGTCGCCCAGCGCAACCCGAAGGGGCTGACTGGCCGCGACATCTCGCCGCTGGTCCTGGAGGAGATGTGAGACGACTCCTTGATTGCGAGCCGGTCGCAACTAAATTAGAATGCATCTAGTTTGCGACTGAGCCGCGATGGAGGCGGTCATGATGGACGACAAGAAGAAGCTGGCGGGAATCGTATGGCGATCGGTCACGCTGGGCATGCTGGTTACGGCGGTGGCCGGGCTGTTGCTGTCGCTTGGCCATGAAACGGCGGCAATAGCCTAAGGCTTGGCGCCTAACGCTTGCGGGCAGGAGGGGCTTGTGCGAAGGGATGACGGACCCTTTCGTCCGTATGCGGATAGCGCGATGCCCCAACCCGAAGTTTTCCATTCTGTCATTCCCGTTATCCTGTCTGGCGGCAGCGGTTCGCGGCTGTGGCCGGTGTCCCGCCTCAGCTATCCCAAGCAGTTCCTGCCTCTGCTGGGCGAGAGCAGCCTGATCCAGGAAACCGTGCAACGCACCGCGCCGGCGCATGGCTTCGCCGCGCCGATGATCGTCTGTGCCGAGGATCACCGCTTCATCGTCGCCGAACATATGCGCCAGCTCGATATCGAGCCGGCGGGCATCCTCCTGGAACCGCAGGGCCGCAACACCGCGCCGGCGCTGGCTGCGGCTGCGCTGGTCGCGCGCGAAAAGGCGCCCGACTCCATCCTGCTGGTGCTGCCGGCCGACCACCATATCGCCGATCCGGCGGGGCTGCGCGCCGCTGTGGCGGCGGGGCTGCCGCTGGCGCGTGCGGGAAAACTTGTCACCTTCGGCATGGTGCCGGACGCGCCGGAGACCGGCTATGGCTATGTGAAGCCGGGTGCCGCACTGGGCGCGGGCGTGTGCGCCGTCGAACGCTTCGTCGAGAAGCCGGACCGCGCCACGGCGGAGCGTTTCGTTGCCGAGGGCTATCTGTGGAATTCCGGCATGTTCCTGCTGTCGGCCAGAACCTGCCTGGACGAGATCGCGCGTCACGCCCCGGAAGTGCTGAAGGCGGCGGAAGATGCTGTGGCCACGGCAACCAGCGACCTGTCCTTCCTGCGGCTGGGGGCGGGCTTCGCCGAGGCGCCCTCGATCTCCATCGACTATGCGGTCATGGAGCGCACCGACCATGCCGCCGTGGTGCCGGCGGATATCGGCTGGGCCGATCTCGGTTCCTGGTCCTCGCTCTGGCAGGTTGGCGAGAAGAACGCGGACGGCAATGTCCTGCAGGGCGATGCCTGGGCCATCGGCACGAAGAACAGCCTGGTGCGCGGCGAGGGCATCGCGACCGTGGCGGTGGGCGTCGAGAATCTGATCGTCGTCGCCACCGAGGATGCGGTGCTCGTGGTTTCCAAGGAGTCCGTACAGCAGGTGAAGGATGCGGTTGATCTGCTGAAGCGCGAGGGCCGCAAAGAGGCGAGCACCCATCGCCAGATCTACCGTCCCTGGGGCTATTACCAGACGCTGCATGCCGGCGACCGTTTCCAGGTGAAGCGGCTGACCGTGAAGCCGGGCGGCAAGCTGTCGCTGCAGAAGCATTTCCACCGCGCCGAGCATTGGGTGGTGGTGAACGGCACCGCGCTGGTTACGCGTGGCGAGGAACAGATGCTGCTGCAGGAGAATGAATCGGTCTATCTGCCGCTGGGCTGCGTGCACCGGCTGGAGAATCCCGGGAAGGTGCCGTTGAACCTGATTGAGGTGCAGTCCGGCGCCTATCTGGGCGAGGACGACATCGTGCGCATCGAGGACGCCTTCGGCCGCGCCTGATGATAGCTGCCATGCCGAATTATCGTTGCATTATAGAGCTTTAATCCTGTTCCCCTTGCGAGAGTGATGGTATCGCTGAAGATACTATGCTGCTCAATTCTCCAACCGGGGGCGGGATGACGGGCCGAGACGGCGATGCTTCGAACAGCAATCAGGCAGGACAGGCGAATGACAATGAAAAAGCAGGAGAAATCGTCAGCGGCTTCGCCGATAACCGGGTAACCCTGTCCGTCACGGGCAATCTGATGTTCATCACGGTCGAGAATGAGGCGGAGCTGAGCGATATCCACGCCTGCCTGGCGGAAGGGCTGGCGCGCGGTCTGGTACGCACCAACATGCTGACGCTTGTGGATGCCACGAAATTCTACGGCATCGTCGAATGGGAGACGATGTACGACATCTTCCGCCTGGCGCCCTGGGGCAGCGCCCCGCCACCCGAATCCCGCGTCGCCTATGTTGCCCGGGACGGCTTCTTCTTCCAGCTCGTCAAGATCGCCGCCGGGATCTTTCCGAAGGCCAATCACCGCCTGTTCAAAGACCGGGCGGAAGCGCTGGACTGGCTACTGGAGGCTCAGCCCTCCGTCTGACGGTGCGGCGTGTCATAGGTGCTCCAGCCGATTTTCTTTCCGGCAGGAGCGGGCAACGTGTCCTGAACCTTCTTGCGCTCCAGGTGCATATGCGCCTTGGCGATGAAGTTGGCGGTGATTGGCGCGGTAATGAACAGGAACAGCGTGATCGCCAGCTCATGCACCGACACGCCCCCATGGGCCAGCAGATTGTAGAGAATGGAGGCGATCAGAATGCCGCCGACGCCCAGCGTCGTTGCCTTGGTGGGCGCATGCAGCCTTGTCATCACGTCCGGCAGTTTCAGCAGGCCGAAGGAACCCACCAGCGAGAAGAAGCCGGCGATGACGATGAAGGCGGAGAGCAGCAGCTCGAGGATGAAATCCATGATGTTCCCCTTACTCGATCACGTCGCCGCGCAGCAGGAACTTGCAGTAGGCCACGGTCGAGATGAAGCCGACCATGGCGAACAGGATCGCCGCCTCGAACAGGATCGATGTATCGCTCATCAGGCTGTACAGCACGATCAGCGCGATGGCGTTGATGGTCATGGTGTCCAGCGCCAGGATGCGGTCCGGCATGGTCGGGCCGGTGGCCAGGCGCCAGAGATTCATCAGCAGCGCCAGGCCGATGCAGGCGAAGCAGAAGGTGATGGCGTAGAAGATCATTCGAAAATCTCCTTCAGGCGGGCCTCGTAGCGCCGCTTGATGTCCGCGACAGTGGCCGGTCCGTCCTCAATGTTCAGCCCATGCACCAGCAGGCTGCGGCCATCGGCCGACAGATCGCAGGAGACGGTGCCTGGCGTCATGGTGATGGTGCCGGCCAGCAGGGTGATCGCTTCCGGCGTGCGGACATCCAGCGGGATCGAGATGAAACCCGGCTTCAGATCGGCATTGCGCCTGAACAGGATCAGCCCGGCGACCTGCACATTGGCGATGACGATATCCCACAGGACCAGGAAGAAATAGGCAAAGGCCTTGGGGTAGCTGCCGATGCGTGGCGCGTCCGGCCACAGCCGGCTGGTCAGCAGTGTGATGCCGATGCCCAGAAAGACGCCCAGCACCAGGCCGCCGACCGAGAAATCGTTCAGCAGGATCATCCAGAGCAGGGTGAGGACAAGGGCCATGATCGGGTGCGGAAGGTAACGTTGCATCACTATCCTCCTTCCCTCAGCGCGACGCCAGCGCGTCGCTGCCCAGGACGGCGGCGATGTAGTCCGTGGGCGCGATCAGCTGCCGGGCGGTCTCGTCCAGATAGCCGGTGACGGGGGCGGCGAAGGCCGACAACAGCGCTGTCATCGCCAGCACACCGATCGTGGCGACCAGCGGCAGCACGGGATGCGCCGCGGGGACGGCCTCGGGAACATCCCCGCCGCGCTTCCAGAACACCAGGCTGCCGGCGCGGGCAAAGGCGATGATGGACAGGAAGGATGTCACCAGGATCAGCGTCCAGATCCAGCCCATCGACTGGCTGTCGCGCGCGGCGTCCAGGATCAGCAGCTTGCCGAGGAAGCCGCTCAGCGGCGGCAGGCCGGCCATGGCGATGGCGGCGGCCATGAACAGCGCCGACAGCAGGCCGATACCGGCGAAGCCGGCGCCCGGCGCCACGGCATCGCTGCCACGGCGGATCGATATCTGCTCGACCAGCAGGAACAGCCCGGCGGCGATGAAGGTCGAGTGCAGCATGTAATACATGCCCGCCGACAGGGCCTCGACCGTGAACAGGCTGAAGCCGGTCAGCAGCGTACCCATCGACCCGACGACGCCGAAGGCGACCAGCCAGCGCAATTGCCGGGCGGCCAGCATGCCGACCATGCCAAGCACCATGGTGACCAGTGCGGCAGGCAGCAGCCAGGGGCCGGCGATCCAGGCAGCCTCGCCCGCATCTGCCCCGAAGGCCAGCGTATAGACGCGCAGGATCGAATAGGCGCCGACCTTGGTCATGATCGCGAACAGCGCTGCCACCGGGGCGGCACTGGCGGCATAGGTGCCGGGCAGCCAGAAATGCAGCGGTACCAGCGCGGCCTTGATGCCGAACACCAGCAGCAGCAGCAGTGCTGCGGCCTGCAGCAAACCCTGATCGGCAGCCCCCACCTGCGGCACCTTCAGCGCGAGATCGGCCATGTTCAGCGTGCCGGTGACGCCGTAGATCAGGGTGGCGCCGATCAGGAACAGCGCCGAGGCGGTCAGGTTGGTGACAACGTAATGCGTGCCGGCCTTCAGCCGCTCGCCGCCGCTGCCATGCACCATCAGCCCGTAGGAGGCGATCAGCAGCACTTCATAGAACACGAACAGGTTGAACAGGTCGCCGGTCAGGAAGGCGCCGTTCACCCCCATCAGCTGGAACTGGAACAGCGCGTGGAAATGCTTGCCACGCTTGTCCCAGCCGCCGATGGCATAGAGCAGCACGAACAGCGCCAGCACGGCAGTCAGCAACAGCATCATCGCCGACAGCCGATCCAGCACCATGACGATGCCGAAGGGCGCCGGCCAGTTGCCCAGCAGATAGGCTTCCGCCGGAGTCTGCGTCGCTGCCGCAACCAGCGCAACGGCGATGGCGAATTGCGCGGCGGTCGCGGCCAGCGCGACGGTGCGCTCCAGCGCCTGTTCCCGGTTCAGGCCCAGCAGCAGCAGGCAGGCGGCGATGGCAGGCACCACCACCGGCATGACGATCCAGTGGTTCATTGCCCGGTCCCCTTCCGGTTGGCCCTATTGCCATCGACATGGTCGCCATCCACATGGTCGCTATCGACCTCGAGATAGGCGCGCAGCACCAGCACCACCGCCATCGCTGTCATGCCGAAGGCGATGACGATGGCGGTCAGTACCAGCGCCTGCGGCAGCGGGTCGGTATAGCTCGCCAGTTTCAGTGCCAGGATCGGCGGCTTCTCGGTTTCCAGCCGTCCCATGGCGAAGATGAAGGCATTCACCGCGTAGGACAGGAAAGTCAGGCCGACGATGACCGGGAAGGTGCGCGCGCGCAGCAGCAGATAGACGCCCGCCGCCGTCATCACGCCAATGCCGGATGCAACCAGGAATTCCATCTCAGCCCTCCTGTCCGGCCGGTTTCGCGGCCGTGGTTTCGCGTGACGGGTCGAGGTCCATCGGTTCCCTGGAGACAGTCAGATGTTCCGCCTTCATGCCGATGCGCGACAGGTTGGCCAGGGCGAGCATCACCGCGCCGACCACGGTCAGGAACACGCCAGTGTCGAACAGCATGGCGGTTGCCAGCTCGAAGGTGCCGACCAGCGGCAGGGTGAAATAGCCAAAGTCGCTGGTCAGGAAGGGCCGGTCGGCCAGCCAGGCGCCGACGCCGGTCAGGGCCGCGATCAGCACGCCTAGGCCGATGGTCGCGTGATAGTCGATGCGGATGCGCTGCGTCGCCCAGCCCAGGCCGCTGGCCATGTACTGCATGATCAGCGCGATGGCGACAACGAGGCCGGCGATGAAGCCGCCGCCCGGCTCGTTATGGCCGCGCAGGAAGATATAGACGCCGACCATCAGCGCCAGCGGCAGCATGACGCGCGCGACCACCACCATCATCAGCGGGTGCCGGTCGGCGGCGCGCGCGGTCTCGAACTGCCAGCTCATCAGCTTGCGCCGGCACTCGCCATGCATCGCGCTGTCCAGCAGCGCGAAGATGACCAGCGCCGCGATGCCCAGCACGGTGATCTCGCCGAACGTGTCGAAGCCGCGGAAATCGACCAGGATGACATTCACCACATTGGTGCCGCCGCCGCCGGTCTTGGAATTCTCCAGGAAATAGCCGGAGATGGTCTCGAAATCGCGGGTCATCACCGCCCAGACCGCGCCGCCGACGCCAAGCCCGGCCAGGCCGGCCAGCACGCCGTCACGGGCCTTGCGCGGCATGCTGCTTTCGGCCGGGGTGGCTTTCGGCAGGAAGTTCAGCGCCAGCAGCATCAGAATGACGGTCGCGACCTCGACGGAGATCTGCGTCAGCGCAAGATCGGGGGCCGAGAAATACAGGAAGCCCAGCGACACGATGAGGCCGACCACGCTGACCAGCAGCAGGGTGTACAGCCGCTGGCGGTGCATCGCCACAACGCCGATGCTGGCGGCGATCAGCAGCACCCAGGCGACGATGGCAAGCGGCGGGGCGGGCAGGGACGGCCGGCCGCCCGGCGCGCTCGTGGTGCCGAAATAGCCGGCATAGCCAACGACCAGCGCCGCCCCCACCAGCCAGGCGAGATAGCCTTGCAGCGAGCCGTTCTGCAGCCTGTTGGTGACCTGGCCGGCCAGCGTCACCAGCACGCCGATCGCGGTCTCGAAGATCGTCTTCGCCTCGGGGCGCGGCACCGATTCGCGGATTGCCTTGACCTGCCTGTGGCGCCACAGCAGCAGCGCGCCGCCGGCGACCGCGATCACGCTCATCAGCAGCGCCGGAGTGAAGCCGTGCCACAGCGCCAGGCTGTACTCGGGCAGCGGACCGCCGATCACGGCGGCGGACACGGTGGCGACCAGCGGCCCGGCGACGAGTGCCGGCAGGATGCCGATCAGCACCACCAGAACCGCCAGCAGGGCGGGCGGCGCCCACATCAGGAAGGGCGGATCATGCGGGTGATGCGGGTAGTCGTGCCGCTCCTTGCCGAGAAAGACATGGAAGATGTAGCGGAAGGAATAGGCAACGGAGAACAGCGCGCCCAACGTCGCCAGCACCGGCACGACCCAGTTCTGGCCGAGCCAGAGGGTGTGCGAGGCTTCCTCCAGCATCATTTCCTTGGACAGGAAGCCGTTCAGCAAGGGGAGGCCGGCCATCGAGGCGGCGGTCACCATGGCGATGGTGCCGGTGATCGGCATCAGGAACAGCAGTCCGCCCAGACGCTTGATGTCGCGCGTGCCGGCCTCGTGATCGACAATGCCGGCGGTCATGAACAGGGCGGCCTTGAAGGTCGCATGGTTTAGGATATGGAACACCGCGACCACGGCGGCCATCGGCGTACCGAAGCCCAGCAGCATGGTGATCAGCCCGAGATGGCTGACCGTGGAGAAGGCCAGAAGCCCTTTCAGATCATCCTTGAACAGCGCGATCCAGGCGGCGATCACCATGGTCGTCAGGCCGGCGGTCGTCACCAGATAGAACCATTCCTCGGTACCGGCCAGCGCCGGCCACAGCCGGGCCATCAGGAAGATACCGGCCTTCACCATGGTGGCGCTGTGCAGATAGGCGCTGACCGGCGTGGGCGCCGCCATCGCGTGCGGCAGCCAGAAATGGAACGGGAACTGCGCCGATTTGGTGAAGCAGCCGCCGAGGATCAGCAACAGCGCCGGGAGATACATCGGCGACTGGCGGATCGCCTCGCCGCTTTCCAGGATCACGGTCAGATCGTAGGAGCCGGCGATATTGCCCAGGAGCAGCATGCCGGCGATCAGCGACAGCCCGCCGGCGCCGGTAACAGCCAGCGCCATGCGGGCACCCTGTCGGCCTTCCGGCAGATGGTTCCAGTAGCCGATCAGCAGGAAGGAGGACAGGCTGGTCAGCTCCCAGAACACCAGCAGCAGCAGGATGTTGTCGGACAGCACGATGCCGACCATGGCGCCCTGGAACAGCAGCAGATAGGCCATGAAGCGGCCCATCGGATCGTCCTTCGACAGGTAGGCGCGGGCATAGATGATGATCAGCGCGCCGATGCCGAGGATCAGTCCGGCGAAGAACAGCCCCAGCCCGTCGATGAAGAAATTCACATTGAGGCCCAGCGCCGGCAGCCATTCGTAGCGCGCTGTCACCACCTCGCCGCGGAACACGGCGGGCGCGTGCGTCAGCAGCAAGGTGAGGCTGGTCAGTGTGGTGGCGAGTGCGGCGATGCTGCAGGCATTGCGTCCTGCCCGTATCGACAGCGCAGCGAAAATGGCGCCGATAAACGGCAGCAAAACGATCAGAAGGAGGCTCATCGGTATCCCTTGCGTCTCCCTGCGACGTATGCCCTGTCCGGATGGGACTGTGTGAGGCTGTCTCGATGCGCGGCGCGGTTGATCCGCTTTGTGCCGTCCTTATTGGCGCGAGGCTGGCGAAATAAAGCGAATATCCCGCGTGCTGTCCAGAAAAGTCGGTCGTGTCCCCTGTCGATTTTCGGTTCCGGCGGTTTGCCTTGGTGTTTGCAGACCGGCCATGCGGCGGTTCGGCTTGGCGCTTCCTGTCAGCATCGCTAACATTTCTTACCATCCGCGAAAATAAAGCCAAGCAGGGAGCCTCAGTATCATGGACATCGCATTCTGGCCGGCGAAGAAGCAGGCGGCGGCCATCAGGAACAAGAAGATCAGCGCTCTCGAACTGCTGGATCACTGCCTGGCGCGGGTCGAAAAGCATGATCGCGACATCAATGCCGTGGTCGTGAAGGATGTCGATGGCGCCCGCAAGCGCGCGAAGGAAGCCGACAAGGCGCTGGCCAGGGGTGCCGTCTGGGGGCCGCTGCACGGCGTGCCGATGACCATCAAGGAATCCTTCGACGTGGTCGGCATGCCCACCACCTGGGGCCTGCCGGAACTGAAGGACAATTTTCCCAAGCAGGATGCGCTGTCGGTCGCGCGCCTGAAGCAGGCCGGCGTGACGCTGTATGGCAAGTCGAACGTGCCGCTGCTGCTGTCGGACTGGCAGAGCTATAACGAGGTCTATGGTACCACCAACAACCCCTGGGATCTGACGCGCACGCCCGGCGGCTCCTCCGGCGGCTCGGCGGCGTCGCTGGCGGCCGGCTTCTGCGGCATCGAGGCGGGCAGCGACATCGGCGCCTCGATCCGCAACCCGGCGCATTATTGCGGCGTCTATGGCCATAAGCCGACCTATGGCATCTGCCCGCCGCGCGGCCAGGCGCTGCCGGGTCGGGTGTCGGCCTCCGACATTTCGGTGATCGGCCCGATGGCGCGCAGCGCCGCCGACCTCGCCATCGGCCTCGATGCCATGGCCGGGCCGGACGATATTGAGGCGGCGGGGATGAAACTCGTCCTGCCGGCGCCGAAGAAGAAGAGCCTGAAGGAGTACAAGGTCGCCCTGATGCTGGACGACCCGAATGCCGAGGTGGACAAGAGCGTGCAGGACCGGCTGCTGGCGCTGGCGGATTTCCTGCGCAAGGAGGGGACGACGGTGGACGAGCGCGCCCGCCCGGACATCGACACCGGCGAGGCGATGGCGATCTATGTGGCGCTGCTGCGCGGCGCCACCTCCGGCCGGCAGACGGCGGAGCAGTACAAGGCCAACCTGGCGCTGGCGGAAAAGCTCGACCCGAAGGACGAGAGCTATGCCGCGCGCATGCTGCGGGCCGTCACCATGCCGCACAAGGACTGGCTGGCCTGTAACGAGCGGCGCCACCAGATCCGCCTGAAATGGGCCGAATTCTTCACCCAGTACGATCTGCTGCTGTGCCCGACCGCAACCACGGCAGCCTTCAGGCAGAACCAGAAGGGCGAGCGCTGGGAGCGCATGATCCCGGTGAACGGCAAGGACCAGCCCTCGACCGACCAGCTGTTCTGGGCCGGCTATACGGGGGCCTTCTACCTGCCCTCGACCATGGCGCCCGTCGGCCTGACGCCGGAGGGGCTGCCGGTCGGCGTGCAGATTGTCGGTCCGCAATATGGCGACCGCAGCACCATCCACTTCGCCGGGCTGATCGAGAAGGGCTATGGCGGGTTCGTGCCGCCGCCTTCCTATGCGGCGTAAGGGGGCGAACTCTTTATCTCCGCGAATGTCGCCGATACAAGAAAAGGCTTGACCAGTGCGGCCTGAAAAATGCCCACTCGTGAACCGCACCGTGGATGCCTGATTCGCGGTGGTTCGATCCATGACCAGCAGCCGAGACGAGAAGCGATGAAACAGGTGAAACGGGGCAAGGGCTTCCTGAACACGCCGGGGCCGACGAATGTACCGGACCGCGTGCTGAGTGCGATGCACACCCCGGCGGTGGATCTGAACGATCCTATCCTGCTCGATACCGTCGCGTCCTGCTTCGAGGATATGAAGACGGTCTTCCGCACCCGGGATGGCCGCATCTTCATGTACATCACCAATGGCCATGGCGCCTGGGAAGCCGCCCTGGTCAATATACTGAGCCCCGGCGACAAGCTGCTGGTGCCGGAAACCGGCAATTTCTCCGCCGGCTGGCGCGATGTCGCGGCGGCCTATGGCGCCGAGATCGAGGAAGTGCCGAACGACTGGCGCACGGCCATTGACCCGGCGCAGATCGCCGCGCGCCTTGCCGCCGACAAGGACCAGAAGATCAAGGCTGTGCTGCTGGTGCATACGGACACCGCGGTCGGCATCACCGCCGATGTGAAGGCGGTGCGCGAGGCCATCGACAAGGTCGGCCATCCGGCGCTGCTGATGGTCGATACCATCGCCTCGCTGGGCACGGTCGATTTCCGCATGGATGACTGGGGCGTGGACGTTGCCGTCGCCGCCTCGCAGAAGGGGCTGATGATGCCGCCGGGCCTGGGCATCGTCGCCGCCAGTCCGCGCGCCATCGAGGCGCACCGCAAGGCAACATCGCCGCGCCGCTACTGGGACTGGGGCGCCCGGATGGAGCCGGAGAGCTATCGCAAATTCTGCGGCACCGCGCCGGAGCACCACATGTTCGGCATGCGCGCCGCGCTCGACATGCTGCTGGAGGAGGGGCTGGAGAATGCCTTCCGTCGCCACCAGATGCTGGCCGACGCGACGCGCGCCGCCATCGATGTGTGGAGCCGGGGCAACGCGCTGTCCTTCAATGCCATCAACCCGGCCGAGCGTTCCAACGGCGTCACCACCATTCTGGTCGCTGACGGCTATGACGGGGCGGCGATCCGCGAGGTTGCCCGCGAAGTGTTCCAGACCGGTCTCGGCGGCGGCCTCGGCAAGCTGCAGGGCAAGGCCTTCCGCATCGGCCATATGGGCGACATGAACGAGCCGATGCTGCTGGGTGCGCTGGCGGCGGTCGAAGCCTCGCTGACTTATCTCGACATTCCCTACGGCAAGGGCGGCGTCGATGCCGCGATCCAGAGCATCGCCCATGCGCGGCGGCGGCAGGATCAGGCCTCGTCCTCAATCACCCTGGTCTCGCCCGGCAAAAAGCCGGCGGCGTAGGTCATCGTCAGGTCGCCGATCGAATCCTTGCTCGTCTCGAAGACCTGCATCCCGATGAAATGATCCACCCTCTCGCCATCATAGGCGAGGGGGCAGACCAGCCGCTGGGTGTGGCCCTTGGCAATCTCCCGGGCACCAATGAACACCGATTCGGACAGCACCGGCAGACGGTGGCTCATGGCCTGTTCGTACAGGCCGGTGATGTAGCGCGCATAGTCCTTGTTGGGATTCAGTTCATCCACATAGGCGCCGGTCAGGTCGAGGCCGGCAGCCTTGGCAAGGCCGGTGCCGCACAGCCGGAAGCGCAGGCGGCCCTCATCCAGCTCGACGATGCTGATATAGGGCAGCAGTTTCGCCCCCAGCTCCAGCGGATCGAAATCCTGGCGCTCCGGCAACAGCCCGTTCCGTCGTCTTCGGTTGCTTCGCCACAGGTCCAGAAGACGGCGGATGGTCGGTCGGATGACCGGGATTTCCGGCGAGGAGGTTTTGCTGGGCATCACCAAAAGGTAACGGCATTCCTGTCACGTGCGTAGAATAAAGGAACGGCCCGGCGCGTTTTCGCGCCGGGCCGTTAGGAAGTTTGCCGTGTTTTGCCGGTGTTGGATCCGCCGGGCGTTACCGGTCAGGCGGACCGCACATTCGTCAGGAAGCCGCTCACCTCCTGCTGCAGGCTGGTCGCCTTGTGGCCAAGCTCGACCGAGGAGTCCAGCACTTCGCCAGCGGAGGCGCCGGTGACCTGGGCGGCCGAACTGACGCTGCCGATGTTGCTCGACACCTCATTGGCGCCGGCGGCGGCCTGCTCGACATTACGGGCGATCTCGGAGGTGGCGGCCTGCTGCTCCTCGACGGCCGCGGCGACCATCGTGGTAATGCCGTTCATCTCGTTGATGCGCTCGCTGATCCGGCGGATCGCCTCGACGGCCGAGTTTGTCGTGGTCTGGATCGAGCCGATCTGGTTGCCGATATCCTCGGTCGCCTTGGCAGTCTGGCTGGCCAGGTTCTTGACCTCGGAAGCAACGACCGCGAAGCCCTTGCCCGCCTCGCCAGCGCGGGCCGCCTCAATGGTGGCGTTCAGCGCCAGCAGGTTGGTCTGCTCGGCGATGTCGTTGATCATGCTGATCACCTCGCCGATGCGGCTGGCAGCGTCCGCCAGTTCCTGCACCACGCCGTTGGTCTGCTCGGCGTCCCGTGCGGCCTCGGTCGCCAGGACGGTGGACTGCGACACCTGACGGCTGATTTCGGCGATGGAGTTGGCCAGCTCCTCGGCAGCGGCGGAAACCGCGTTCACATTCTGCGAGGCCTGTTCGGCGGCTGCCGCGACGGAGGTGGCACGTTCGGTCGTCTCGACCGCGGTGCTGCTCATCGAGCGGGCGGTTGCCTGCATGGTTTCTGCCGAGTGCGACACGTTTTCCAGCAGCGTTTCCACATTGCTTCGGAAGTTATTGGTCAGCTGCTCGATGCGGGCGGCGCGGGCGTTGCGCTCCTCCTGCTGGCGGGCGGCTTCCGCAGCCATCTCCTCGTTGCGGATGAGATTGTCCTTGAAGACCTGGACTGCTTCGGCCATTTCGCCGACCTCGTCCTTGCGGCCGATCGCCGGAATCTCGACGCTCTTGTCACCGCCGGCAAGCTGGGTCATGGCGCCCGTCATCCGGCCGATTGGCGTGACGATGCCGCGCGACAGCAGAACGGCGAGAAGGATGGCGACTGCCAGCGCGGCGATGCCGCCGACGACGATCACCATGTAGGTGGTTGAGATCGCCGCGACCTGCACCTCGATGGCATGCGCGACCTGCGCCTGCTCGGTATCGGCCATCTCTGTCTCAAGGGAACGGATACCGTCGATAAAGCGCCTGCCGGCGCCAACGGCTTCCAGCGTGCGGGCCTCCTCAATGGTATCGACAGCGCGCATGGCCGCGATCTGGCGCGTCGCCACGGTGTCGATCCATTCCTTGTGCAGCATCTCGATCTGAGCGAGACGTTCGCGCTGCTTGGGGTCGCTATCGGCCGCGAGGTCTGCTTTCAGGCTTTTGATCGCCTCTTCGTAGCGCTTGCTTCCGCTCTCATAGGGCGCCAGATAGGCCGGATCGCCGCTGATCAGATAGCCGCGGATGCCACTCTGCTGATCGACGATGGCAGCGGTCATGCTGGTGATATTGCCGAGAATGGTGTCGGCGTGTTCGGTGTCCTCGATGGCGGTCTGCACGACCGACACCTTCCAGAAGGCCACGGCGCTGACCGCGAACATGATGGCGACGATGACCGCGAAGGCGAGAGGCAGCTTCGTGGAAATACGAAGATTATTGAGCATGGGAGGGATTCCTTAAGCTTGTCGGGTTCAGCGGACGGCCTGCTGGCGTCGCATTGCCAGCATGTCGAGATCGACTTCGACGGTGATCGCACCGACAGGCTTGCCATCGACCGGATCCTTGATCGTGAAATTCACCTGCTGCAGGCGATGGCCGGTATCTTTCTCGACTGAAACCTTGTCGGGGAATACCGCATCGGGGCCGACCAGGAAGGTCTTCTGGTACTTCGCCTCGTCACCCTGCCAATAATCGCCGGTGATGCTGCTCTGGCCGACATTCAGACCCTTGTTGTCCATCACGAACATCTCGACGAACAGGCCACGGGACTGGGCCATCTGACGGATCAGGTAGCCAGAAAGCGGGGAGCCCAGGACCTTGGCGATCAGTGGCTGATTATCCGATTTGCGTTCCGCGACCCACTGCTTGTCCAACGCGTCGATATCCGCCTGGGTCAGGGACGTGTGGCGCTCATTCTGCGCCTTGATCGAGATCAGCACGGTCGAATGGCTGGCGATCTCGCGCATCTGTTCGATCAGCGCATCATCGATCTGCGCCGGCGCGGCGGGATCGGATGCCTGTGCCGGCATCCCCAGCACTGCGGACAGAGCCAGCATGGCGGCGAAAAGGGAAAGAGAGAAGGGTTTCATGGCTGCATGCTCCGATATGCAAGTGTGGGCTGTGCAGGGCGGAGCATCGGGTGAATTGCTTAACAAACCCTTTCCTGTTTCTTAACGAAGGGTTTACGCAGCGGTTTGATAATCAATGATATTATTGGTTAATTTTTAAAATTGGTAAATTAATTCAATAATTACAAATAATTACAGGCGGAGTTAATTGCATTCAAGAAACGGTATTGACGAAATTTTTCCGCGAATTTTTTTTAATAAGCGCGCAAATTTTCTCTGCTTTATCGCTGCGCGGGATCGCTGCGCGGGATCGCTGCGCGGGCGCTTGCGGGTCAGTCCGCCGCTTTGGGGCGGGTGACAGGCAGGTAGGTTTCCAGGCTGGCCTTCACCTCGATCAGGCGCGGACCTGTGGCCTGGGCCGCTTCGCGCAGCACCGGCAGGATGTCCTCCTCCCGGTCGATGCTGTAGGCGGCGGCACCATAGGCACGCGCCAGCGCCGCGAAATCGGGATTGACCAGATCGGTGGCGACCACGCGGCCCGGATAATGCTGTTCCTGATGGATGCGGATCGAGGCATAGCTGCTGTTGTTCGACAGCAGGATCAGCAGCGGCAGCTTGCGCGCCACGGCGGTCATGAACTCGGAGCCGGTCATCATGAAGCCGCCATCGCCGACCAGGCAGATCACCTGCCGGCCGGGATGCCGCAAGGCGGCGGCGACCGCGCCGGGCACGCCATAGCCCATGGCGCCCGAGATCGGCGCCAGCAGGCGCTGTGGATAGCGGAACGGCACATGGCGATAGACATGGCTGGACAGGGTGCCGGCATCGGCAACCACGATGCCGTCCTCTGCCAGCACCGCGTTCAGCGCGTGCACCACATTGCCGAACACCACACCGTCCGGCGCGGTCTTTACGGTCCAGGTCGCATAGTCTTCATAGAGCGCACGGATTTTGCCTGACCAGTCGCGCGCCGGCAGGGCGGGCCCCTGCGCCAGACTTTCCGCCAGCGCCTTGGGCGCGGCGGCGATACCGACATCGGCGATGAAATGCTGGCCGACGATGCGGGCATCGTCATGGCAATGCACCAGTATCTGGCGCGGGCGCGGGTAATCCGGGAAGCTGTAATTCTGCGTCGTGATGTCGCCCAGCCGCGTGCCCAGCGCCAGGATCAGATCGCTGTTCTGGAAGGTGGCGATCTGCTGCTTCGGGTTGGCGAGGCCAAGATCGCCGGCATAGAGCGGATGCGCGTTGGGGAACAGATCCTGCCGGCGGAAGCTGACCGCGACCGGCACGTTCCAGCGCTCGGCGAAGGCCAGCAGCGCCTCGCGCCCGCCCGGCACATCCAGACCGCCGCCGGCGATGATGAGCGGGCGCTCCGCCTTTTCCAGCAGCGTGCGGACTTCGGCCACATCGGCTGGTGCCGGCACCGACGGCCGGCGCTTCTGCACAACGTCGGCCGGCATCGGCGCTTCCGGGAACTGCAGATCCTCCGGGATCACGAGGACGACCGGTCCCGGCGTGCCGCTGGTTGCGATGCGCACCGCCTTGGCTGTCAGCTCCGGCACCTGTTCGGCGTCGATGGCTTCGGCCACCCATTTAGCGATGCCGCCATACATGCGGCCATAGTCGATTTCCTGGAACGCCTCGCGCCGCAGATCCTTCTTCTCGATCTGGCCGACGATCAGGATCAGCGGCACGGCATCCTGTTCCGCCGTGTGCAGGGCGATGGCGGCGTTGGTGGCGCCCGGTCCGCGGCTGACCAGCAGCACGCCGGGACGGCCGGTCAGCCTGGCATCGGCGACCGCCATAAAGCCGGCGCTAGCCTCATGCCGGGCCGTGACCACATCGATTGCCGAATCGTGCAGCGCGTCCATGATGCCGAGGAAGCTTTCGCCGGGCACGCAGAACAGCCGGTCGATACCGTTTCGGTGCAGAATCTCGACAAGGGTCTGGGCGGCATTCGGCATCGGGGGGATTCCTGCGCTGCGGTAAGTGTATCCAGATGTGTACAGAATGGCTAAAGCCTCGCCCGCTCATGGGCAAGCCCCATATGGGGAGGCCTGTCATGCAGGAAAGGCGGCACGCCAAGCATCGGCCGCCTGTTGACCGGCCCGGCAGAGACGGGTAATTATATTTCCATGATGTATCTGGTCCGGAACGGCGCGATTCGAATTATCGCCCCGGCGTCTGTCGAGACGCCGGGTGCTGATGAATCGCGTTCTGTTTCCGTTTGTGAGGGTACATCCCATGTCCACCGTTCTTCCTGCCGGTCTTACCGGTAGCCTTTCTGCTGGCGCCGCTGAGTTTCCCGCCGCCGGCGATCCTGTTCTCGCCCATTTCCGCCTGACGGCCCTGGCCGACCCCAACATGCTGTCGCGCTTGCTGGAGCATTTCGCCAAGCGCAGCCTCGTGCCGGAGCGCTGGCTGAGCCAGCGCGCGGACGGGCCAGAGGGTGACGTGCTGCAGGTGGAGATCGAGTGCCATCTGCGCGATGCCGATACCGCCCAGTATGTGGGCCGCTGCCTTGCCCAGATCCCCGGTGTGGTGGCATGCGTGGTGCTCAGCGACTGAGCGGCTGAGCGGCTGCATGCCAGCCGCGCCCTGTGTCGGAACAGGCGGGGCTGGACAATCCTCCTTACCCCACAGTAAGTCCTATGCGGAACAAACGGCATGGGTTGCCGGAAAATCGCCGGCAAGAGGCAAGCCGCCCGGAACGGGCGAGGGGGAGAAGAAAAGATGACCAGCACCAACTCAGTTCTGCGTGTTGCGGTGGGCGGTTTCGGGGCCATCGGCTTTGCTCTGGCGAAGGCGCTGGACGATGGCATTGACGGGCTGGCGCTGGCGGCGGTTTCCGCGCGCGACAAGAAGAAGGCCGCCGACAGGATGGCCGGGTTCCGGGCGCCGGTCACCGTGGTCGATCTGGAAGCGCTGGCGGAACTTGCCGATATCGTCGTCGAGTGCGCGCCTTCCAGCGTGTTCCGCTCCATTGCCGAACCGGCGCTGAAGGCGGGCCGCATTTTCGTGCCGCTCAGTGTCGGCCAGCTGCTCGTGCATGATGATCTGAAGGACATCGCCATCGCCCATGGCGGCCGCATCGTGGTGCCGACCGGCGCGCTGATCGGGCTGGACGCGGTGCGCGCCGCCGCCGAGGGCACCATCGAGAGCGTGACCATGGTGACGCGCAAGCCGCCGCGCGGGCTGATGGGGGCACCCTATCTGGAACAAAACAACATCTCGCTGGAAGGGCTGAACGAGGCCAAGCTGATCTTCGACGGTTCGGCCAGGGACGGCGCCAAGGGCTTCCCGGCCAATGTGAATGTCGCGGCGGCCCTTAGCCTCGCCGGCATCGGGCCGGACCGCACCCGCCTGCAGATCTGGGCGGATCCGGCGGTAACGCGCAACACCCACCGCATCGAGGTGGAGGCGGACAGCGCGCGTTTTTCCATGAGCATCGAAAATGTGCCGTCGGAGGAGAATCCGAAAACCGGCAAGATCACCGCTCTCAGCGCGATTGCCTGCCTGCGCGGGCTGGTGGCGCCGATGCGCGTCGGCACCTGACCCCCACGCTTAAAAACCGCCGTGCGGAGAAAATTTCACTTTGCTGATGTTTTTTATTTGACACGCAGGCAGTGAAAAGGCATCTATCTCGATAGCTGGCATTTTACGCAATCAAAACGAAGGCGTGGCTGGCATATCGGCTAACCCTTAGAAAAAGGAATATGATCATGGCCGCAGGTAATAACTCCATCAATACCAATGTCGGCGCGCTCGTCGCCCTGCAGAATCTGAACAGCATCAACACCCGTTTGGATTCGACCCAGAACCGCGTCTCGACCGGTTTCAAGGTGACTGGCGCCGTCGATGACGCCTCCAGCTTCTCGATCGCTCAGGGTCTGCGCGGCGAGATGAAGGCTTACGGTGCCGTCTCTCAGGGCCTCGCCAATGCGCGCGGTGTCATGAAGGTCGCCGAAGCTGGCGCCACTGCGGTGTCCGATCTGGTCGGCGACATCAAGAAGAAGGTCGTCGAGCTGGCGAACGCCGCCATCACGACGGCGCAGCGTTCGATCCTGACCGCCGACTTCAACCAGCTGGTTGACCAGGCCCGGGCTTTCGTCAATCAGGCGACGTTCCAGGGCAACAATCTGCTCAGCTCGGGTGCCGCGACGACCAACGTCATCTCGGACATCGATGGTTCGACGATCGAACTTCGGCCGAACGACCTGATCTCCGGTCTGGACACCTTCTCCGGTGCCGCAGACGTCAGCAGCGCATCGGCGGCGACGTCGACGCTGACAGCGCTGGCCACCTTCGAGGGTGAGGTCAACACGGCGCTCGGCAACATCGGTGCCGACACCCGTCGCCTGAACTTCCAGGACGATTTCATCAGCAAGATCGCTGATGCCGTGGAAGTGGGCCTGGGGTCCATCGTCGATGCCGACCTGGCAAAGGAATCGGCGAAGTTGCAGGCCCTGCAGATCCAGCAGCAGCTGGCTTCGCAGTCCCTCAGCATTGCCAACCAGCGCCCGTCGGTGCTGCTCAGCCTGTTCCGTTAATCACGGAAACCGGTTTTACCGGAAGGGCGGGACCGCAAGGTCCCGCCCTTTTTCTTTGTCTGTTGTTTCTCCTGCCGCGGTTCCTTCCCCGCCGAGGACTCCTGTCTTATGGCTTGGGGCGCCACCTGCCGGACGTTACCTTCCCCGGGCAGGGCTGCTCCTGAGCGCCTGCCGCACCGGGCAGTTTTGTGCATAGCCGGCCACTGACTAGGAACTTCTTGCCGGGGCAATCCCGTCCTGTTTCATCCGGCGGTCGAAGGAATTCAAATAAATCGTTTAAAAACAAATTGTTAGATAGAATAACCGCTGTGGCACGCCGGTTGCTTTGGAATGCCCGTAGTCATCTACGGATAGGAGCCTCGCTATGCCAGCAGGTCAGAATTCGATTAACACCAATGTCGGCGCGCTTGTCGCGCTGCAGAATATGAACAGCATCAACAGCCGTCTGGATCAGACACAGAACCGTGTCTCGACCGGTTTCAAGGTCACGGGTGCGGTCGATGACGCCTCCAGCTTCTCGATCGCTCAGGGGCTGCGCGGTGAGTTGAAGGCGTACAGCGCCGTCTCCCAGGGCCTTGCCCAGGCGCGCGGCGTGATGACAGTTGCCGAGGCGGGCGCCACGTCGGTGTCTAACCTTGTCGGCGACATCAAGAAAAAGGTCGTCGAGTTGGCGAACGCCGCCATCACGACGGCGCAGCGTTCGATCCTGACGGCCGACTTCAATCAGCTGGTCGATCAGGCCCGCGCCTTCCTCAACCAGGCGACGTTCCAGGGCACCAACCTGCTGAACTCCGGTGCCGCCACGGTCAATGTCATCTCCGATATCGACGGTTCGACCATCGAACTGCGGCCGAACGACCTGATCGGCGATCTGGACACCTTCTCGGGTGCCGCGGACGTCAGCGACGCGTCGTCGGCGACCTCGACGCTGGACGCACTGGCCACCTTCGAGTCCGCCGTTAACACGGCGCTGGGCAATATCGGCGCGGATACCCGTCAGCTGAACTTCCAGGACGATTTCATCGGCAAGATTTCAGATGCCGTGGAAGTGGGCCTCGGGTCGATCGTCGATGCCGATCTGGCGAAGGAATCGGCGAAACTGCAGGCCCTGCAGATCCAGCAGCAGCTGGCTTCTCAGTCGCTCAGCATCGCCAACCAGCGGCCGTCGATCCTGCTCAGCCTGTTCCAGTAACGCCAGTTCTGGTAAGATAAAGGCCGGGATCAGACGATCCCGTGCTTTTTTCAAGTTGGACAAGCGGCTAAACCCGAGGATGTGGACATGGCACTGAAAATCAATGTCAAGCCTGGCGAAAAAATCGTCATCAATGGCGCGGTCATTACCATGGGTGAGGGTGCGAGCTATATCGTGCTGCAGAATCAAGCGACCTTCCTGCGCGAGAAGGACATCATGCAGCCTGAAGAAGCGAACACGCCGGTCCGGCGAATTTACTTCTCCTTAATGCTTATGTACTTAGATCAGGAAAACTACCAGGGCTACTACAACGAATATATGGATCGCATGATCGAGTTGCTGCGGACGACGACACTGCCGCAGGTGCGAGACACGTTGATGGTGATTTTCCGGGATGTTCAGGAAAAGCGTTTCTTCCAGGCCATGAAAGCCTGCAAGGCGCTGATGAAGTTCGAGGAAGAACTGCTGAATACCTATGGCGGAGAAGTCGAGCCTTCGGATCTGGAAATGGCTGGAAAGCCGACGTGAGAAAGGTGAATACGCTATGGTAGGGAATTACGGCGCATATCAGCGGACCAACTCCGTGACGGAAAATCCGCGCGCCCTCGAATATCGTCTGCTCGGCATGGTGACGGCGGCAATGATCGAGGCGGAAAAGAAGCCCGATTCTGCGCGCTTTCCGGCACGGGTCGATGCGGCCTACTGGAACAAGCAGATCTGGGACCATCTGATGGTCGATCTGACCCATGAAGAGAACAAGCTGCCCAAGGAGCTGAGGGTTTCCCTGGTCAATATCGGCATCTGGGTGAACAAGGAAGTCCGCAGCGTCATGGACCGCAAGACGGATTGCAGCACGCTGATCGAGATCAACCAGATCATCATGCAGGGGCTGAAGCCGCCTGCTGTCGGCGTCGATGAGGAGCAGGGCAAGAGGGCATCCTCCGCGCCGGTATCGACCTCGTCTTCGGCCAGCCCGCAGGATAATATACCCGCCCATCCGCTGACGGCAGCGATGTCTGCAAACGCGCCGTTAAGGGGCTATGGTGCCAGCCAGGGTGGCAAGAGCCACGGGATGTCCATCCGCTCCTAGACGGTTCGGTCGCGACGGCTGTAAGCTGACGCTCTTACACGGGGCTGGCCAGCATGAGAATTGCCGGAGCGAGCATTCCGCAGTGCGGGAAGGGAGCGTCGCGTGACCGAACAAATAAAGACCATGCCCTTGCGGCCGGGCCAGAAGCTTGTGATCAACGGGGCAGTGGTCCGCATGGGGAGTGATGGTTCCAGTCTTGAGCTGGACCTTAAAACCCCCGTGCTCACGGAAGACGAGCTGCTGAGCGAGGACGAGGCGACGACCCCGGCAACGCGGATCTACTTTCTGCTGCTGGTGATGTATCTTGATCCGTCGAGCTATGATGCAACCTATCTGCCTTTCATGGACCGGATGATCGAATTGTTGCAGGCGACAACCATCAGGGAGGTGCGCGAAAATCTGCGCATCATCATGCAATGCGTCGAAGCCGGCCGGCAGTATGAAGCGCTGCAGGCCTGCCGGGCGCTTGTCCTGTTCGAGAAGGAAGTTCTGGCCATCGCCGAGGCCGCCAGGGCGGGGTGATCCATGTATGGATATAACGCCTATCAGAAAGCCGCCAGGACCACGATCAGCCCGCGCAGTGCGGAGCATCGGCTGCTGGGCGAGGTGACTGCGGCCCTGATCGCCGCCGACCGGAACCCTGAGGAAAAGCAGCAGCAGGTCAAGGCCTTGCTGTGGAACAAGAAGGTCTGGGACAACCTCATCATCGAACTGAAGGCCGAGGACAACCAGTTGCCTGCGGATCTGCGGGCCTCGATGGTGAAGGTCGGAATCTGGGTGCTGCGCGAAACCTATCGTGTGTTGGATGGCGACAGCGACATAAAATCCCTGATTGAAATCAATACGATCATTATGGAAGGGCTGCGCTAGTACGGTCCTTCCGCCCATCCGGCTGCTGATGCCCGGCCCTGGAAACAGGGGCGGGCTTTTTTGTTTTTACACCAGTCTTTTGAGAGGGGGCGCTTTCGGGCCATGCCCGGCACATTCTCCCCTTTGACTCCCCGGAATAGGCGGCAAGAATTGCCGGGGGCAATCGGCGCACGTCGCAATGGCTGTCGGGACTTTACAAATTATCTTTTGAAAACAATTATTTAATGTCTATTGCCGGAACTGGCACCGCGTTTGCTCTCTCCCATGCCAAAGAGAACATGGCATCGACTTGGGAGTTGAGACATGCCGGTCAATTCGATCAACACCAATACATCGGCTCTGGTCGCCCTGCAGGCGCTCAATGCGACGAACCGGGAGCTGGATACCGTCCAGGACCGCATTTCCACTGGCCTCAAGGTCACGGGTGCGGTCGATGACGCTTCCAGCTTTTCGATCGCGCAGGGCATCCGCAGCGATCTGAAGTCCTATGCGGCGGTGTCCCAGGGCATTTCCAACGCCAAGGGCTTGCTGACCGTAACTCTGGCCGGCGTCACCACGATTTCCGACCTGCTGGGAGACATCAAGAAGAAGGTGATCGAGGGGATGAACCCGGCGAACACCTCCCAGCAGCAGGCGATTCTGTCGGCCGACTACGCGCAGCTGGTCGCCCAGATCGACCGGCTGATCGATAATTCCACCTATAATGACCGGAATCTGCTGGTCAGCGGCGCGACCGATGTGAACGTCATCAGCAATATCGATGGCGCGACTATTCCGGTGCGCGCGAATGATCTGATGACCGGCCAGGTTGATCTGGCGACGAACACAAATCTCGACGATGTGGCCAATGCAACCTCCGCGCTGGCCGCGATCAACACCTATATCGGCACGGTCAACACGGTGCTGGGCAATCTTGGCGCGGACAGCCGCACCATCAGTTATCAGGACCAGTTCATCAGCGTGCTGGACGATGCGACGACGACCGGCCTGGGCGACATCGTGGATGCCGACCTCGCCAAGGAATCGGCGCGGCTGCAGGCGATCCAGGTGAAGCAGCAGCTTGGCACCCAGACCCTCAGCATCGCCAACCAGCGTCCGCAGGTCATCCTGCAGCTGTTCGGCTAAGCCGGGAGAGCAGGTGAACCGGGCGCTGGCCCGTTTCTTGCTTTAACAAACGCATGACGTTCAATTCGACCATGATCCACCGTAACGCTCACCGTAACTCAGGGAGATTTCAGCAATGAGCCTCGATATTGCGTTGCAGAATTCGCTGAGCGGCCTGCGTGTGGCGCAGGGCGGGCTGGATATTGTCGCGCGCAACGTCACGAACGCGAATACCGAGGGCTATACCCGCAAGATTGCCCAGCAGCTTCCCACCGTCATTCGCGGCGAAGGGGCAGGGGCCTATCTCGCGGAAATCCGCCGCAATGTGGATGCCGGGCTGCGCCGTGAACTGGAGACCTCGATCTCCAGCGAGGCGCGCCTGACCGTGGTGGACAAGGCGCTGTCGGAACTGGAACTGGCCTTCGGCAAGCCGTCGGAGAATAATTCCATCGCCGGCCGGCTGAACCTGCTGCGCAACAGCTTCGAACAGCTTTACGCCAATCCGGAGAATCTGACCTCGCAGCAGAAAGTGCTGGGCGAGGCGCAGAACTTCATCGATACGATCGGCAGCCTGTCGGAGCAGATCCAGGATCAGCGCGCCCGGGCCGATGCAGAAATCGCGACGGCTGTCACCGAAACCAATGCGGCGACGGCCAACATCAAGTCGCTGAACGACGAGATTGCGCGCCGCCAGGCGCAGGGCAAGAGCACGGCCGATCTCGAAGACCAGCGCGATATGGAGCTGCAGAAGGTCGCGGAGAATATCGGCATCAAGTATTTCGAGCAGAGCGACGGCAAGCTGGTCATCATGACCGAAACCAGCCGTTATCTGGTCGAATACGAGGATTTCGCACTCGAATTTTCCACCACCGCGAATTTCGATCCGTCCTCACGCTATCCCACCAATGTCGGCGGTCTGACGCTGAACGGCGTCGATATCACGGCAGAGGTTACCACCGGCAAGATCGGCGGTCTGCTGGAGATGCGCGACACGCGGCTGGTGCAGGCGCAGGGCCAGCTCGACGAGCTGGCCGCGACCATGGCCGAGGCGTTCCAGGGGTCGGGCACGCCGCCGCCCGCCGCACCGCCCTACGATAACCGTGTCGAACTGTTCATGGATAATGGCGCGACCTTCGCGCGCGGCGTCGATGACGTGAATGTCGTGGGTTTTTCGCAGCGCCTGACGCTCAATCAGGACATTCTGGACGAGCCCTGGCGTCTGCGCGAAGGCTCCGACCCGGCGACGGTGGTGGCGGAAAGCCTGGATACCGGCGATACCGCCGTCCTGCAGTCGATCCTGACCATGTTCGAAACGACGCGCGCCTTCACGACGACGGAACCAGGCGATGTCGGGCCGGGGGCGGGCCTCGATCTCGATGTCGGCACCGGCGTCACGCTGCAGAGCTATGCCGCCGGCATCGTCGCCTATCAGGGTCAGACCCGCGCCGGCGTTCAGGCGCAGCTCAACTTCGAATCCGGTCTGAAACTGTCGCTCGACCAGCGGCTGAAGAACGAGAGCGGCGTGAATATCGACGAGGAAATCTCGACGCTGATTCAGCTGCAAACCTCCTATGCCGCCTCGGCGCGGGTGATCTCCACCATCACCGAGGCGTTCGACCAGTTGATCGCCATCCGGCGCTGATGATGCCCGGACTGAAAGGGGAATAGTGCCATGAGGATCGCAAACCTCGCCCAGACCCTGCTGATTCGCAACCAGACGCTGGAGACGCAGTCGCGCCTGCAGATCGTCGAGCAGCAGATCGCCAGCGGCTACAAATCCCAGGTTTTCAGCGGCCTTGGCGGCGAGTCGAAGAAGCTGCTGGATTTCGACCAGGCGAAGAGCAGCCTGGAGACCTATGTCGATAGCATCATGGCGGCCGAGCGGCGCGCCAAGGTGATGGATGCGGCGATGCTGCAGGTCAGCGATATCGCCAAGGATATGCGCGCGGACAATATCGCGACCTTCCCGTTCATGAATGATGCGTCGGTCCGGCAGAATGTGCTGACCCGTTCGGAGGAGGCGATCGGCACCACGATCAGCGCGCTGAACGCGCAGTTCGAGGGGCGCTTCCTGTTCTCCGGCTACGAACTCGCCACCAAGCCGATTGACGATACGGCGGCGGATGTCATTGCCGGTGCTGAAGCGGTGCTGGTCGCGAATGGTTTTCCGGCCGGCACGCAGCCGATCACCCCTGCCGATATCGAAGCGGCGGTGGACGAATATCTCGGCATCGCGCCGGCCGCCGCCGCCGGCTACTACGAATCCGGCTCCAGCGACGAGATCGCCGTGCGGATCGATGCGAGCCAGGAACTGACCTATGGCGTGACCGCCGATGACGATGCCTTCCGCACGGTGCTGAAGGGCTATCTGATGACCTCGCTGTCGGTGTCGCGCTATGACGATCTGGAAGGCACGGCGCAGGGCAGTTTCGACACCGCCTACGAGAATGCCCGGACGGTGATCGAGCAGGGCGATGACGCGGTGAACGGCGCGGTCGGCCAGCTTGGCATCCAGCGTCAGAAGATGGAGACGACCCGCCTGGGTCACGAATCCACCATCGACATCCTGACCCAGAGCATTTCCGAGATCCAGGACGCCGACGTCTATGAGGCAATCACCGAATTGCAGCGCCTGCAGGTCCAGCTTCAGGGCTCCTACCAGGTCACGTCGCAGCTGGCCAATCTCAGCCTGGTGAACTTCATCTAAGGTCCTGGCGCTTTGCCACTATCCTGCGCCTCTCCGTCTGCGCCTTCACGCATCGTCCGCTCCGTATCATCGGGCGGGCGATGTTTGGTTTAGGGGTTTAGTTTAGGGAAAACGCGCGCAAGCGGTGAAGCACTCTCATGCGTCATTCCCGCACTTGTTGCGGGAATCCAGGGGGCAGCCTGCTCGGTCAGCATCCAGCAAGCGGAAGCCTGGCCCCCCGGTACAAGACCGGGGGTGACAATGAGAGCCTCATCCCCTGCCTACCGGTATTTCCAACGGCGACATTTCTGAAGCGCTAACCCCTGTTGTGGTCTGCTGTCTTTCGCTTATATATAAAAAACGTCTTTTAGCAGGGAACGACGAAGACGGGAGCATTGGGCGTGATTACGGGCGTTGGAACTGGCGAGGTTACGAGGACCGGCATTCAACCGGCGGCGCGCGGCGCGTCCGACCGATCCGGTCCCGCGTCGCCGCTTAGTGCCGGCAATGCCGCTGCCGATCAGCCCGCCCGGCCCCGTGCGCCCGGCCCGACCGAGGTGAACGGTCCGCAGGTCTGGGGCAATGGCTATCTCAGCCCGGTCTATCGCTTTGACGACAGCACCAGCACCCTGTTCTTCGAGCAGCGCGCCTTCGTGTCCGGCGACACCACCCGTCAGGTGCCGCTGGAAAGCGCGGTGAAACGCTACCGGCTGTTCGAGGAGGTGCGCCAAAGCCCGCTGCCGGGACAGTCCGGTGAGGATGCCAGCCAGGGAGCTGGGCAGGGGGCTGGCCAGGATGGCACAGTCGGCCAGGCGGTCCCGGTATCGCAGGCGGCTGCGCAGGATATCCCCCAGGAGGTTTCGGGCGTGGCGCAGCCTCCGGTCGCCGGCGGTCCGGGCAGCGGAGATGCAGAACCGCTGCGCCAGCAAGCCGGTGCCAGCGTGGGACAGGTACTCGACATCGTGGCCTGAGGGGCCTTGGCCCGCACCCGCCAGTATCTTTTCATCCGGTTGATTTCAGCGCGAACATAATAACGGCCCGGTCCGCGTTCTGCGGTCCGGGCCGTAGCTCCCGCCCGCTTCGGCTAACGAAAGGGGCGGAAAGGGGCAGGGCGTTAGATCTCGCGTCAGATCTCGCGGTTGACGGCGATCGATACCTTGTCGTGCTTGGGCGCGCTGACGCCGTAGCTGAAGGCGCCGGTCGCGGTATAGCCGCCGGTCTCCGCCCGCTTGCTCTGCACAGCGTCCTTGATGACCTTGAAGACGCGCTCGCCGGCCTCGACGGCGCTGGCCAGCGCCAGCATGTTGCGGCTGACCCAGTCCTGCAGCACGTTCATTTTCTCGCGCAGCAGGCTGCGCTGCTCTTCCGGCGCCTGGTTGACCGGCGCCGGGTTCTGTTGCAGCGCGGTCTGCAGCTTCACATAGTCGCTCGACGCCATGGTCTTTTCCGTCTGCAGCGTGCCGATCTCTTTCAGCAGCCGCTGTTCCAGCAGCTGGGTCTCGCGGCTGAGCACGTCGATCAGGCGGTCGATGACCTCGACGAAGCGGCTGAGGTTGACCGGCGGCGGGGGCGCCTCCTGGGCCAGCGTCATGGCTGCGAATGCACTGTTCATTTGCTTGTCTCCTGTAGTCTCAGCATTTCGGCCTGCACATTGTCGGCGATGCCGAACCCGCCGCGCCTGGAGATTTCCTTGCCCATCTCAGTGACGAGCAGGGAGCGCCAGATGCCTTCGGAGGGGCCGCCGCCGAAGGGACCTTCGGTCGGCAGCGATTCGAACATCGGCTTCAGCATTTCCGAGATGAAGACCGCCTCGAACTCTTCCGCGGCCTTGCGGGCCTTGTCGACCGTCATGCCCGGGCCGCTGGGGACCGTGGGCCTGCCGCTGGTCGCCTGGCTGGCGGCCAGCGAAAGGTCGACCGAACTGGAAACCGGGGCGCTCATCAGATCACCTCGATCTCGGCCTGCAGCGCGCCGGATGCCTTGATCGCCTGCAGGATGGCGATCATGTCGCGCGGGCCGACACCCAGGGCGTTCAGCCCATCCACCAGCTCCTGCAGCGTGACGCCCGAGGGCAGCACGGTCAGGCGGCGGTCCTGATCTTCATCGATCTCGATCTGGGTGCGCGGCACCACAACGGTCTCGCCCCCTTCGCTGAACGGGTTGGGCTGGGAGACCTGCGGCGTCTCGGTGATACGGATCGTCAGGTTGCCCTGGGCGATGGCGACTGTGCTGATGCGCACATTCTCGCCCATCACGATGACGCCGGACTTCTCGTCGATCACGACCTTGGCGATATAGTCCGGCGAGACGCGCAGCTGCTCGATATCGGTGATCAGGCCGACCGCGTTATTGGCATATTCCTGCGGCAGCGCCATGCGCACGGTCGCCGGATCCAGCGGCTGCGCGATCGGCTGGCCGAGGAAGGCGTTGATCGCCTGGGCGACGCGGCGCGAGGTGGTGAAATCGGGATTGCGCAGGGAAATCTTCACCGATTCCAGCTGGGTCATCTGGAAATCGATCTCGCGCTCCACGATGCCGCCATTGGAGATGCGGCCGGCGGTCGGCACGCCACGGGTAATGGAAGCGGCCGCCCCCTGCGCGGAAAAGCCGGATGCGGCCACCGGGCCCTGCGCCACGGCATAGACTTCGCCATCGGCGGCGATCAGCGGTGTCACCAGCAAGGTGCCGCCCAGAAGGTTGGAGGCGTCGCCGATGGTCGAGATGTTCACGTCGATCCGGGTGCCCTGACGGGCGTAGGGCGGCAGCGTGGCCGTCACCATGACAGCGGCGATGTTATCGACTTCCAGCCCGTTGTCGCGGGCGTTCACGCCGAGTCGTTCCAGCATGCCGACCAGGCTTTCGCGGGTGAAGACCGACTTGGTCAGATCGTCGCCGGTGCCGTTCAGCCCGACCACGAGGCCGTAGCCGACCAGAATGTTGTCGCGCACGCCCTCGAAGCTGGCGATGTCCTTGATCCGCGAATTGGCGGCGGCGGGCTGGAGCCCGGCCATCAGGAACGCGGCAATAAGGGCCGTCGAAAACAGGGTCTTGCCGATTGATCGCAGCATGTCGCTTCCTCGTAAGTGCAAGCGTCGCGTAATGTCTCGCCACCCATCTTGCGAAAAGCGTGCCATCTCTTGTGGCGCGACGGGGGTGGCGGTAAGGCGCGGAAAATGATGGCTCTTTCGGCTTATCAGGGCAGCCGGCCCGGCCGCTGCCGGGCAAGGCTTTCCCGCTATCATGTTCCCTATCCCGCTTTGGCCGGAAAAATTTGCCGGTTGCGGGGAAGTGCCTTGTGGTATCAGCGTAATTTGTTGATCCGATGGCTGATATGGCCATATATAGAGGCATTGGGACGGAGTGCATATGAAAGTCGGTTCAACAGGCTCTATTCGGTCCGACGCCGCCCGCCGGTCTGACAAGGCCAAGGGCCGCGGCGCCGAATTTGCGCGCCATCTGAGCGCCACGGAGGAATCCGGCGCGGCCCAGCCGGTGGCGGGGGTGTCCTCTGTCGATTCCCTCCTGGCAGTGCAGCAGGTGGATGAACGGCCTGAGCGCCGCGCCAGGCGCCATGGCGAGGATCTGCTGAGCCGGCTGGACGAGATTCGCCACGGTCTGCTGATGGGGGAGATTCCGCTCTCCCGGCTGGAGCAGCTTTCCGAGATGGTGAAGCGGCAGCGCGAGCGCGATCTCGATCCCAATCTTTCCGATATCCTGAACGATATCGAGCTGCGGGTGCGCGTAGAGCTGGCGAAGCTGGGCCGAGACAGCTAGCGTTGTTATATTAGTAAATACCGAAATTCATTGCGTTATTTCGGATTTCCACCAGCTTTCCATTTAATAAAACTTACTCTTGTTCAGGGACAATACGATCCCTATACTCCGCGCGCTTTCGGTTCTGCGTAGCGTGGAGTGGAGTATGTCAGCATCGCCTTTGCTGCCCCCCGACTACCGGCCGTCCGAGGACGAGCCGTTCATGAATCCGATGCAGCGGGAATATTTCCGCCAGAAGCTGTTGCGATGGCGACAGGAAATTCTGGTGGAAGCAGGGCAGACTCTCGACCATCTCAGCAAGGAAAACCTGCAGCAGCCGGATATGGCTGACCGCGCCTCGCTGGAAACCGAGCATGCCCTCGAGCTGCGCACCCGTGACCGCGAGCGCAAGCTGCTCGCCAAGATCGACTCCGCACTAGAGCGGATCGACGACGACAGCTATGGCTATTGCGAGGAGACCGGCGAGCAGATCAGCCTGCGACGGCTGGAGGCACGCCCGATCGCCACACTGAGCCTGGAGGCGCAGGAGCGGCACGAGCGGATGGAACGCACCCACCGCGACGACTGATCCCGCAGACGGATACATCAATAAGCAAAGGCCGCATCTTCGGGTGCGGCCTTTGTTTTTTTGCGCGAAAAGGAAAAGACCGCCAGGCCCCGGTTTCGGGAGGCGGTCTTTCGGTTCAGCCTTCTGCCGGCCGTAACTTGCCCTTGCTTGCCCTTTCGACGAGGCGGGCCAGAACCTTCTGCCCTGAGCTTTCTGCCCACCGCCTTTTGTCGCCGTCCGGCCTTCTGCCGGCGTAAATCCTGCCGTCGTCAGAACGGCATGATGATGTCCATCACCTGCTGGCCGTAACGCGGCTGCTGCACGTCGGTGATGTGGCCGCGGCCGCCATAGGCGATGCGCGCCTCGGCCAGACGGTCATAATCGATGGTGTTGGTCGAGCTGATATCCTCGGGCCGGATGATGCCGCCGACGATCAGTTCGCGGACCTCGAAATTCACCCGCACCTCCTGCCGGCCATAGACCACCATATTGCCGTTCGGCAGCTTCTGGGCGACCACGGCGGCGACCCGCAGGTTGATCGCCTCCTGGCGGTTGATCGTGCCACTGCCGGAGCTGCTGCTGCCGCTCTCCAGCCCCAGCAGATTGCCGGGGTTCACGGCATCGGGCAGCACCTTGCCGAGTTCGGCTTCCAGGCCAAACAGGCCGGTCAGGCCGGCATCCTCACTGTTGGCGCGGCTGCGCTGGGTGGTGTTGGTAAGCTGCGCATTGTCGGCGATCTCGATAATGACGGTGATCAGATCGCCAACCTGTGCGGCGCGCTGATCCTTGAAGAAAGCGCGCGAGCCCATGCTCCACAGCGAATTCGCCTGGCGCACCTGCGGCCGGGTTTCCGGCATCGGCATGCTGACCGGGGTGTAGTTTCTGGCGTGGGTTGGGTTGTCGATGCCGCTCAGCGCCGGCGTCCGGCCTACCTGGCTCAGCCTGTCGGCCGTACCGCAGGCCGAGAGGCCAAACGCGGCAAGGGCGGTGCAGGTCAGCAGCAGGGCGCGTGAGCGCTTCAGGCTGGGGCGCTTCGGGTTATGGGGTTTCGGTGCGTTCATCTCGACTATCCTTCTTCGGGCAAGCGTTGGGCGAAGAGTGGGGCGAAAGGGGGGACGGTAAGGGCAGCCGCCCCCCGGTTGGTGATGTTGCGCTCAGTTCAGGGCCACCTGGCCACGGGTGCCGACCTCGACGAGGTTCGGCCCGATGACGCGGCCCTGGATGGTCTTTTTCGAGGCCGTGTTGGTAACCTGGACCACATCGCCCTCGGCGCCGTTCTGCATGGCGATGCCGGTGGCGGTCAGCCGCATGTTGGCGGTGTAGGCCACGATGGTGACGCGGTCGTTGCGTGTGATCAGCAGGTTCGGCTTCAGGTCGGTGGTGCGCAGCGGCCGGTTCGGGGCCAGTGGCCGCCGGGTGACCGCGCCGATAATCTCCTCCGGCTGCGCCACGATATTGCCGGCGAGGCTGACCTGCCGCACCTTCTTCCAGACGATGTCGCTCTGCTGGATCACGGCGCCGGGCAGCACGGCGCGGGCCAGCACCGGGACATCGACCAGCGTATAGACGCGGCCGGTAACTTGTACGCTCTGCGCCTCTGGATCGTTCGCCGGCGCGGTGATGGTGGCCTGGAAGCGCTGCGAGCGGGCATCGTAGCTCAACTGCTCCACCCGCATGGTCATCGGCCGGTCCGTCGGGATATGGATCCGCACGCCGCGATTGAACAGATCGACGTCGATCTCCTCGAACCGGTCCTGGCTGGCCAGCGCGTCGCGAATCTCGCGCTCGATCTCCTCCGTTGGCACGATGACGCTGGCGCGTTCGATGGCGACCTTGTCCAGCGGGCTGTTCGGCCGCCAGTCGAGACCGTGCTGCCGCGCCAGGGCATAGAGATGGCTGGCGGTATAGATGCGGCGTTCGCCGGGCAGCGGCGCGTGATCGACGACGCTGTTCTTGTCGTCCGTGACGCCGGCGAACAGATGGCTGAGGCGCACCTCGCGCTCCTGTACCATGGTGACGTTCTGCAGCGACACGGGCAGCAGCGCGGCGGCAGGCGCCAGCACACGATCGCGTGCCGTGGACTGCTGCGCCGATACAGGTGTCGCGGCCAGGCCGATGGCCAGGACGGGGACCAGAACGGCGAGGCCCAGGCCGTACATCCGAAGCTGACGCGAGGCGTTCCGGGTGGCATTCCGGGGGGCGGTCTTGTCGCTGGCTCGCATGATGTCTGCTCCTTATTCTGCGTGTGTCGCTTAATCGCTCGCGCGCTATCCGGCGCTGGCGCTTGATCCGGGATCAGCGCAGGCGGGTGACGGTCTGCATCATCTGGTCGGTGGCTTCGATAACCTTCGAGTTCATCTCGTAGGCGCGCTGTGCGGTGATCAGCGAGGTGATCTCGGTCACCGGGTTCACGTTCGAGGTTTCCAGATAACCCTGCAGCAGCGTGCCATAGCCCGGCTCGCCCGGATTGCCGGCAATTTCGGCGCCGGAAGCGGGGGATTCGAGCAGCAAATTGTTGCCGATGGATTCGAGGCCGGCCATGTTCGGGAATACCGCCAGGTCGATACGGCCCAGATTCTGCAGCTGCACCTGGTTGTCCAGCTTCGCCAGCACTTCGCCGCTGGCATTGATGGTCACCGATACGGCGTTCTGCGGCACCGCGATGGCGGGCTGCACCAGGAAGCCGTCGGCGGTCACCAGCTGGCCTTCCGGGTTCAGCTGGAAGGAGCCGTCGCGGGTGTAGCCGGTCTCGCCATTGGGCAGTTCGATGCGGAACAGCCCTTCGCCCTGGATGGCGACGTCGAGCTGGTTGTCGGTCAGCATCAGGTTGCCCTGCTCATTGATCCGGTAGGTCGCCGCGGCGCGGACACCGACGCCGATCTGCAGGCCGGAGGGAACCACATTGCCCTCCTGCGCAGACTGGGCGCCAACCCGGCGCAGATCCTGATACAGCAGGTCCTGGAATTCCGGCCGCATGCGCTTGAAGCCGACCGTGCTCATGTTGGCGATGTTGTTGGAGATGACCTCCACATTGATCTGCTGCGCCTGCATGCCGGTGGCGGCAATATTAAGGGATCGCATGGTCTGTTACTCCGTGTCTGGCTTTTGGGCCGTTAATCAGGGTTCGTTAGGTGTTAGGCGCCGGATGACGGCTTGCCGAGGCGGCGGATGCCGTCGCGCATGCGGTCATGTTCCTGCTGGATGAGGTTGGAGGTGCGTTCGTAGCTGCGGTGGATTTCGATCATCCGAGTGATCTCGCCGACCGCATTCACGTTCGACCCTTCCAGGGCACCCTGCACCACCCGCGAATCCTGTGGTTCGATCGGCTCCTCCAGGGAGACGAACAGATTATTGCCGGCGCGCTGGAGCGTCTGCGGGTTTTCGAAGGCGACGATCTGGATCTGGCTGATCTGCGCACCGTCCCGGGTGCGGATGAAGCCGAATTCGTCAATCAGCAGCGGCCCCTGATCCATCGGGATCGACACCGGGTTGTTGTTCGCGTCGAGAACGGCATAGCCCTCGGTGGTGACCAGTTCGCCATCCTCGTTGGGCTTGAAGCTGCCGGTGCGCGTATAGCGCGGACCCGCCGGCGTCTCGACCACGAAGTAACCGTCACCGCTTACCGTCAGGTCGTAATCGTTGGCGGTTGTCATCAGCGGGCCTTCCGACATGTCGAAGGCAATCGCCTTGTCGATCACGTAGGACAGCTTCTCGCCGAAGCGGGGCTCTTCCAGATATTCGGCGAACAGCACGCGTTGCCCCTTGAAGCCGGCCGTGTTCACGTTGGCGATATTGTTCGCGATCGTGGACATCTCGCGCTGCAATGCACTCTGACGTGACAAGGCGATGAAGGAAGTGGCTTCCATAGTCGTATCTCTCCTGCCTGGTTCGATGACCGGGAACTGTCCGGCGCGTCGGGCTTGCCAGATCAGATGCAGGAGGTGTGCCAAACTGAAAAATCCCAGAATTCCGCCATTCTTTGCGGAAAATTCCGGTTCCGGGACGGCCGCGACACCCTGGCGGCAGGCTTTGCCCGGCAATTCTTGCCAAGGCAGTCGGGGCAGGAGGGGGCGGGGCGGCCAGCGCCGCCGCACGGGAGGACCACGCTTGTAATGGAATGCCCCCGCGTAAGATCAGGCGCGTAAGATCAGGACCACAAGATCGCGCGGTCGCCGTGGAAAAAACGACAAGGTATAGGGTTAAGAGACAGCCAATCCTTTCAACACGGACATGATTCCGCTAAACTGCAAAAAGCGTTATGTATGAAGCCATGCCGGATCGCCGGGCAAAATGCGGCCCAGGATGCAACCAGGGAGGCACGGTTTTTGCTTTCCCTGCTTTTTCAGGCGCCACACCCCGGTGCCACACCATTGGCGCAGTCCGTCCGGTCCGGGCGGTTTCGCAAGAGTGACAGACAGGTAGAACAAGATGGCGGCTGACGCGGTCGGCGAAGATTTCGAGGAAGGCGGCGGCCCGCCCAAGAAAAAGTTCAGCGGCAAGAAGCTGATCCTTTTCATTGTGCTGCCGTTGCTGCTGTTGATCGGCGTCGGCGTGGGCGTTTACTTCTCCGGCCTGCTCGGGTCCGATCCGGTGCCGGAGGAAACCTCCCAGGAAGCGGCGCCGCCACCGCCGCCGGCTCAGGCCGTGTTCTTCGATCTGCCGGAGATCATCGTCAATCTGAACAGCAGCGGCCGGCGTTCGACCTTCCTGAAGATGAACATCAGTCTTGAGTTGCAGAATCCGTCCGATATCGGACGGATCAACGAGGTGATGCCGCGCATCATCGATAATTTCCAGGTCTATCTGCGTGAGCTGAGGATCGAGGATCTTCAGGGCTCGGCCGGCATGTACCGCCTGCGCGAGGAATTGCTGCGGCGGGTGAATCTGGCGGTGCGTCCGGCGCGTGTGCGCGACGTGCTGTTCCGCGAGATGCTGGTGCAGTAGCAGATGCGGCGCCGGGAGAAGACGGAGGCAAGATGAGCAACGACCAGGACGCCCTCGCCGACGAATGGGCCGCCGCGGGCGAAGATGACGAGGATATGGCCGCCGCCATGGGCGGTGACGAGGACGAGGCCACAGCCCGTGTTCTGAACCAGGCGGAAATCGATTCGCTGCTGGGGTTCGATGAGGATGGCGACGGGTCGGGCGATAATTCCGGCATCCACGCCATCGTCAATTCGGCGCTGGTGTCCTATGAACGCCTGCCGATGCTGGAGGTGGTCTATGACCGCCTGGTGCGCATGATGTCCACGTCCTTGCGCAACTTCACCTCGGACAATGTCGAGGTCTCGCTCGACAACATCAACTCGATCCGTTTCGGCGACTATCTGAACTCGATCCCGCTGCCCGCCATGCTGGGGGTGTTCAAGGCCGACGAATGGGACAATTTCGGCCTGCTGGTGGTCGACTCAGCGATGATCTACTCCATCGTGGACGTGCTGCTCGGCGGCCGGCGCGGCACCGCGGCAATGCGCATCGAGGGGCGGCCCTACACCACCATCGAACGCAATCTGGTGGAGCGCCTGATCAATGTCGTGCTGTCCGACCTGTCGGCCGCCTTCGATCCGCTGTCGCCGGTGACCTTCCGCTTCGAGCGGCTGGAGACCAACCCGCGCTTCGCCACCATCGCCCGGCCCGCCAACGCTGCCATCGTGGCCAGGCTGCGCATCGATATGGAAGATCGTGGTGGCCGGCTGGAGCTGCTGCTGCCCTACGCCACGCTGGAGCCGGTGCGCGAGCTGCTGCTGCAGATGTTCATGGGCGAGAAGTTCGGTCGCGATTCGATCTGGGAAGGCCATCTGGCGACCGAGCTGTGGCATACCGATGTCGAGCTGGAAGCGGTGCTGGACGAGGTGCCGGTGCCGCTGGGCGATGTGCTGAACTGGAAAGTCGGTAGCCGCATGCTGCTGAACACCGAAGCGGATTCGACGATTGATCTGCGCTGCGGCAACGTTACCCTGTTCGGCGGCCGCATGGGGCGCAAGGGAACGGACATTGCCATTCGCATCGAGAAGCGTCATCGCAAGATGTAGCAAGCTGCCGCCGGCACGCTGCCGGCGGTCTTGGAAAGGGATGTGTGCGCGATGGGTGTGGGAATGTCGCTGATGCTGGAAGCGCTGGTGGCTGCCCTGCTGGTCGCCACCATCATCTATGCCGCCATCCTGAACCGCAAGCTGGGCCGGTTGCGCGCCGACCGCGCCGCGCTGGAGGCGCAGATCGCCCGTTTCGTGGAGTGCACGCTGCGCGCCGAGGCCAGCATCAAGCAGCTGAAGGCAACCTCCGACGAGGCCGGCCGGTCCCTGCAGCAGCCGATCGACCGGGCCATGGCGGTACGCGACGAGCTGGTGTTCATGATCGAACGCGGCGATTCGCTGTCGGAAAAACTGTCGGGCCGCATTTCGGCGGCGCGGGAACCGCGCGCCCCGGACGCTTCCGATACGTCCGCAACGATGCCGAGGCGGGATCGAAACCCGCGTCAGGCCGCGCCGGCGCAGGACAGGGGCGCATCCTCCGAGAATGAGAATGACGAGGATGGGGCAGGCCGCTCCAAGGCGGAGCGGGACTTGCTGCGCGCCCTCCGCGATGCCCGCTAGCGGGTGACGCTATTGATTTTACGATGTGACGCAGGGCGTCTGCCGCCCGCATCATAGAACCGAGTGGAATGCCGATGCTTTCGATTCCCCGTCTCTTGCCGGTCACCATCCTGGCCGCGCTGTTGCTGCTGACCGTGAAGCTGGGCGGTATCTGGGACGGCGTGTCCCGGATCCAGGCCGGCATCGGCACCGTGCCTGTTCAGGCCCAACAACAGGCCCAACAGCAGGCGCCCGCTAACCAGCCGCCGGCCGACAGCCAGCAGCAACCGGGTGGGCAAGCGGGGGCGCAATCGGACGTGAAGCAGGGGGATGCCGCTGGCAAAGGGGAAGGCGGCACCGCTGTCGACCCGATCCTGTTCAGCCGCTCCGAGATCGAATTGCTGCAGGAATTGTCGCGTCGCCGCGACGAGCTGGACCAGCGCGAGCAGACGCTGGTGCAGAAGGAAGGGCTGCTGGCGGCGGCCGAACAGCGCATCGACAAGAAGATTGCGGAGCTCGATACCATCCGCTCCGACATCGAGGCGCTGATCAAGAAATATAATGAGCAGGAAGAGGCGGAGGTGCAGCGCCTCGTTAAGATTTACGAGGCGATGAAGCCGAAGGACGCGGCGCGCATCTTCGATCAGCTCGACATGAATATCCTGCTGCAGGTCGTGGAGCGTATGGCCGAACGCCGTGTTGCGCCGATCCTGGCCGATATGAGCCCCAAGCGGGCCAACGAACTGACCGCGGAAATCGCCACGCGCCGGCAAATGCCCAATCTGGGCGTCCAGCCGACCCAGTAGCCAAAACCGGCGCAGCGGAACCGGGCCTCCGGGCGCTGGAAAAAATGATAGTGATCGTCTTAACTCTTGTTTAATTAACGGCGATTACAGTGGCCCCTGTCGCCCGTTAACCACAGAATCCTACGCTTTAAATCGAGGTGATGAATGAGCGTCGATATGAATATGGAGATCCTCATCGTCGATGATTATCGCACGATGCTTCGGATCATCCGCAATCTGCTGAAACAGATCGGCTTCGACAATGTCGATGAAGCCACCGATGGCAGCATGGCGCTCAAGAAGATGCGCGAGAAAAGCTACGGCCTTGTCATTTCCGACTGGAACATGGAGCCGATGACCGGCCTCCAGCTCCTCAAGGAAGTGCGCGCGGACGCCAAGCTGAAGCATACGCCGTTCATCATGGTGACGGCGGAAAGCAAGACCGAGAACGTGATCGCCGCCAAACAGGCCGGCGTGAACAATTACATCGTGAAGCCGTTCAACGCCGCCACGCTGAAAATGAAGCTGTCGGCCGTTATCGGGAACTTCTGACAAAGGGTTCTGCCATGGCCGTTCCGTCAAAATTTTCGGCAAAGCAGTCTGCCGGCGAGGACGCTGCCGATCTGGCGGCCGGCCCTGCCGTGACCACCGATGAGGTGGTTGCCATTGTCGAGCAGATGCTCTCCAACCTGCGCGGTGACCTGTCGCCGGGCGCGATGCAGCTGTATGGCGAGCTGGAGGATCTGGCGCGCTTCATCCGCGATGCGCGTCACGATCTGGCGGAAATCCGGCCGGAGGACATAAGGGACCATCATATCCCGAGTGCGACCGACGAGCTGGATGCGGTGATTGGCGCCACCGAGGAGGCGACGGGCCGCATTCTGGACGCGTGCGAAGTGTTCTCCGAAGTCTCCGGCAAGCTGTCGGCGGAGGATGCGGAACGCACGATGACGGCCGTTACCGAGATTTACGAGGCCTGCAACTTCCAGGACATTACCGGCCAGCGCATCACCAAGGTGGTCGGCACGCTGAAGCATATCGAAGACAAGATCGAACAGCTCCTGGAAGCGTTCGGGGCGGGTGTCGGCACGGCGAAGGCCGCTGCGGCGAAACAGCCGCCGGCCGCCGCCAAACCGAAGGCGACGGACGACAAGCCGGACGCCGATCTGCTGAACGGGCCGCAATTGCCTGGCAATGCGAATTCGCAGGAAGATATCGACGCAATTCTGGCGAGTTTCGACTAGACTAGAGGCAGTTAGGTTAACGAACGGCCGGGGTCTATGCAGGGCGAGGACGGGCAGAACGAGGCGAAGCACCCCGCAGCGGCAAGCGCCCAGGCTCTGTTGAGCCTGTATTTGCTGTTGCTGGCCTTCTTCATCCTGCTGCAATCGATCTCCACCTTCGAGGATCAGCGCGCCGGCGAAGTGATGGAGGGTGTGAACCGCAGCTTTCCCTCCTTCCTGAAATCCGGCACGGTCGGCGGCGACCGGATGACCAGCGGCGGCCTGGCCGATGGTGCTGAAGCCTCGGCGCGGCTCGGTCCGCTTTTCGAATCCCATTTTACCCTGTCGCCAACGGCGCGCATGACGGCGGCTGACAGCTACCGCATATCCGTGCCGCTTTCCGAACTATTCGCCGGTCCGGGCGAGGCGCTGAACCCGCGCGTCGGCAGCTTCCTCGACCAGCTTGCCGATATTCTGCAGCGCCCGCCCTCTGGCGCGCGGATCGAGCTTGAGCTGCTGATCCCCGATCAGCCCGCCGCCCTGATCGAGAATCCCAGCGCTGCCGAAACGCCGACCATGCGGCGCCTTGCCAATCTGGTGCAGGCGCTGGTGCAGGCCGGTGCGCCGTCCAGTGCGCTGTCGATCGGTCAGGGCTTCGGCAACGGAAATGGAAATGGCAGCGGCCAGGCCATGAGTTTCCTGTTCCATATCCGGGGCAGCGCCGCCACCGCCGTCACTTTCGGGCCGGAGACCCGGTGATGGCGCTCGACCCGCTGGCCGGCCTGCACGAAAGCGAACGCGACAAGGCATCCGCGCCGGCCTCGCCGCCGCCTTACAGCCCGTTCCATATCCTGCCCAAGGTTGGCGGACCATTCTGGCTGCTGACCTTTCTCGATGTCATCAGTCTGCTGCTGGCCTTTTTCATCATGCTGTTCGCGATGTCGAACCCCAGGACAGCGGCCTGGGTGGACCTTTCGGCGACCCTGGCCGACCGTCTGGCGCCGAATGTGGAAACCGCGAAACCGGCCCCGCCCACCGCGCTGACCATCGACGAGGACAAGGTCGCGCCGGGCCTCAATCTCGACTATCTGGTCTCGCTGTTGCGTGGCCATCTCGATAGCGATCCGCTGTTGGCACGAACCGTGCTTCACCGTTTCCCGGACCGGTTGATCCTGTCGATGCCGTCCGATCTGCTGTTCGCCCTGAACAGTGCAACCCTGAACGATCAGGCCCGCCGGGCGCTGTTCGAGCTGGGCGGTCTGCTGGGCAATCTCAGCAATCGGACGGATGTGCATGGTCATACCGATCCCGCGCCGATCCGCTCCGGTCCCTATCGCGGGAACTGGGAGCTTTCGTTGGCGCGTGCACAGTCCGTAGCGACGGCGCTGCTGGAATCAGGTTATGATAAGCCTATGATCGTTCAAGGTTTCGCCGATACGCGGTTCGTCTTTCTCGCCCGTGACATCGTCTCGCCCCGGCGCGAGGCGCTGGCGCGCCGTGTCGATATCGTGCTCTACCCGTCGCAGGCTGCGATCCTGCCATGATGCGCGCCGCGCTCCTTTTCCTGCTGGCGGTCATGATCGGCCTTTTGCCCGTCACGGACCGCATGGTCCTGGCCCAGCAATCCGGGCAACCGGTGGCCCCCCAGGCAGCACCCCAGGCGACACCGACCCAGGTACCGGTCCGCGGCGGCCTGCATGAGGGGTATGGCCGGCTGGTGTTCGACTGGCCCGGCAGTGTGGACTATACCGCTGCTGTCGAGGATGGCTCGCTGGTCATCCAGTTCGACCGGCCGCTGCGCGCGGACCTCTCCGGCGCGCTCGCCAATCTGCGGAGCTTCCTGGCCGGCGGATCGCTGGAGCCGGACGGGCGCACCCTGTCCTTCGTGCTCGCCAATGGCGATTTTGGCCTGCGCAGCTTCAAGATCGGCACCTCGGTGGTGCTCGACCTGTTGCGTCAGGGCGGTGCCGAGACCGCGTCCGCGCCGCCGCCTCCCAGCCCATTGCCCGCAAGCCCCGATATCCCCAGCCTCCAGGTACGCGGTGCCGATCACGAGGGCTATTCCCGCCTGGTTTTCGACTGGAACCAGCCGGTCGATTACACGGTCGATAACCGGAACGGGCAGGCGACCCTGCGGTTCGACCGTCCCGCCAGCTTTGAAACCGGCACGCTGAACAGCCGACCGCTGCGCAATGTGCGGCGCGTGGAGCCGACGGGCAATGATTCGCGCGGGATGACCTTGCAGATTCCAAGCGATGCCCGGCTCCGGCATTTCCGCAGCGGTACCCGCATCGTGGTCGATGTCCTGAACCCGGCATCCGAGGCGCCAGCGGGTGCCCAGCAGGCAGCACCGCAGCAGGCGGCCGCGCCGACACCGGCGCCGAAACCGCCGGCGGGCGAGCGCAGCCAATCGCAAGCGCCGGCTCAGCCGCCACAACAGCAGGCGCAGGCCCCGGCCCAGCCATCTGCCCAGCCATCTGGCCAGCCGCCCGCCCGCCCGGCCGGGACGCGCGGCCCCGCCCTGCCGGCACAGCCGGTCGCGCCGGTTATCGCCGAACCGACGGCAGAGGCCGGCCCGGTCACCGGTGCGGCGCCGCAATCCGGGCCGCAATCCGCAGACAGGATCATGCCGACGCAACCGCTGGCGTCCTCGCTGTCGCCGCAGCGCATCCGCGCGCCGGTGCCGCTGGAGCAGTTGCAGGGCACGCCGGTGCCGGTGACCTTGCGCCGCGAGGGTGACCTTGTGGCGTTGCGCTTCCAGTTCGAGGATGCCAATGCGGCCGCTGTGTTCCGCCGTGCGGCGCATCTCTGGATCGTCTTCGATGGCGCCAGGCGGTTCGATTTCTCGGCAATTTCCGAAAGCGATGCGGGTATTTTCTCCGAACTCACGCAGCTTCCTGTCCCGAACGGCTCAGCGGCGCGCGCCCGGCTGGTGCCGGGCATCAATCCGCGGATCTGGCGCGACGGACCAACCTGGGTGATCGAGCTGCGGGCGCAGCCGCTGCGCCCGGACGTGGCGCTGAATACCGAGATGCAGCCGGTCAGCCCGCAGGGGCCGCGCCTGTTCATTCCGGTTACCGGCATCGGCGAGACCACCGTGGTTCGCGATCCCGAGGTCGGAGACGAACTTCATATCGTACCCTTGTCGATGCTGGGCCGTGGCATTGAGGGCGACAGGCGTTTCGCCGAATTCGAATTGCTGGCGACGGTGCAGGGCATTGCCGTGGTGCCGCTGGCCGATGGCGTGGCCGTGCGGCAACTGCCGGACGGTGTGGCGATCACCGGCGGCGACGGGCTGGTGCTGTCGCGCGATCTGCCGGAACGCTCCGATACGTTCGGCGAAGTGGCGTCGGATTCCGACATCCGCAGCGGCAAGCCGTTCTCGATGCTGGAATGGCGCGGCAATCAGGCGCCCGGCCAGGGCTTCTATCCCAAGCGGCAGCAATTGCAGTTCGCGCTGGCCGATGCCACCAGCATCGCCCGCACCAAGCCGCGCATGGACCTGGCGCGCTTCTATTTCGCCAACGGCCTGGCGCCGGAGGCGACGGGCCTGTTGCGGGTCATCGCGGAGGGCGATTCGGACTATGCCAACCTGCCCAGCTTCAAGGCGCTGCGCGGGGCGACCCAGTTTATGATGGGGCGCCATCAGGATGCGCTGAATGATCTGTCCGACAGGGCACTGGACGGTATCCGCGAGGTGGCGCTGTGGCGCGGCGCGGCTTACGCGGCGCTCGGCAAGTGGAACGAGGCGGTCGAGCAGTTTGCCCGTGCCGGCGAAATCCCTGCCGATTATCCGCGTAATTTCACGACCGAGATCGCGCTGCTGGCGGCACAGGCCGCGATCCGCGTCGGCGACAATCGCGGTGCCGGCCAGTTCCTGAACGTGGTCGCCGCCGGCGCGCCGACCGACAGCGAGCAGGCGCGCATCAACTATCTGCGCGGGCGTGTGCTGCAGGCGACGGGCGATACCGATGCGGCTTTCGATCTGTGGCGTCCGCTGGCCGAGGGCGCGGACCGCTGGGCCCGTGTACGCGCGGCGCGCGCGGTCATCGAGGAGGAGCTGGCGCAGGAGAAGATATCCAACGCCGACGCGCTGCAGCGGCTGGAAAGCCTGCGCTTCGCCTGGCGCGGCGACGAACTCGAGTTCGACCTGCTGCGCCGGCTGGGCGATCTGTATCTGGCGGAGAATGATTATCGCAACGGTCTGGCGACCCTGCGTGAGGCGGCGACCCTGTTCCCGGACCATCCGGAAACGCCGACCCTGGCACGCACCATGACCGATGCCTTTGCCAAGCTGTATCTCGAAGGTGGCGCGGAGCGCATGCCGCCGCTGACCGCGCTGGCCCTGTACGACGATTTCCGTGAGCTGACCCCGCCGGGTGCCCGCGGCAACGAGATGATTCAGCGTCTGGCCGACCGGCTGGTCACGGTCGATCTTCTGGACCGTGCCGCCAACCTGCTGGACCGGCAGGTGAAATTCCGCCTGGAAGGGGTCGAGAAAGCGCGGATCGGCGCCCGGCTTGCGCTCATCCGGCTGCTCGACCGGCGGCCGGAGGCGGCTGTCGGCGCGCTGGATGAAAGTGCTGTTCCCGGTATCCCGGTCGATCTGGCGCGTGAGCGCAACCGGCTGCGGGCGCGCGCGCAGTTCGATCTCGGCAATCCGGATCAGGCCATCGCTTTGTTGCAGCCGGATACCAGCCGGGAGGCCGATCTGCTGCGCGCCGACATTCTGTGGCGGCAGCAGGATTGGGCCGGAGCGGCCGAAGTGTTCACCCGCCTAGCCGAGCCGCTGGCGGACAAGCGCGACCTGACGGAGCGTGAGGCAACCCTGGTGCTGAACTGGGCGATTTCCGCCTCGATGAGCGAGGATACCCCGGCTGTGGTACTGATCCGGCAGAACTATGCCCAGGCGATGGACGATACCCGTTTCCGCGAGGCCTTCCGGCTGATTACCAACACGACGTCGGGCGATCTGAACGATCTGCGCACGCTGACCCAGCGTTTCCAGGAGGTCGAACGCTTCCAGTCCTTCCTCAGCGACTACCGGGAACGGCTGAAGGCCAGCCAGCTCAGCGCCATCAACTGACGGCGATCTCCGGCTCTATAACGGGCCGTAACTCTGCACCAGGCTGCCGGCGATCATGTACCAGCCGTCCAGCAGCACGAAGAAGATCAGCTTGAAGGGCAGGGAGACAATGACCGGCGGGATCATCATCATGCCCATCGACATCAGGATCGAGGCGACCACCATGTCGATGATGACGAACGGGATGTAGATCAGGAAGCCGATCTCGAAGGCGCGGCGCAACTCGCTGATCATGAAGGCGGGGACAAGGGCGCGCAGCGGCGTGTTCTCGCCAACCTGCTCCGGCGTTGCCTTGGCCATGCCGAGGAAAAGATCCAGATCCTGCTCGCGCACATGGCTGCGCATGAAGCTGTGGAACGGTTCGATCACCCGTTGCAGCGCCTCCGCCTCGTCGATCTGCTGGTCAAGCAGCGGCACCACCCCCTCATTATAGGCGCGCTCCAGCGTCGGCTGCATGATGAAGAAGGTCAGGAACATCGCCAGGCTGATCAGTACGATGTTTGGCGGGTTCTGCTGCGTGCCCAGCGCGAAGCGCATGAAGGACAGAACCACGACGATGCGGGTGAAGGAGGTCACCATCACCAGGATGCCGGGGGCGATCGACAGGACGGTGAAGATGGCGATAAGCTGGATGATCCGCGCCGTGGTGGAGCCGTCGGGCGAGCCGAGATCCAGGTTGAAGCTCTGCGCCGCCGCCAGTCCCGGCAGCAGCAGGACAGGCAGCGCCAGCAGCGCGGTTTTCGCAAGAACGCGGCGGCTCATTCCGCCGTCTCCGTGCCGGTGCGGCGGCCCAGGCGCGGTTCGCGCGGGCCCGGGGGTGCCGGTGGCGCTTTCGGCGCCGGCCTGGTCGATGACGGGGGCGATGACGGGGGCGTGCGGTCCAGCATCGCATCGAAATCGCCGGCGCTGTCCTGCTCATCCTCTTCGAGGGATTCGATCAGCAGATCGCTTTCCGGCCCCAGAAGCACCAGATGTTCCCGGCCGTCGCGGCGCAGCAGCAGCAGCCGGCGCTTGGCGTCCACCGGCAGCACCTCGACCAGCCGCAGCCGCCGCTCGCCGCGTGTGCGGGGCAGCGCGCCGCCAATCCCCAGCCGCCGTATGACCAGATAGAGCAGGCCGAGCAGTGCCAGCACGAAGACCAACGCAAGGACGGCGTAGAGATAGCTTTCGATGTTCATGTGCCGGCCTTTCCGGGGAGCATTATCGGAAGCCTTTATCATAGGCGCGCGAGGCATGCAGCCTTTGCGCGCTGGCGGGCTCCTGCTTCGCCTTGCCGCCGGTCTTCTGCTCCAGCCGGCCGGCCAGCGTGCCCAGTGCCTCGATTGCCTGCTCCATCTCCGGCAGCAGGGTCCGGGCCTCGGCGGCGGGCAGGGCGGTCGCCCCGGCGCAGGCTGCCGCGACCGCACCGGTCAGGCTGGCCAGGCGGACCGGTTCGCCGGCGTCCAGCGCGCGGCCGGCAGCGTCGATATCGGTCAGGATGCGGGCGAGGTTCTGGCGGGCGTCGGCGAGTGACATGGCGCGGTTATGACGCGGTTGTATCGGCGGACGGGGCAGGCGGGGCCTCCTCGGCCAACCGGCTGTTGGCCTGGTACACATAGGACAGGATTTCCGCCACGGCGGCGAAGGCCTCGACGGGGATTTCCTGATTGACCTCCACGGCCATCAGCACCTGGGCGAGTTCGGGATCGCGGCGCACCTTCACATCATGATCGAAGGCCAGCCGCAGGATTTTATCGGCGATCGCGCCATAGCCCTGGGCCACCACCATCGGCGCCCTGTCGGCGCCATGTTCGTGATGCAACGCCACGGCAATCTGCCGATCGCCCTTTTTGCCGTCGCGGGGCGGCAGCGGAGCGACGTCCAGTTCGTCGATGATGTCGAACAGCCGGTCACCCAGCGATGGTTTCTGGGAGGGCTTCTGGGGAGGCAAGTGCGGTGGCTTTTTCGGCTCCATGCCATATTCCATTCGAATGCGCTGACCTATCCTAGAGCCTTTCTCTCTTTCACGGAAGCGACTGCGCCGATGCGGCAATTCTTGCCGGGGCGGCAAGCGGTAGGCCGGAATTCTCTGCCTCGCAGCCGGGTGTGGCAGAATTTTTCTATATTTTTCAATATGTTGTGTTCCGGCACGCGGATTGCTTTCAATTCTGGCAAGGCAAACGGCCGAACCGGATGCAAGGCAAGGAGACAACGACATGAGCATGGGCAATCTGGCACTGTTTCAGGGCATGAAGCAGAAGATGGACTGGCTGGCCCAGCGCCATACCGTGCTGGCGGAGAATGTCGCCAATGCCGACACGCCGGGTTATCGGGCGCGCGATCTGAAGCCGCTGGATTTCCGCGCCATGGTGAAGGAAACCCCGCGGGTGAACATGGCCGCCACCACCGCGAACCACCTGACCGGCATCCGGCGCGAGCCGGAATTCCGCGTCAATGAGGAGCGTCCGCGGAACGCCTACGAAGTCAGCATCAACCAGAACGCGGTCTCGCTGGAGAACCAGCTGACCAACGTGTCGCAGAACCAGGCGGATTTCCGCCTCGCGAGCAGCCTGTACCGGCAGAACCTCACCATGATGAAACTGGCGATCGGCCGCCAGCCGGGCGCGTAAGGGCGCCGCCGCAGGAATAAGGAGAGAGCAGGATGGCACAGGATCTGATGGGTGCGATGACGATCTCGACCTCGGGCATGAAGGCCCAGGGTCTGCGTCTGCGGGTGATTTCGGAGAATCTGGCGAACGCCAATTCAGTGGCGGAGGGTCCGGGGCAGGAGCCCTACCGGCGCAAGATCGTGATGTTCCGGAATGAGCTGGACCGCGCCGACAACATGCACAAGGTCTCGGTAAGCAGGGTCACCAACGACCCCTCGCAGTTCCAGACCAAATACGACCCGACGCATCCTTATGCGGACCAGGATGGCTACATCATGGCGCCGAACGTCTCGGCGCTGATCGAGACGATGGACATGCGCGAGGCACAGCGCAGCTACGAAGCCAATCTGAACGTCATCGAGACCTCGATGTCGATGCTGACCAGAACCATCGATCTTCTGCGCGGTTGATGATAAATAGAGGGCTGTAAGCGCGAAGGAGGAACAGACCATGGTTGCCCGGATCGGTGATGCGATTGCTGCCTATGCCAAGACCGGCCAGATCGAAGGCGGTCTGGAGACGCGCGAGCCTGGCAAGGATTTCGCCAGCTTCCTGCGCGACAGCGTCCAGGAGGCGCATGAGGTGATGAAGGGCGGCGAGGAGATGAGCATGAAGGCCATCACCGGAAAAGCCGACCTCAACGATGTTATCGTCGCGGTGAACGACGCCGAGGTGACGCTGCAGACCGTCGTCGGACTGCGCGACCGGATGATCCAGGCCTATCAGGAAATCCTGCGTATGCCGATCTGACGGCCCGGTTCTGCGTTGGTAAAGGCCGGGGGGCGAGGGGCCGAGTCATGAATCCGAGCGACGTAATCGACGTTTCCCGTGAGGCGCTGGTGGCCACGCTCGTTATCTGCGGGCCGGCCATGCTCATCGGCCTCGCCATCGGTCTTGTCATCGCGCTGTTTCAGGCGCTGACGCATATCCAGGAAATGACGCTGGTCTTCGTGCCGAAGATTATTGTGGTGTTTGCCAGCCTGTTTGTTTTCATGCCCTTCATGCTCAGCACGCTCCTGGATTTCTCGGCGACGCTGGTGGACCGCATTATCGCGCTGAATTAACGGAGGCACGGCTGGCCGATGCCTTTCGAGCTGTTCCTACCCGCCCAGTTTTTCGCCTTCTTCCTGGTGTTTTCGCGCGTCGGTGCGGCGCTCTCGATGATGCCGGGACTTGGTGAGGGGCTGGTCTCCATGCGGGTCCGGCTGGCCTTCGCCATGCTGGTCAGTTTCCTGACAGTGCCGCTGGTACAGGATACGCTGCCGGCAATGCCGCCGACTGCGCCGCAACTGGCCCTGCTGGTGGCCGGCGAGGTGGTGATCGGCCTGTTCATCGGCACCCTGTCGCGCATCGCGCTGACGATTCTGGAAATGGCTGGCTTCATCATCTCGATGCAGATCGGCCTCGCCTCGGCGCAGGCCTTCAACCCCAGCCTGGGCGCGCAGGGCTCGCTGCCCGGCGCGCTGCTGAGCACGATCGGCGTGCTGCTGATCCTGGCGACCAACCTGCATCACATCTTCATGCTGGGGGTGGTGGACAGCTATACGGTGTTCACGCCTGGCGCGCCGCTGCCGGTGCAGGATTTCTCCATGGCGGTCACGCGGGCGGTCGCCGACGGTTTCCGCATCGCGCTGCAGATCGGCGCGCCGCTGCTGGTCATCGGCGTGCTGTTCCAGGTCAGCGTCGGCGTGCTGTCGCGGCTGATGCCGCAGCTGCAGATCTTCTTCATCGTGCTGCCGTTCCAGCTGCTGCTCGGTGTTTTCCTGTTCTCGCTGATATTGTCGGCCTCGATGATGTGGTTCCTGCGCTATTATGAAAGCGTGGTGATGCGCATGCTGGCGCTTTGATTTAGAGTGCAGCCGCGATCGATGTGATAAGTCCGGGGGGCGCTTGCCACGTCAGGTGCCCCAATATTTGCGAATCGGAGACGGATCAACCCCGCGCGGGGCCGGATCCAGACGGCGGAGGCCATGTCCGACGATCAGGACGAAGCGTCCAAAACAGAAGACCCGACAGACAAGAAACTGTCGGACGCCCGGGAGAAGGGCCAGGTTGCCGTCTCGCAGGAGGTGGCGAGCTGGTTCTCGCTGGTTGGCGGGCTGCTGATCGTCAGCCTGTTCGCCGGCTTCGTATCGAAGCAGATTTACACCTCCATCCGCCCTTTCATCGAAAAGCCGCATGAGCTGATCCTGGATGCGGCCAATGTCGGCAGCGTCTTCGCCTATGTGGTCGCCGGCACGGCCATCGCACTCAGCATCCCGGTGCTGCTGTTCCTGTTCCTGGGGGTGAGCGCGAACCTTATGCAGAATGGCGTGCTGTTCGCCCCCGAGGCGATTGCGCCGAAGCTGCAGAACATCTCGCCCATAAAAGGGCTGCAGAAGATGTTCTCCTCCAAGGGGCTGGTCGAGTTCCTGAAGGGCATCTTCAAGATTGTCCTGGTGGGCGCGCTGCTGGGCCTGATCATGTATCCGGAACTGGCCCGGCTGGAAGAGATCATGCAGCTGGATCCGGTGGAAATGCTGGAGGAAATCCGCTGGATGCTGATCCTGCTGCTGGGCGGGGCGGTCTGTGTGATGGCGGTCATCGCCTTTGCCGATCTGGTCTATCAGCGCTATGCCTTCAACAAGCAGATGCGCATGACCAAGCAGGAAGTGCGCGACGAATACAAGCAGACCGAAGGCGACCCGATGATCAAGGGCCGCCTGCGCAATCTGCGCATGCAGCGCGCGCGCCAGCGCATGATGTCCGCCGTGCCGCAGGCCACCGTGGTGGTCACCAACCCGACCCATTATGCGGTTGCCATCAAGTATGAGCGCGACAGCATGCAGGCGCCGATGGTGGTGGCCAAGGGCATTGACGCGGTGGCGCTGCGCATTCGCGAGATGGCGGAGGAGCACAAGGTGCCGGTGGTCGAGAATCCGCCGATTGCCCGCATGCTGTACGCCTCGGTCGAGGTCGATCAGGAAATCAAGCCGGAGCAGTATCAGGCCATTGCCGAGATCATCTCCTACGTCTTCCGCCTGAACCAGGGCCGTAACCAGAATCAGAACCAGAACCAGGGACGAAATGGCGGAACAACCCGGCAATAACACCGCCTCCGGCGGATTGTTTGGCGATATCGCCCGGCTGTTTGGCCGTGGCGCCGATTCCGGCGGCGAATCCGGTATCGGTTCGGCTATCGGTTCGGGAGGGGCTGGTAGCGGTATCGGCAATGACCAGCTTGCCCAGGCCTTCGAGAATGCGCCGCTGGCCATCGTCTTCGCCGACCGCGCGGGGCGGGTGCTGGCCGGTAACCGCATGTTCTGCGACCTGGCCGGTCTGGACAGCGTGCCGCCCGAGGGAAGTCTGGCGCTGTCGGCGCTGGTGCAGGCCGAGGATGCCGGCCAGCTCGCCGAGGCCGTCGAACTGGCGCTGGCCGGATCGCCGCCCGGACTTCCGGTGGAAATCCGCATGGCGCGGGACGCCGATCTGGTGGCCGCCGGTTTCGTGCGTGTTCTGCAGGGCGCGGATTTGGCGAATGGGTCCGAAGGAAAAGAGCCCCGCCTGATGCTGCATCTGATCGATGTCAGCCAGCGCAAGAAGCTGGAAGTGCAGTTCGTGCAGTCGCAGAAGATGCAGGCGGTGGGCCAGCTTGCCGGCGGCGTGGCGCATGATTTCAACAATCTGCTGACCGCGATGATCGGCTTCTGCGACCTGCTGCTGCTGCGCCATTCGCCCGGCGACCAGTCCTTCGCCGACATCATGCAGATCAAGCAGAACGCCAACCGGGCGGCCAATCTGGTGCGCCAGCTGCTGGCCTTCTCGCGCCAGCAGACGCTCAGGCCGCGGGTGCTGGACGTCTCGGAGGTGGTGTCGGAACTGTCGCACCTGCTGCGCCGGCTGATGGGCGAGAATATCCGGCTCGACATGCGCCATGGCCGCAATCTCGATCTCGTGAAGGTCGATCAGGGGCAGATTGAGCAGGTGATCCTGAACCTCGCCGTGAATGCGCGCGACGCCATGCCGGAGGGCGGGGCGCTCACCATTGCCACGGAGAATACCGAAATCACCCACATGCAGCAGATCGGCACGGAGGAGATCCTGCCCGGCCGATATGTGAAGATCGAGGTGTCCGATACCGGCACCGGCATCCCGCCCGAGGTGGTGCCGCGCATTTTCGAACCTTTCTTCACCACTAAGGCGGTCGGCTCGGGCACCGGCCTTGGCCTGTCCACCGTCTATGGCATCGTGAAGCAGACCGGCGGCCATGTGCTGGTCAGCAGCGAGCTTGGCCACGGCACTTGCTTCTCGATCCTGCTGCCGGCCTATGCCGCGGACGGGGCGCAGAGCGCGGAGCCGGGGGAGGATGCCGAGACCCGCCACCGCGACCTGACCGGGGCCGGCACGATCATGCTGGTCGAGGATGAGGATCCGGTCCGGCTGTTCAGCGCCCGGGCCCTGCGTAACAAGGGCTACAAGGTGATCGAGGCGCGTTCCGGCGAGGCGGCGATGGAAATCCTGGCCGCCGAGGATGAGCAGATCGACCTGCTGATCACCGATGTGGTCATGCCAGGGATCGACGGGCCGACGCTGATCCGCCTCGTGCGCGAACACCGGCCTCACATCAAGGTACTGTGCATTTCCGGCTATTCCGAGGATGCGCTGCGCCAGCGCATCGCGGAGCAGGCCGACATCGCCTTCCTGTCCAAGCCGTTCAGCCTGAAGCAGCTGGCCGGCCGCGTGAAGGAGCTGCTGGAGGGGTAGCGGCAATCCGCGCCAGTGGGGTTATCGAGCCGTTGCTTTGAGAACAAATCAGGAAAACCTGTTGCGAATGGGAACAAATCATGTACATTGATCCCTGCGTTGCCAGTCGGCGCCGCGCTGTGAAATAACAGGGAGCATTGCCATGTCGGCACAACTTCTCCGCCTCGTCGAAGGGGACAATATGGATAAGCAGAAGGCTCTGGATGCGGCGCTGGGCCAGATTGAGCGCGCATTCGGAAAGGGCTCGATCATGAAGCTGGGTCAGCGCGATTCGGCGGTGGAGATCGATTCGGTTTCCACCGGGTCGCTCGGCCTTGATATCGCGCTGGGCATAGGCGGGCTGCCGCGCGGCCGCGTGATCGAGATTTACGGGCCGGAAAGCTCCGGCAAGACGACGCTGGCGCTGCATACGGTGGCCGAGGCGCAGAAGGTCGGCGGCACTTGCGCCTTCATCGATGCCGAACATGCGCTGGACCCGTCCTATGCCCGCAAGCTGGGCGTGAATATCGATGAATTGCTGATCTCCCAGCCCGATGCCGGCGAACAGGCGCTGGAGATCGCCGACACGCTGGTGCGCTCGGGCGCCATCGATGTGCTGGTGGTGGACAGCGTGGCGGCCCTGGTGCCGCGCGCCGAGCTGGAAGGCGAGATGGGCGACAGCCATGTCGGGTTGCAGGCGCGGCTGATGAGCCAGGCGCTGCGCAAGCTGACCGCCTCGATCTCGAAATCCCGCTGCATGGTCATCTTCATCAACCAGATCCGCATGAAGATCGGCGTCATGTTCGGCAATCCGGAGACCACGACCGGCGGCCATGCGCTGAAATTCTACGCCTCGGTGCGTCTCGACATCCGCCGCATCGGCGCGATCAAGGACAAGGACGAGGTGGTGGGCAACCAGACCCGCGTGAAGGTGGTGAAGAACAAGGTGGCGCCGCCGTTCCGCGTCGTCGAGTTCGACATCATGTATGGCGAGGGTGTGTCGAAGATGGGCGAGCTGATCGATCTCGGCGTGAAGGCCAACATCGTCGAGAAGTCCGGCGCCTGGTTCTCCTACAATGGCCAGCGCATCGGCCAGGGCCGCGAGAACGCCAAGAATTTCCTGCGTGAGAACACCGCCATGGCGCAGGAGATCGAGCAGAAGATCCGGGCCAATGCCGGCATCGTCTCCGAGGCGCTGATGGGCGCACCGGAAGAGGATAACGGCGACACGCCCGAGGAGTAAGATCGGCCTTCCGCCGCTGGACAGTGTTCCCGGCGGCCCGTATAAGCGAAGACCCGCTGGTGATCGGCGGCGTGGATGCCTTGGCCTGCCTCTCGTGGCAGGCTCGGGCCGTTCGCGCCGCCTTGCCATGTGCGCCGTCTGTGTGCGTCGTAGAGGAGGCCTGCATCGACAGGGCTTCACGACGGCGCCGGATGGCACGATATAGGGGAATACGGCACGAGAAACGGCAGGCCGGCTCGGACGGGCCGTAACCGACGCGAAACCTGAATGAACCTAGAAGATTGCACGCATGAACACGGCGAACGATATCCGCAAGACCTTCCTGGAGTATTTTGCGCGCAACGGGCACGAGGTCGTTGCCTCCAGCCCGCTGGTGCCGCGCAATGATCCCACCTTGCTGTTCACCAATGCCGGCATGGTGCAGTTCAAGAACGTCTTCACCGGCGCCGAGACCCGGCCTTATGACAGGGCCGCGACCTCGCAGAAATGCGTGCGCGCCGGCGGCAAGCATAATGACCTGGAAAATGTCGGCTATACCGCGCGCCACCATACTTTCTTCGAGATGCTGGGCAATTTCTCCTTCGGCGATTATTTCAAGGAACAGGCGATCGAGCTGGCCTGGAACCTGATCACCAGGGAATACGGCCTGCCCAAGGAAAAGCTGCTGGTCACCGTCTATGCCGAGGACGAGCAGGCGCACGGGCTGTGGAAGAAGATCGCCGGCCTGACCGACGACAGGATCATCCGCATCGGCACCTCCGACAATTTCTGGCAGATGGGCGATACTGGCCCGTGCGGCCCGTGCTCGGAAATCTTCTACGACCATGGCGACAAGATTCCCGGCGGGCCTCCGGGTAGCCCGGACGAGGATGGCGACCGCTTCATCGAAATCTGGAACCTGGTGTTCATGCAGTTCGACCAGCGCGCACCGGGCGACCGGGTGTCGCTGCCGCGCCCGTCGATCGATACCGGCATGGGGCTGGAGCGCATCACCGCCGTGCTGCAGGGCAAGCACGACAATTACGACATCGACCTGATGCGCGCCCTGATCGAGGCCTCGGCCGAGGCGTCCGGCGTCGATGCCGACGGGCCGTTCAAGACCTCGCACCGGGTGATCGCCGACCATCTGCGCGCCAGTTCCTTCCTGATTGCCGACGGTGTGCTGCCGGCAAATGAGGGTCGCGGCTATGTGCTGCGCCGGATTATGCGCCGCGCCATGCGCCACGCCCACATGCTGGGCTGCCGCGACCCGCTGCTGTGGCGTCTGGTGCCCGCACTGGTGCGCCAGATGGGCGAGGCCTATCCGGAGCTGCTGCGCGCCCAGGCGCTGATCGTCGAGACGCTGAAGCTGGAGGAAAACCGCTTCAAGCAGATGCTGGATCGCGGGCTGAAGCTGCTGGAGGAGGAAACCGGCCGTCTGGGCGCCGGCGGCACGCTGTCCGGCGATGTCGCCTTCAAGCTGTACGACACTTTCGGCTTCCCGCTGGACCTGACGCAGGACATCCTGCGCGGCCAGGGCGGCAGCGTCGATACCGCCGCCTTCGATACCGCGATGGCGCGCCAGAAGGCCGCCGCCCGCGCCGCCTGGGCCGGGTCCGGTGACGCGGCGACCGAGACGGTATGGTTCGACATTCGCGAGAAGGCGGGCGCCACCGAGTTTCTGGGCTATGCCGAGGATGCCGCCGAGGGCCAGATCATGGCGCTGGTGGTGGACGGCCAGCCGGTACACAGCGCGAAGGCGGGCGACAAGGTGGCGCTGGTCGCCAACCAGACGCCGTTCTATGCCGAATCCGGCGGCCAGATGGGCGATGCCGGCAGCATCGTCACGGCCAATGGCGCTGAAATTCGCATCTCCGACACGCAGAAGAAGTTGGGCGCGCTGCATGTCCATCTCGGCGAGGTGGTGAAGGGCGAGGTCACGACCGGCGACACGGCGGAGTTCCGCATCGACACCACGCGCCGCGACGCGCTGCGCGCCAACCATTCCGCGACCCATCTGCTGCATGAGGCGCTGCGCCGCCGGCTGGGCGACCACGTCACGCAGAAGGGCTCGCTGGTGGCGCCGGACCGGCTGCGCTTCGACATCAGCCACCCGAAGGCACTGTCGCCCGAGGAAATCCGCGATGTCGAGGCGGAGGTGAACAACCGCATCCGGGTGAATGCCGAGGTGAACACCTCGCTGATGACCCCGGAGGAGGCGGTCGAGGCCGGGGCGCTGGCACTGTTCGGCGAGAAGTATGGCGAGGAGGTGCGCGTCGTCTCTATGGGCGGTGCGGAACCGGAAAAGGGCAAGTTCGGCAGCTTCTCGACCGAGCTGTGCGGCGGTACCCATGTGCGCCGCACCGGCGATATCGGCTTCCTGAAGATCGTCGGCGAAAGCGCCGTCTCGGCCGGCGTGCGCCGCATCGAGGCGGTGACCGGCATTGGCGCGCTGGCCCATATCGATCAGCAGGAAGCGCTGCTGGCGGAGACTGCCGGCGTGCTGAAGGCATCGCCCTCCGAACTGCCGGCCCGCGTTGCGGCGCTGGTTGAGGAGCGCCGGCGGCTGGAACGCGAGCTGGTCGATCTGCGCAAGAAGATGGCCAGCGGCGGTGGTGGCGGTGACGATTCCGGCGGTGCCCGCGATGTCGGCGGGGTGAAATATGCCGCGCGCCGGCTGGATGACGTGCCGGCCAAGGAGCTGAAGGGCATGGCCGACGCGGTGAAGCAGCAGATCGGCTCCGGCGTCGTGGCGCTGGTCGCGGTGCAGGACGGCAAGGCGTCGCTGGTGGTCGCGGTGACGGATGACCTCATCGGCCGGTTCAGCGCGGTGGATTTCGTGCGCGTCGGCTCCGAGGCGCTGGGCGGCAAGGGCGGCGGCGGCCGTCCCGATATGGCGCAGGCCGGCGGCCCGGACGGCGACAAGGCGGACAGCGCACTGGCGGCCATCGAACAGGCACTGGCGGCGAAGGCGGCGGCCTGATCATGGATGGCGGCACTCTGCGCTTCGGCGGCACCGATTCCTACGTCGCGACCGCCGATCTGACGCTGGCGGTGAATGCCGCCATTACGCTGCAGCGGCCGCTGCTGGTGAAGGGCGAGCCCGGCACCGGCAAGACCGTACTGGCGCATGAGGTGGCGCGCTCGCTTGGCCTCGATCTCATCGAATGGCATGTGAAATCGACCACCAAGGCGCAGCAGGGGCTGTACGAATATGACGCGGTCAGCCGGCTGCGCGACAGCCAGCTTGGCGACGCGAAGGTGAAGGACATCGCCAACTACATCCGCCGCGGCAAGCTGTGGGAGGCCTTTGTCGCCGAGCGCCCCACCGTGCTGCTGATCGACGAGATCGACAAGGCGGATATCGAGTTCCCGAACGATCTGCTGCTGGAACTCGACCGCATGGAATTCTTCGTCTATGAGACCGGCGAAGTGGTGAAGGCGGCGCGCCGGCCCATCGTCATCATCACCTCGAACAATGAGAAGGAACTGCCGGACGCCTTCCTGCGCCGCTGCTTCTTCCATTACATCCGCTTCCCCGATGCGGAGACGATGACCGACATCGTCGAGATGCATTTTCCCGGCATCAAGCAGGCGCTGCTGCGCGAGGCGCTGGCCAGCTTCTACGAGCTGCGCGACGCGCCCGGCCTGAAGAAGAAGCCCGGCACCTCGGAACTGCTGGACTGGCTGAAGCTGCTGCTGGTCGAGGATATCCCGCCGGAGGCACTGCGCGCCAAGGATGCGAAAAGCGCCATTCCGCCGCTCTATGGCGCGCTGCTGAAGAACGAGCAGGACGTGCAGCTGTTCGAGCGCCTGGCCTTCCTCGCCCGCCGCGAAGGCCGCTAGGCGCGGGATCGGAGGAGGCGGATGTTCGTCAGCTTCTTCCTTGAGTTGCGCCAGGCCGGCGTGCCGGTGTCTTTGCGCGAATATCTGACCCTGCTGGAAGGCGTCGAGGCCGGCGTGCCCGGCTATTCGGTCGAGAATTTCTATTATTTCTCCCGCGCCGCGATGGTGAAGGACGAACGCCATCTCGACCGCTTCGACCAGGTGTTCGGCCATGTCTTCAAAGGGCTGGAACTGCTGGACGGCGTGTTCGGCGCGGAAATTCCCGAGGAATGGCTGCGCAAGCTGGCCGAACGGCACCTCTCCGAGGAGGAAAAGCGCCAGATCGAGGCGCTGGGCGGCTGGGACAAGCTGATGGAGACGCTGCGCCAGCGGCTGGAGGAGCAGAAGAAGCGTCACCAGGGCGGCAATAAATGGATCGGCACCGCCGGTACCTCGCCGTTCGGCGCCTATGGCTATAACCCCGAGGGCGTGCGCGTCGGCCAGGAAGGCAACCGCAATTTCCGCGCGGTGAAAGTGTGGGACCAGCGCGCCTACCGCAATCTCGACGACAGCGTGGAGATCGGCACCCGCAACATCAAGGTAGCGCTGCGCCGGCTGCGCCGCTTTGCCCGGCAAGGGGCGCCGACCGAGCTGGACCTCGACGACACCATCCGCTCGACCGCGCGCAATGCCGGGCTGCTCGACCTGAAGATGCGCCCGGAACGGCACAATGCGGTGAAGCTGCTGCTGTTCTTCGATGTCGGCGGCTCGATGGATGGCCATATCCGCGTCTGCGAGGAGCTGTTCTCCGCCGCGCGCGCCGAATTCAAACACATGGAATATTTCTACTTCCACAATTGCCCGTACGAGCGGGTGTGGAAGGACAACAGCCGGCGCGGCACCGACAAGATCCCGACCTTCGAGGTGCTGCGCACCTACCCCGCCGATTATCGCGTGATCTTCGTCGGCGATGCCTCGATGAGTCCCTACGAGGTTTTCCAGCCCGGCGGCTCGGTCGAGCACTGGAACGAGGAGGCCGGCGCGGTGTGGATGCACCGGCTGCTGGAGACCTATTCGCGCGCCATCTGGCTGAACCCGGTGGCGGAGGGGCGCTGGCCGTGGTTCGAATCGATCCAGGCTCTGCGCCAGATGATGGGCGGGCGCATGTTCCCGCTTACCCTCGACGGGCTCGACCGCGGCATCCGCGAGCTGACGCGCTAGGGCTGGTACAGCCAGCGACGGAGGGCTATATTAGGCATATGAGCAAGTCGATCCATAAAGCACCTGTCCGCGATGCCGATGCGCCATCGGTGAAGCCGCTTCCGCCTCGTCCGGCAAAGCCGGAAGTGAGCGCGACGGAGTTGGACGCCTTTGCCGATGAAGCGATGACGCGTTACGACAAGATGTTTAAGGCACTCGCCAAATGACGAGCCGGTCTGGCTCTCCGTCAATGATGTCATTCGCCTTCAGCAAAAATTGATCGATGCCTATGGAGGCTCGCCCGGTATCCGGGATATGAACCTGATCGAATCCGCGCTTGCCCGGCCCATGCAGCTCTGGGCTTACGGCGACCCTCAGCCGGATATGGCCGCATTGGCCGCTTCTCTTGCCCATGGGCTTGCGAAGAATCATGGTTTCGTGGACGGGAACAAACGTATCGCTGCACTAGGCCTTATGGTGTTTCTGCGCGCCAATGGTTATCGCATCGAAACGACCGATGAAGAGGGTGAAAGCAATTTCGTCGCTTTGGCTGCCGGAGAAATAGGGGCTGAAGAGTTGACAGTGTGGGTGCGTGAGAAAGCCGTTACAATAGACTAACCCCGCCTTGGCACGGGGGTTGCTTATGTCTCTGTGCCATGAAGAAAACGATCCTCACTCTGATCCTCCTCGCCGGTGCCGCGCTGCTGCCGCAGCGCGCTGACGCTATCGGCACGACGGCCGGCTCGCTGCCTGACCTGTGCGGCGCGGCCATTGCCCGGACCGAGCAGGCGCGCGGGATTCCGCGAAATTTCCTGCGTGCCGTGGGGCTTGCCGAATCCGGCCGCTGGGACACCAGGGCCGAGCAGGGCGTGCCCTGGCCCTGGACCGTGACGGCGGAAGGGGAGGGCAATTATTACCCCACCAAGGCGGCAGCGATTGCCGCCGTGCGCCGGTTGCAGGGGCGCGGGATCAAATCCATCGATGTCGGTTGCATGCAGGTGAATTTGTACTGGCATGGCAAGGCCTTCGCCGGCCTGGCAGACGCCTTCGAGCCGGAGGCCAATGTCGCCTATGCCGCCGACTTCCTGTCGCGGCTGAAGGAGGAACGGCGCAGCTGGCAGAATGCGGTCGGCTATTACCATTCCGCCACGCCGGAATTCAACCAGCGCTACCGCGCCAAGGTGCTGCGGCTGTGGCAGGGCGTGGGCGACAATGATTATGCCAGCGTGGAAGAGGAGGTTCGCTTCTCCGAAACCGCGCGCTCGGCGGCGCGCCGGCAGCTTCCGACCATGATGCCGGTCTGGGCGAAGAGTGGCGGTGCGGCGGAAACCGCGGCTGCTGTTCCGGCCTCGGCGCGCATCGCCGCCGGTGCCCGGCAGCAGGTGGCGCAGCGCGACGCGGCCGCGGCGAGCGGTGGCCTTGCCGCCTACCGCAAGCGTGTGGTGCACACGCCGGAGACTTTCCAGGCGGTTCCGGAAAGTCTCGTAACCCGTTAATTCTGTAAAGAAAAAGGGCGCCAGATGAACGGCGCCCTTTCTGTGTTCCCAGAAGGGATGGCGCTCAGGCCATCGCCTTCTGCAGGTTCTTGTCCAGTGCATCGAGGAACTGGTTGGTGGTCAGCCAGGGCTGGTCCGGGCTGATCAGGATCGCCAGATCCTTGGTCATCTGGCCGGATTCGACGGTCTGGATGCAGACCTTCTCCAGCGTATCGGCGAACTTCGCGACTTCCGGCGTCTCGTCCATCTTGGCGCGGAAGGCGAGGCCACGCGTCCAGGCGAAGATCGAGGCGATCGGGTTGGTCGAGGTTTCCTTGCCCTGCTGGTGCTGGCGGTAATGGCGCGTCACCGTGCCGTGCGCGGCCTCGGCCTCGACGGTCTTGCCGTCGGCGGTCATCAGCACCGAAGTCATCAGGCCGAGCGAGCCGAAGCCCTGGGCCACGGTGTCGGACTGCACGTCGCCATCATAGTTCTTGCAGGCCCAGACATAGCCGCCGGACCACTTCATGGCGCAGGCCACCATGTCGTCGATCAGGCGATGCTCGTAGGTCAGGCCCTTGGCCTTGAACTTCGAAGCGAAATCCGCGTCGAACACTTCCTGGAACAGGTCCTTGAAGCGGCCGTCATAGGCTTTCAGGATGGTGTTCTTGGTGGACATATAGACCGGCCAGCCGAGATCGAGGCCGTAATTGAAGCAGGCGCGGGCGAAATCGCGGATCGAATCGTCCAGATTATACATGCCCATGGCGACGCCGCTCGATGCGAAGTCATAGATGTCGTAGGTCTGGGCCGGGCCGCCATCGGCCGGCTGGAAGGTCATGGTCAGCTTGCCGGGGCCGGGCACCTTGAAGTCGGTGGCGCGGTACTGGTCGCCGAAGGCATGGCGGCCGATGACGATGGGCTGGGTCCAGCCCGGCACCAGGCGCGGCACGTTCTGGCAGATGATCGGCTGGCGGAACACGGTACCGCCCAGAATGTTGCGGATGGTGCCGTTCGGCGACCGCCACATCTTCTTCAGGCCGAATTCCTTCACCCGGTCTTCGTCCGGGGTGATGGTGGCGCACTTCACGCCCACGCCGTACTTCTTGATCGCATTGGCGGAATCGATGGTGATCTGGTCGTCGGTCTTGTCCCGGGCTTCGATGCCGAGGTCGTAATACTTCAGATCGACGTCGAGATAGGGCAGGATCAGCTTGTCCTTGATCATCTGCCAGATGATGCGGGTCATCTCGTCGCCGTCGAGTTCGACGATCGGATTCTTAACCTTGATTTTCGCCATGCGTTTTCTCCTCTTACCGACGCGTCGGGGCCGGCGCGCCTTTATTAGACGCGGCGCACAATATCAGGCCGCCCGTACGGTGCAATAGCCGGTTGCGGATGGCTGATCACTGCCACTTGACTTCGGGACCGGGGATCGGCTCCGGCACCTCGGCCAGGACGGCGAAGGCGGCGTCGATATCGGGCACGAAACGCAGCAACGCGCGATGCTGCTCATTCACGAAACCTTCTGCGATCATGTGCTCGATCATGGATTGCAGGGGGGTCCAATAGCCCTTCACATCGATCACGATGATTGGCTTGGCATGCAGCTTCAGCTGCCGCCAGGTGGCCATCTCAAAGGTCTCGTCCAGCGTGCCGAGACCGCCGGGCAGTACGATGAAGGCGTCGGAGCGCTCGAACATGATCATCTTGCGCTCGTGCATGGTCTCCACGACGATCAGCTCGGTGGCGCCGCCATGGCCAACCTCCAGACGCATCAGATGCCGGGGAATGATGCCGGTGACGCGGCCGCCGGCGGACAGCGCCGCATCGGCGGCTTCGCCCATCAGCCCCACCTTGCCGCCGCCATAGACCAGCTCGATGCCGGCTTTCGCCATTCTCTCGCCAAGGGCGCGGGCAGCCTGCTTGTAAGCGGGATTGACGCGGCCGGAGGAGCCGCAATAGACGCAAAGGGATCGGATGTTTTCCATGCGCCGCGATATCGCATTGCCGCGCAGCCCGGTCAACCGTGCAGTGAAGGTGATCACAAACGCGTGTACGCCGCATCGGACAGTATGGCGGGGGCCGGTCCGGCTTTACGCTGTCCCGGAAAACGGAGATGCTTCCAGCCGTGGCGCCCCTGTGCAGCGCGGGCCGCCGCGATAATTGCGTGCTAGCCAATTTGAGTCGGTCGAACCGAGGAGAACCAGATGAGCAAGGCCCAGATGACTAAAACCCTGCGTTTCGCCATTACCGCTTTCTGTGCGGCTGGCGTGCTTGCCGGCAGTGTGCTTGCCGGCGCAGCCGTCGCCGCCGACCGCAAGCCTGAGGATGCCCTGAAGTACCGCAAGGGCGTCCTGACCGGCCTTGCCTGGCATTTTGGCCCGGTGGTCGCCATGGCCAAGGGCGAGGCGCCGTTCGATCAGAAGCAGCTTTCCGAGCGCGCGGCCGCCATGGCGGCGCTTTCCAGCATGCTGGGCGAGGGCTTCATTCAGGGCACGGCGCAGGGGCAGATCGAGGGCAGCCGGACGTTGCCGGTGGCCTTTACCGACAGCGCCGACTTCCAGAAGAAGCTGGAAGCGCTGCAGACCGCCACCGCCGCGCTGGCCTCGGCCTCCGGCTCCCTGGCGCAGGGCGATCTCGGCAAGCATGTCGCCGCCATCGGCGGATCCTGCAAGGCCTGCCACGACACCTATCGGGCGAAGTAACACCTCAACGCAGCAGGGGCGGCAGTATTTCCACGGTGAAATAGACGCAGCCCGCGGAGATCGCGACGAACAGGCCGGCAAGCCACAGGCTCGCCGGCCTTTCCATGCCAAGGCCGGGGGGCAGATCCCTGCGGCCGGTCACCATGGCGGTGACCAGGTTTTCGCGCTTGTAGATCCGGTAATAGGCAATCACCGCCAGATGCAGCACGACCAGCGCGATCAGGAACCAGACCGCGATGGCGTGGGTGCGGTTGGCGATGCTATCGACTGCGCCGGAGAACAGCCCGTTCAGCGGGCCTTCGGTCAGAATATCGTCGGAAGCGAACAGGCCGCTGCCGGCTTGCGCCAATGCCGCCAGCAACAGGGCGATGACCGACAGCGCACCCATTGGATTATGGGTGTCGGTAGGATGCGCGTGGCGGCTGCCAAAGGTGCGCAGATAGGCCCATACCGTGCCTGGCCCGCGCAGGAAGCTGGCGAAGCGCGCGGTGCGGCTGCCGAACAATCCCCACAGGATGCGGAAGACCACCAGCGCCAGTACGGCGTAGCCGAAGCGCATGTGCCAGGTCTTGTCGAAGCCGCCGAACTCCCCGGTCCAATAGGCGCCGACGATGGCGCCGGCCAGCAGCCAGTGAAACAATCTTGTCGGCAGATCCCAGACCAGGGCGCGGCGCAGGGTGGCGGTCTCGGCAGGATCGTGCATGGGCGTTTCCCGTGAAAATATGTGCCGGAACAAGATGGCAAAACAAGATGGCTGGCAACCGGCAACCTCGCAAGAGCCCGCCAGCCTCGCAAGAGCAAGCTGGCGGCATGTTCGCGCGCACCTGCAATTGCGCTTGAGACTGTCCCGATATAGGGTTTGCGCTACGGCATAAAACTGGCCGGAGAACCGGCCGCTATTGGGGGCGCACGCAATGTATTCTCATAAAACCGTGGTTTGCTGACGATGCTGCGACGTCCTTTCATCATTGGCGTGATTGGTGTGATTGTCGTTCTGGCGGCATTGGCGCTGAACTTCCTGCTGACTGCGGAGGATGCGCCGCAGCAGGCAGCCCCCGCCGCGCCCCCCGCCGCACCGGCGCAGCAGCGCGAAACGCCTGCCTCGGCTGCCCCTGCAACAGTATCGCAGACGCCGCCCGCCGTGCCGGAACAGACCCCGGCCCCGCGCGCCCCCAGCTTCGATGTGGTGCGGGTCAACCCCAAGGGCGATGCAGTGATCGCTGGCCGGGCCGCACCGAATGCTAAGGTCACGGTGCGGGATGGCGACACGGTGATCGGCGAGATCCAGGCCGACCAGCGCGGCGAATGGGTGCTGCTGCCGAAGGAGCCGCTGCCGCCGGGCAACCGGCAGCTGACGCTCGAAGCCGAATTGCCGGATGGCAGCCGGCTGCAGTCGAAGGATGTGGTCGTGCTGGCGGTGCCGGAGCCGCAGAAGGATATTGCCGGCCAGCCGAGTGCCGCGCCGCAAACACCGCTGGCGATGGTGGTGCCGCGCGAGGGAACCGGCCCGTCCAGGGTCTTGCAGGCGCCGGCGGTGCCGAAGCAGCAACAGCCGCAACAGCAATCGCCGGCGCAGGCGCAGCCGGTCGCGCCCGAACCCGCCGATCCCAAACTTGCCACCTCCAGCCCAACCGAGCCGAAGCCGGAACCGGCGACAGGCCCGTCCGTGGTCAGCCTGCCCGAGACTGGCCGGAAGACCGACATGCCGGTCAGTGTCGATATCGTCGATTACGATGCCAAGGGCGCGGTGATCTTCAGCGGCCGCACCGAACCGGACGGGCAGGTCCGTGTCTATCTTGATGACAAGCTGCTGGGCGACGCGAAGGCTGACGACAAGGGGAACTGGCGCTTCCAGCCCGGGCAGGAAGTGGCGGCCGGCACCTACCGGCTGCGCGTGGACCGGCTGGCCCCGGACGGCAAGGTGGTGGCGCGGGTGGAACTGCCCTTCGCCCGGTCGGAGCCGCTGTCGGGCCTTCTCGAAGGCCGGGTAGTGGTCATTCAGCCGGGGAATAATCTCTGGCGGATCGCCCGGCGCACCTATGGCGATGGCATGGCCTTCACACAGATATATGGCGCCAATCGCGATCAGATTCGCGATCCTGACCTGATCTATCCGGGACAGGTCTTCGTGCTGCCTCAGGTGAATTAAAAGCGCCTAGGCGTTCTTGTCGCTCGTATCCGGCAGGGAGAGCGTGGACATCTGGCCGATATGGTCGCGCAGCCTGGCGAGGAACAGCGCCACTTTCGCGATCAGCAGGCTGGGCGTCGGCGGGCCGTCCAGCGGCAGTTCGACATCCAGCCGGATGCGCTGCCTTGGATCGACCAGCAGCTGGGTTTCTTCCTTGATGCCGATGGCCCGCAGGGCTTCCAGGATGGCGCGCCGGCGTACCGTCGATTCGCTGCTGTAGGGCAGGATGCCGATCAGCGCGCGCATCGACAGGCGGGCTTCGCCCTCACGGTCGTTCAGCTGCGCGATGTAGGTCACGCCGTCGCAGTCGAAGGCGAACTGAAAGGGCCGGGCATTATGAGGCGCGCCGTCGCCGCTGTTGGCAACCTTCACGAAAGTCCGCAGATCGAACTCGTCGGGGACGTGGTTGAGAACGGCACGGAAGGGGCTGGCGGCGTCCATCAGCATCTGCTTTCGACTCCGGGGAGGATAGGCTCAAACTGTCACGCTGAAGGATAGTGTCAAGCTCCTAAGGAAGGGTTAAAACCGCGACGATTGCGTTGGCCGATTCGCTGTGTACTCTCCGCGTGCGAATGCCCATATGCTAGGGTCTCGACGGGAAACGAGAAAGGAAATGGCGTGTTGAAATCGATTCTGGTGCCGATTGCGCGGGAAGGCTGGCCCTTCATCGGGATATTCGCGGTTGGCACATTGGTCCTGTTCGCCATCTCCGATCCGCTGGGCTGGGCCGGTGTGATCCTGACGCTGTGGTGCGTCTATTTCTTCCGCGATCCGGACCGGGTGACGCCAAGCCGTCCCGGCCTGGTGATCAGCCCGGCCGATGGTGTTGTGTGCTATGTCGGCAAGGCCCCGGCGCCGGCCGATCTGGAGCTGGGCGATGCGCCGATGCTGAAGATCGGCATCTTCATGAATGTGTTCGACGTGCATGTGAACCGTGCGCCGGTGGACGGCAAGGTGTCGCGCCTGGCCTATCGCCCCGGCAAGTTCTTCAACGCCTCGCTGGACAAGGCGAGCGAGCAGAATGAGCGGCACGGCATGGTTGTCGAGATGGCCGACGGCACCAAGGTCGGCAGCGTGCAGATCGCCGGCCTGGTGGCCCGCCGCATCGTCTGCAAGACCGCCGAGGGCGCCACCCTGCGCGCGGGCGAGCGCTATGGCCTGATCCGCTTCGGCAGCCGGGTCGATGTCTATCTGCCGGCCAGCGCCGCCTCGCTGGCGGTGCTGGGGCAGCGGATGATCGCCGGCGAAACGGTGATCGCCGACCTGACCTCCGCCGAGCCGGACCGCCTGGGCGAGATTCGCTAGTGGTCGGGTTGCGGCAGGGCGGAGGACACAGGCGGCATCGCCGGGCGCCGCGCCTGAAGGGGCTGTCGATCAACCGGCTGATCCCGAACATCCTGACGGTGCTGGCGCTGTGCGCCGGGCTGACCTCGATCCGCTTCGCGCTGAACGGCGAATGGCATCAGGCGGCCATCGCGATTTTCGCCGCCGCCATCCTGGACGGGCTGGACGGACGCATGGCACGGCTGCTGAAGGCCTCCAGCAAGTTCGGCGCGGAACTTGATTCGCTGTCCGATTTCATCAGCTTCGGCGTGGCGCCTGCCGTGGTCTTGTATATGTGGGCAATGAACGGGGTTGCCGGGTTCGGCTGGGCTGTGGTGCTGTTCTTCGCCACCTGCGCGGCGTTGCGGCTGGCGCGTTTCAACACCAAGCTGGGCGACCCTGACCTGCCGGCCTATGCCTATAATTATTTTTCCGGCGTGCCGGCGCCGGCGGGGGCGGGGCTTGCGCTGCTGCCGATGGTCCTGTCCTTCGATCTGGGGCAGGACGCGGTGCTGAAGCACCCGGCCCTGGTGATTGCCTGGGTGTTCTTCATTGGCCTGCTGATGGTCAGCTCGATCCCGACTTATTCGGGCAAGAATGCGCGCATCCCGCAAGGGCTGGTGATCCCGATGCTGATCGTGGTCGGGCTGCTGGTGGCGGCGATGGTGAACGCGCCGTGGCGCACCCTGTCGGGGCTGGGCCTGCTCTATCTGCTGTGCATTCCGTTTTCCATCCGCTCCTACCGCCGGCTGAAGGCCGAGGCGGAGCAGATGGTGGCTGATCATGAGGCAGACCTAGAGGGCGATACTCCTGGCGATACGGCGCCTGCCGACGGGAAAGCGGCCGATGGGGATCCGCGACCGGGGACCTCGAACCCCGGCACATGATCGACGCCGCGCTGCGCCGGGTGATTGATCGCCCGCTGGATAGGGCTGGCGGCTTTCTGTCGCGCTGCGGAGTCTCGGCGAATGCCATGACGGTTGCCGGCTTTGCGGCCGGCATGCTGGCGCTGCCGGCTCTGGCCGTGCAGGCCTATGGCGCGGCGCTGGCGCTGATCCTGCTGAACCGACTGTCGGACGGGCTGGACGGGGCCATTGCCCGGCGGCGCGGTGCCACCGATTTCGGCGGCTATCTCGATATCGTGCTGGATTTCATCTTCTACGCCGGCATCGCGCTGGGCTTCGCGCTGGCCGATCCGGCGGCGAACGCGCTGGCTGCCTGTTTCCTTATCTTCAGCTTCATGGGCACGGGATCGAGCTTCCTGGCCTATGCCGTGATGGCGGCGAAGCGCGGCCGCACCAGCACGGAGCGCGGCCCGAAATCGCTCTATTACCTGGGCGGGCTGACGGAAGGGGCGGAGACCATCGCCCTGTTCGTCGCCATCTGCCTGTGGCCGGGCTGGTTTCCGGTACTGGCCTATGGCTTCGGGTCGCTGTGCTGGCTCACCACCGCGACCCGAATCCTGGCCGCGCGGCGCGATTTTACCCCTTAACAGCCAGCGCGGATGCCTTCTTCTCCTCGCGCTTCTGCCGCCGGTTTTTCCGCCAGTCGCTGACATTGGCCCGGACCTTCAGCGCCGATGGCGTGATGACGAGTGTGAGGACCGTGGCGAAGGCCAGCCCGAAGACGATGGCCGTGGAGAGCTGCACCCACCATTGCGTCGAGGGCGCGCCGATGCTGACCTCGCGGCTGATGAAGTCGATGTTCATCTGCAGCACCATCGGCATCAGCCCCAGAATGGTGGTCAGCGTGGTCAGGAACACCGGCCGCAGGCGCTGGGCGCCGGTGCGCAGCAGCGCCTCGTGCGCGGGCACGCCCTGCTTGCGCATCAGGTCGTAGGTGTCGATCAGGATGATGTTGTTGTTCACCACGATGCCGGCCAGCGCGATGACGCCGACGCCGCTCATGACGATGCCGAACGGCTTGTTCATCACCAGCAGGCCGATCATCACGCCGATGGTGGAGAGGATCACCGCCGAGAGGATCAGGAAGGCGCTGTAGAAGCTGTTGAACTGCGTCAGCAGGATGACCGCCATGATGAACAGGGCGATGGCGAAGGCGCGCACCAGGAATTGCTGCGCCTCGGCCTGTTCCTTGTCCTCGCCCTTGAAGCTCACCTCGACGCGCGGGTCGAGGCCGGCATCCGGCAGCCAGGCGCGCAGTTCCCGCACCTTGTCGTCGGCCAGAACGCCGGGTTGCACATCGGCCTTCACCGACATGATGCGCCGCCCGTCCACGCGCTTCAGCTCGCCGACCTTCTGTTCCGGCTGCTCGGTAACAAAATTGCTGATCGGGATCAGCCCCTGCGCGGTCTGGATGCGCAGCTGGCCGAAGCGGTCGAGATTCCGGTATTCGGTCGGGAAGCGCACGACGATGTCGATTTCCTCGTCGCTGTCATTGGGCCGGTATTCGGTGACTTTCAGCCCGTTGGTGACAAGGCGCACATAATTGCCGATCATGCTGAGATCGACGCCGAACTTGGCGGCCTGGGCACGGTCGGCGTCGATGGCCCACTGGATGCCGGGGATTGGACGGCTGTCCTCGATATTGGCCAGGCCCTGCATGCTGTCGAACTTCGCGCGGATCAGCGCCGCCGCGGGCTCCAGCAGCGCGACGTCGAGGGCACTGATCTCCAGCGCAACGGGCTTGCCGACCGGTGGGCCGGCCTCCTGCTTCTGCGGCTCGACGAAGATGCCAGGATATTTGCGCGACCGTTCCACGATCTCGGCCAGGATATCGTTGGCCGGCGGGCGTTTGTCCCAGTCCTTGAACTCGACCGAGATGGTGGCGATGACATCCTCGGCCTTGTCCTGGCCGCTGCGCGGCTGGGTGCCGATCGAGGAATAGACCGACTCGAAGGCATCGATCGCCAGCACTTCCCGTTCCACCAGAATGGCAAGCTGCTGCTTCTCATCGATGGAGAGGTTGCCGCGCGCATGCACCAGAATCTGCGCCTGCTCCGGCTCGACTTCGGGGAAGAATTCAACGCCGTGGCCATGCGTGGCATAATACCACTGGACGAAAACAAGCGTGGCGAGAGCAGCCAGCACGACCTTGCCGGGGTGCTTCAGCGCCTTGTCCAGCGTGCGGATATACAGGCCGGTCTGGCCCTTCACCTGTGTCAGATCGACGGTGTCGTTGTCGTCATCCGTCGCCTCGGCGCTCAGTGCCCGGGCCTTCTCGGGGTCGAGCGCGCCGCCCGGCTTGCCGATGAAGGCGCCCAGCGTCGGCACGAAGATCAGCGCCATCAGCAGCGAGGCCGACAGGGTGGCGATCAGCGTGATCGGCAGGAATTTCATGAACTCGCCCACCACGCCCGGCCAGAACAGCAGCGGCAGGAAGGCCGCCAGCGTGGTCGCGGTGGAGGCGATGATCGGCCAGGCCATGCGCTTGGCGGCGCGGGCATAGGCGCGCTTCGGCGACTGGCCCTCGGCCATCTTGCGGTCCGCGAACTCGGTCAGCACGATGGCGCCGTCCACCAGCATGCCGACGGCCAGGATCAGGGCGAAAAGCACCACGATGTTGATGGTGATGCCCATGGTGAAGATCACCAGGATGGCCAGCAGGAAGGAGCCCGGAATGGCGATGCCCACCAGCCCGGCGGAGCGCAGCCCCAGCGCGCCGACGATGACGATCATCACCAGCAGAACCGCGCTGATGACGTTGTTCTGAAGGTCCGACAGCATGGTGCGGATATCCTTCGAGCGGTCCTGGCTGTAGGTGACCTTCACCGTCTCCGGCCAGAACTGCTTCTGCCGCTCCGACAGCGCGCGCACCGCCTCGATGGTCTCGATGATGTTCTCGCCGGTGCGCTTGGTGACCTGCAGCCCCACCGCCGGCTCGCCATCCAGCCGGGCGACGGATTCGCGATCCTTGAAGGTGCGGCGCACCTCGGCCACGTCGCGCACGCGCACCACCGCGTCGCCCTCCGTCTTCAGCGGCATGTCCAGGATGTCGTCGGCGGTCTCAAACAGGCCCGGCACCTTTACCGGGAAGCGGCCGCTGCCGGTATCCAGCGCGCCGGCGGCGATCAGCCGGTTGGACCGGTCGATGAAGGTGAGGATGTCATCGGACCGTAGGCCATAGCTTTCCAGCTTCAGCGGATCGATCAGGATTTCCACCAGCTCCTCACGGTCGCCGGCGATATCGACATTCAGTACCGAGGGGATGCCTTCGATCTCGTCGCGCAGCTCGCGGGCGAGGCGGACCAGCGTGCGCTCCGGCACCGGCCCGGAAAGGGTGACGACCAGCACCGGGAAGAGGCTGAAATTTACCTCGGTGATGCTCGGTTCCTCGGTTTCCGTCGGCAGTTCGGACTTGGCGATGTCCACCTTCTCGCGCACATCGTCCAGCGCCTTGTCGGCATTGAAGCCGGCATCGAACTCCAGCAGCACGAAGCCGCCGCCCTCATAGGCGGTGGAGCGCATCTCCTTCACGCCCTCAATGGATTTCAGCTCCTGCTCCATCGGCCGCAGCAGCAGCCGCTCGGAATCCTCCGGCGAGATGCCCTCATGCACCAGGCTGACATAGATGGTGGGGATGTTGATGTCCGGATCGGATTCCTTGGGAATGTCGATATAGGCGACGGTTCCCGCGATCAGGATCAGTACCAGCACCGCGATGGTGGTACGCGCCCGGGCGATGGCGGCGTCGATCAGGTTCATTTCGGCGCTCCGCCCGTGGCATAGGCGCCGGCAAAATTCTCCGAACGCACGGCCTCGACCTTCTGGCCCTCGGCAACGAATTCCTGCCCGACCACGATCAGGCGGGCGCGCTCCGGCAGGCCCGCCAGCCAGACGCCGTCGGTCTCGCTGGCAATGATCCGGACCGGCCGGAAGGCAACGGTTCCGGCCTCATCCACCAGCTTCACGCCCAACTGCCCGGCATCGTTCAGGGTCAGGATGGCGGGGGTGATGAAATGCGCCGGCACGGTGTCCAGAGACAGCTTCACCGCAGCCGTCAGCCCGTCGCGGATGCTGCCATCCCGATTGTCCAGTTCGGCCTCCACGCGGAAGGTGCGGGTGGCGCTGTTGGCGACGCTGGCGATGAAGCGGATGACCGCGGTGCGGGTTTCGCCGTTGGAGAAGCGCACTTCGGCCAGGTCGCCGAGCGCGAGGGAAAGGGCATGGGTTTCCGGCACTTCGATGACAACCAGCATCGGGTCGGTATCGACGATCTGCGCCACCTCGTCGCCGGCCTGCACGTAATTGCCAACCTCGACCATGCGGTCGTTCAGCACGCCGTCGAAGGGCGCGCGGATGGTCGTGTTGGCGATATCGACCTCGATGCGCGCTAGCGCGGCCCGTGCCGAATCCAGCAGCGCCTGCGTCTGGGCGAGGTTGGTGTCGGAACGGAAACCCTTGCCGGCCAGCTGCTTGGAGGCGCTGAATTCGGCCTCGCGCTGACGCACCAGTGCACGTGCCTCGGCCCGGACTGCCTCACGGCTGTCCAGCGCGATGCGCGCGATGACCTCGCCGGCGGCGACTCGCTTGCCTTTCTCAACCCCGATCTCGGCAATCCGCCCGTCGGTCTCGACGCGCAGCATCACCCGGCGTTCCGCTTCGGTATGGCCGTTGATCGTCAGCTCGCGGCGGTGTGCCTGCGTCTCGGAGACAATGAATTGCACGCCGGGCAGGGCGGCCTGCGTCTCCTGCCGGGGCGTCCCGGACGGCGCGTCGGCGGCATCGCCGAACTGGCCGGAAGCGATCCACAGCGTGGCTGCCACCGCGAACAGGATGGCGATCCAGATTGAGGATTTCATCGCTCGGTTTTCCCTTTGAGCGCGGTGGCAGAAGAGGAGATTTCCGACAGCAGCCGGTGCCGGTTGGCCTCAAGACCGGTTGCCCTCAAGATAGGCCATTGCCGTGCCATAGACAGCCTTGCTTGCCGACATTGGCGCGGACTATAGGAGCGACATCCAACTGTATCAATCAGGATATCGTTACGAAATATTTCGCTGAACCACATATGCCTAATTGGTGATTTGCTCCTGTCAGGCGCTGGGTTTGCCGCCCGCCGCGTATCGGACATGCACCGGCAGACGGTAGTGATCGCCCTCGCGATATTCCTGCAGCCGCCGGACCACCGCCGCCTCGACCGCGTCGCGTTCGGCGGCACCGGCCTCCATCCACAGCCGGCCGAAGGACATGTCCAGGTTGGTGCGCCAGAAGGGCTGGTCGCCCGGTGCCTTGCGGCGGGCCTGGATCACCTGTTCCTCGACACCGGTAAAGCCGGCCTGTTCCAGCAGCCCGACCAGCACGCCGGGCTGGCCAAGAATGAAGGGCATTTCGAGGAAAGTTTCGTCCTGCGGCCCCATCACTTCCTGCACCGCCGCCATGTTGATCTGGAACACCGCATTGTCGGTCAGCGGTCCCCAGACCATGAAGCCGGCGCGCCCGCCGGGCGTCAGCACGCGCAGACATTCCCGCAGCGCCTTCAGCTTGTCAGGGAAGAACATCAGGCCAAAGCGGCAGGTAACGCGGTCAATTCCGGCATCGGGGAAGGGCAGGGATTCGGCATCGGCGATCTCGAAGCCGATATTGCCGAGGCCCCGGTCGGCGGCGCGGCGTCTTGCACCGGCCAGCATGCCCTCGGCCAGATCGGTCGCGGTGACATGGCCGGTGTCGCCGATCAATTCCGCGATGGTCAACGCCGGTTCCCCGGCGCCGGAGGCGAGATCCAGCACGCGCTGGCCGGCGGCGATGCCGACCAGGTCCAGCAGCGGTTCGTTCAGCCGGCGGGCCATCTCCGCCATTTCCTCGGCGCGCTTGTCCCAACCGATGCCGCGGTCGTTCCAGTTCTGCCGCTGGCGTTCCTTGAAACCGTCTTCCGTCGCGTCGCCGCTCATAATGTCCTCCCTGTTCTTCTTCTTTCCCGGTATAGCGCCAGCCGGTGCGGGAGACCATGACAGCCTTGCACGCACTGCAATAAAGGCTCGTTTGCAATCAACTCGCAATCTCACTATGATGCGCGCATCTCGCTGGGGGCGGCCTTGCATCAGGCCGCTTTGGGATGCCCGTACAGCGCCGCAGGAACAGGATACGAGAATGAACGAGACGACCCCGCAGGCCCCGGCCGCGCTTGCCGGAACCATGCCGTCCGATGCCGCCTCGGCTGCTCTGGGGGCGCCGCCCCCCGGCGCGCTTGATCAGGCGCTTCAGCTGATCCAGGCCGGCGGCCCGGTGGTGGTGATCCTGCTGGCCTTCTCGGTGGTGGCGCTGGCCATCTTCATCATGAAGCTGCTGCAGTTCCAGTCGGCACGGCTGTGGAGCCGGGGCTTCGTCGAGCCGGCGCTGACCCAGCTGCGCAATGGCCGCCCGGCCGAGGCGCTGGCGATGCTGCGCGGCGTGCGCAGCCCGGTCGCCGAGATCATGGCGGTCGCCATCGACGGGTTCCGCCATCGCATCGCCGAGGACCGCATCCGCGAGGAAGTCGCCCGCATCGGCAGCGCCCGGCTGGAGGAGCTGCGTTCCTACCTGCGCGTCATCGAGGTTATTGCGACGTTGAGCCCGCTGCTCGGCCTGTTCGGCACGGTGCTGGGCATGATCGACGCCTTCCGGCAGATGGAAGCTGCCGGCAGCAATGTGAACCCGGCCATCCTGTCTGGCGGCATCTGGGTGGCGCTGCTGACCACGGCGGTCGGCCTGGCGGTGGCGATTCCCGCTGTCGCCATGCTGAACTGGCTGGAACGCATCGTCGAGCGCGCGGCGCACACAATGGACGATGCGGTGACCCGGCTTTTTACCATGCCACAGGCTTCCGGATATCAGGAGCGTGAGGCCGCGGGCCTGCGCCAGCCGCATGCACAGCCTGCGGAGTAGCCTTCCGGCGAAGCGCCGGCAGATCATCAGTCTGACGCCGCTGATCGACGTCGTCTTCATCCTGCTGATCTTCTTCATGCTGGCCTCCAGCTTTCTCGACTGGCGGACCATCACGCTGAACACGCCGGGGCAGGCGGTCGCGACACCGGATATGGAAGGCGCCATGCTGGTGCGCCTGCGCGCCGACGGGACACTCGACCTGGCGGGCGAGGCGCTGTCTGGCGAGCAGTTGCAGGCGCGGCTGCAGGCCGCCCTGGCGCGCAAGCCGGACCAGCGCGTGCTGGTGCGGCCGGAGCGCGGCGTGGTGATGCAGCGCGCGGTGGCGGTGCTGGATCTGGTTGCCGCGACCGGTATCAAGGACGTCTCGCTGGTACGGGGGCGGTGATGGCCATTCTGAATCAGGGCGGCAAGGGCGCGCGCCGCGGCCTATTCGCCTCTGGCCGCCACCGCGAGCGGAATTCCGACGAGGGCATCATCCCGCTCATCAATGTCGTGTTCCTGCTGCTGATTTTCTTCATGCTGGCCGGCAAGCTGTCGCAGATCGACCCGTTCGAGGTGACGCCGCCGGATTCCGCCTCGGAAAGCCTGCCGGATGGCTCGACGCTGACCGTGCTGGTTGGCGCCGATGGCCGGATCGCCTTCGACGGCAAGCCGATGGAACTGGAGGCGCTGCCGGCGGCGCTGGCGGAGCATGCCAAGGACGGCGCGGTGCTGCGGCTGAAGGCCGATCAGCAGGCCGAGGCCGACCGGGTGATCGAGGTGATGGAAAGCCTGCGCGCCGCCGGCATCGAGAAACTGTCGCTGCTGACGACGAAGGCAGGAACCGCGCCATGAGACTCTCTCCGCGCGCCAAGCTGGCCGGACTGATTGCCTCGCTGGCGATTCACGGCAGCGCGCTCGCCTTCTTCGTCGATTTCAGCGAGGACAAGGGCACGGCGCAGGCTGGCCTCGGCGGCGTCGAGGTGGCGCTGGCGCCGATGGGTGGCGCGCCGGGCAGCGAGGCACGCGCCGTCGAGGCCACCGAGACGGTGAAACCGACCGAAGTGACGGAGACGGCAAAGCCGGTCGAGACGGCAGAAGTGCCGGACGTGCCGGTTACGCCGGTCGAACAAGCGCGCCCCCTTGAACCGGTAACGCCCGTGGAACCGGTGAAGCCCATCGAACCGGTGAAGCCGGTCGAGACGGTGAAAGTCCGGGACGAGGCGAAGCAGGTGAAGATGGCCGAGGTGCCACCGCCGCCGCCGGTAAAGCCGGTGGTGAAGAAGCCGGAATCGCCGAAGCCGGTGAAACCCGCACCCCAGCAGGTCGCTAAGGCGGAACCGGCCCCTGTGCAGAGCGAACCCGCGCCGGCGCCCTCGGTCGCCGGGTCCGCCGGCAAGTCAGGCTCGCAGGATTCGCGGAATGCCGGCGCCACGAACAGCACTTCGGCATCTGCGGGCGGCGGCATGCCGGGATCGTCCGCCGATTATCTGGCGCTGGTGCAGGCCTGGCTGGAACGCCACAAGGAATATCCGCGCCGGGCGCAGCTGCGCCGCATCGAGGGGACGGCGGTGCTGCGCTTCGTGATGGACCGCGAAGGCAAGGTGCTGTCCTTCCGGCTGGAGCGCGGCTCCGGCCATGCCGTGCTGGACGAGGCGGTGCGGGAAATGGTCGAGCGCGCCTCGCCCTTCCCGCCGCTGCCGCCGGAAATCCACCAGGCCAATCTGGAGCTGGTGGTGCCGGTCGCCTTCTATCTCCGTTAGAGGCTGGCTCCGTTAAAGGCCCGGCCCCATCAGATAATCGGGCAGCCAGGTGGCGATGCCGGGGAACAGGCACAGCAGCAGCATGCCCACCACCATGCACATCATGAAGGGCAGGGCGCCGTACAGGATCGTCGGCAGCTTGATCTTCGGTGCGATGCCGTTGATGACGTAAAGGTTCAGCCCGACCGGCGGGGTGATCAGCCCCAGCTCCATATTGATGGTCAGGATGACGCCGAACCAGATCGGGTCGAAGCCGGCATTCACAATGATCGGCAGCAGGATCGGCGTGGTCATCAGAATCACGGCGGCGGGCGGCAGGAAGCAACCGGCGACCAGCAGCAGGATGTTCACGAAGAACAGCAGCATCCAGCGGTTGATGTCCAGCAGGGCGATCCATTCGGCAATGGATTGCGTCACATACAGGCTGGACAGCATGTAGCTGAACAGCACCGAGGTGCCGATGATCATCATGATCATCACCGATTCGCGCATGCCGTCGCGCATGATGTGCCACAGCGCGGTCGGCTGCCAGACACGATAGATGATGACCACCAGCAGCAGGCACAGCATCGCGCCGACGCCTGCCGCCTCGGACGGGGTGGCGAGGCCGCCATACATCGAATAGACCACGCCGGCGATGATCAGCAGGAAGGGCAGTATGCGCGGCAGCACCTCCAGCTTCTGGCGCAGCGAATAGCGGTCGCCGATCTGCGCCAGCCCCTCGCCGCGTTTCCAGCACAGAAACAGCGCCCACAGCATGAACAGGCCGGTCAGCATCAGCCCCGGCATGACGCCGGCGAGGAACAGCCGGCCGATGGAGGTCTCCGAGGCGATGCCGTAGAGGATCATCGTCACCGAGGGTGGGATCAGGATACCCAGCGTGCCGCCCGCGGCGATGGCGCCGGTTGCCAGATCGTCGGAATAGCCGCGCTTTTGCATCTCCGGGATGCCCATGCGGCCGATCGCGGCGCAGGTGGCGGGGGAGGAGCCGGTCATCGCGCTGAACAGCGCGCAGGCGCCGAGGTTGGAAATGACCAGACTGCCCGGCACGCGGCTGAACCAGCGCGCCAGCGCCTCGTACAGATCCGATCCGGCGCGGCTGGAGGCGACGGCGGCGCCCATCAGCACGAACATCGGGATCGAGACCAGGGTGAAATCGTTCAGGCCGGCATAGAGCGTGTCGGCCAGGAACTCGATGGAGCGCAGCCCGTCGAAGGCGATCATGAAGCCGACCGCGACCACGCCAAGGCCGAAAGCGACGGGGATGCCGGTACCGAGCACGATGAGCGTCACGACGCCGATCAGCAGGCCGATGGTAAGTTCGCTCATAGCCGTTGCTCCGGGTCCATGCCGAACGGCATGTCGCGTCCGGTCAGCAGGCAATAGATATCGGCGACATATTGCAGGCACAAAACGCCCATGCCGATGGGCAGGGCGGCGTAGTAGATCCACAGCCGGGCGCGCCACATGGAATCGGTGGTCCAGCCGCCATCATAGGCTTCCCACCACCATTCGATGCCGTTCCACAGCACCAGCAGGCAGAAGCCAAGCGCCACCAGCGATGCCAGCAAGGCAAGGCGCAGGCGCCAGCGATGCGAGAGGTAGAGCGGCAGCAGATCGACATTCACATGCCCCCTGGTCAGCAGCACATAGGGGCTGCCGACGAAGGTTGCGGCGACCAGGATGAAGGTGACGAACTCGCTTTGCCAGATCGCCGATTCCTGCAGCACGGTGCGCACGAAGATCATCTGGCAGACGATGATGACGGAAGCGAGGATCATCAGCACCGCCGCCACGCCGCACAGGCGTGACAGGGCGGCAACCGCTCGAACGTAGGACTGCATGGACGCTCCGAAGGGGCGGGATGCGAATGTCAGGAAGGACGCTCCGCCCGCGCGGCAGGCCACGCGGGCGGGCGGCGTCATGTGACCGTCGGCGTTATTGCACCGACAGCGCCATCTCGATCAGCTTGGCGCCGGTCGGCACCTTCTCCGAGAAGGTCTTGTAGGAGGTCTTCTTCGCCACCTCGCGCCAGGCATTGGCCTGGGCGTCCGACATGGTGACGACCTTCACATTGTTTTTCTTGTAGGCATCGACCAGCTTCTCATCGAGCTTCTTGCTCTCCGCCGCGAAATAGTCTTCCGACTTCTTGGCCGCCTTCATAAGCGCGTCCTGCTGCGCCTTGTTCAGCTTGTCGAAGCTGCGCTTGGACATCAGCACCGGCTCGTACATGAACCACAGCGCATTGTCGCCGGGTGCTGTCAGGCAGGCGAGCTGCTCGTAAAGACGGAACGAGACGAAGCTGCCGGCGCTGGTGTCGGTGGCGTTGGCCACACCGGTCTGCAGCGCGTTATAGACCTCGTTCGACGGGATCGACACGATGGACGCCCCGGCGCCGGCCCACATCTCCGCAAAGGTTGCACCCGCCGAGCGCGCCTTCAGGCCCGCCGCATCCTGCGGTTCCAGGATGCACTTGTCCTTGCCGCCAAAGGCGCCGGCCAGCCAGGCATCGGCCAGCACAATGACGCCGGCACCCTCGATGATCTTCTTGATCTCGCCCATGAAGGGCGACTTGTTGAGGCGCTGGGCATGATCATGATTCTTCACCAGGCCCGGCATCAGTGTGGCGCCGAACTCCGGATGGCGGCCGCTGGCATAGTCCAGCGGAAAGGCCGTGATGTCGATCTGGCCCTTCTGCATCGCCTGCCACTGTTCCTTCGGCTTCACCAGCGAGGCGCCGGGGAACACCTTGATCTCGAGGCCGACATTGGCCGCCGCGACTTCGCGGGCGATCAACTGCACCATCTCGTCGCGCACGTCGCCCTTGCCGCCGGGGAACTGGTGCGAGGCCTTCAGCTCGACCGCTGCCGCGTCCTGTGCGGTCAGTGCCGCCAGCGCCACGCCGGCGATGGCTGCCAGAATGAACTTGTTACGCTTCATGGTATTTCCTCCCTGTGAAAGCGTTTTTCATTTTTTGTAAAAGCAGTATGAGACGAAAAATACGCGCCTCACAATACTCTGTTCAGGGAACAGCAAAGGACGGTCGCTTCAGGGCTTGCCGTGACGCCCTTCCCGTCGCACTCTGCGACCCGGTCGCACGGGGGTAACCGGAGGAACGAAATCCATGCTGCGCATCTGGGGCCGCAACAATTCCATCAATGTCCAGAAGGTGATGTGGTGCGTCGGCGAGCTGGGGCTGGTGCATGAGCGCATCGATGCCGGGCGCGAATTCGGCCTGACCGGGGAAGACTGGTACCGCAAGATGAACCCGAACGGGCTGGTGCCGGTGATCGATGATCGCGGCTTCGTGCTCTGGGAATCCAACGCCATCGTGCGCTATCTGGCGGAAACCTATGACGAAGGCGGGCGCTGCCCGTCCGATCCGAAGCAGCGCGCGCAGGCCGGGCAGTGGATGGACTGGGCGACGACCATTCTGGCCGCGCCGATGACCGTCGCGTTCTGGCAGCTGGTCCGCACGCCGGAAGCGGAGCGCGACAGCGATGCCGTTGCCAAGGCGGCCGAGGCGCTGAGCAAGCATTATGCGGTGCTGAACCGGCATCTCGACAGCCGCCTCTACATGCTGGGCGAACGGCTGACCATGGCCGATATCCCGGTCGGCGCCTTCGTTCATCGCTGGTACGCGCTGGATGTGCCGCATCCCGATCTGCCATCCTTGCGCGCCTGGTACCAGCGGCTGACCGAGCGTGAGGCATTCCAGACCCATGTCATGCTGCCGCTGACGTGAGTGTTCCATCGTGTGGGTCCGCCTAAAAACGGCCCGAATAGACGTCAATCATCGTCAAAGGTTCAGCTTAGGCCGCTACGATGCGATACCGGACGACCAACCGAAGCGAGGCTATAATGATATCCACCCATGCGAATTTCCGACGCGCTTCCCGTTTGCTGTCCTCTCTGACGCTGGCGGCTTTCCTGGCATTGGCTGGATTGGCCGGTATCGCCACATCGGCCGCACAGGCGCAGGAAGCCGGTATCGGCATCGAGTTGAACAAGCTGGAGGAACAGCAGAACGCCTGCCGTGTCTATATGCTGTTCGAGAATCCCGGCCAGACCGAATTCAGTGAATTCCAGCTCGACCTCGTGCTGTTCGACACCAATGGCGTGATCGCCCGCCGCCTGTCGCTGGACGCTGCCCCGCTGCGCGCCGAGAAGAGCAGCGTGAAGCTGTTCGATATCGACGGGCTGGCCTGTCCGAAGATCGGCCGCATCCTGCTGAACGACATGCTGGCCTGCGCCGATGCCTCGGGCAAGCGCACCGACTGCCTGAAACTGATCAAGCCGGCCAGCCGGGTTGACGCCAAATTCGTTAAGTAGGGGGCGGGGAAGGAAACCCTCTCCCGCAAGGGGAGAGATCATGTGCCAAAAGAATTCCCTCGCCCCGGAAGGGGAGAGGGATGACGAGGCTTGCGAGCGAAGCGAGTTAGCCGAGGCTGGGTGAGGGGAGACCGGCTCCGACCTTGCAATTCCCCCTCACCCAGCTCCGCCTAATCTCGCCATTCGGCTCAATAAGGCTGCGCAACCCTCTCCCCCAAGGGGGCGAGGGATAAAATCGATAGCTATTTCCAAGAATATCCTCCCACAAGGGCAGAAGGCATTTAACAGTAGCCCGACCTACATCACCTTTCCCGGGAACGGGTGTTCGCCGGTGCGCGATTCGACCTCGATGACCCAGAGGTCCGGGTCGCGTCCGACCGCGCGCTCGATATAGGCGTCAGCCTCGGCTTCCGGCACCAGCGCGCCATCGAAGGCGGCCAGCCAGCCCAGATTGCCGTCCAGATCGCGGGCCTGGCTGAGCAGCTGACAGCCCTGTTCCAGCCGGTTCACCTTCAGCAGGACGGTCGCCCCGGCTTCCGCCCCCTTGCGCAGCACATAGGCCGGCAGGTTGCGCGCCATGCATTGGCGCAGGTGAGCCTTGACCCAGATGTCCGTGGTCAAGCGCGGTTCTTCCATCCTAGACTGCCTTTCAGGAATTCAGCGGTCGTCTTCCGGCGCTTATCCCATGGCGGGAGCAGGGTGCCAAGGAAGGGATAAGAACCGCAGCAAAGCTTGAGGAAGGAAACAGACGATATGAGTGCGACCTCATTCACCGTCGAACAGCTGGCCCAGCGCATCCCCGATGGGGCCAAGATCGCCCTGCCGCCGGATTATTCCGGCTGTGCCATGCAGGTGGTGCGCGCGCTGATAAGGCGCGGGGCGAAGAATTTGCACATCGTCGGCGTGCCTTCGGTGGGCCTGCAGGGCGACATGCTGATCGGCGCCGGTTGCGTCGGCACGCTGGAGACCGCGGCCGTCACCATGGGCGAGCTGGGCATCGCGCCGCGGTTCATCGCCGCCGCCAAGGCCGGCTCGATCAAGCTTCGCGACGGCACATGCCCGGCCATCCATGCCGGGTTGCAGGCGGCGGAGAAGGGCATCCCCTACATGCCGCTGCGCGGCGTGCTGGGCAGCGACCTGGTCGCGCACCGCGATGACTGGAAGGTGGCGGACAATCCGTTCGGCGAGAACGACCCCATCCTGCTGGTGCCGGCGATCAAGCCGGATGTGGCGCTGTTCCATGTCCGCAAGGCCGACCGCAAGGGCAATGTCTGGATCGGCGTGCGGCGCGAGCTGATGCTGATGGCGCATGCCGCGAAGGAATGCCTGGTCACCGCCGAGGAGATTGTCGAGGGCGATCTGCTGGCCGACGAGGCGACGGCGGCCGGCACCATCCCCGGCCTCTATGTCACGGCGATTGCCGAAGCGAAGGAGGGCGCCTGGCCGGTCGGGCTGGGCGGCGCCTATCCGGCCGATGCCGCGCATATCGCGGACTATTACGAGCAGGCACGCAGCGACGAGGGCTTCCAGAGCTACCTCGCCGAGCATGTGCTGACCCGCAACGCGGCGGAGTGACCACGATGACTGATTGCAAGCCCGAAGAACTGCTGATCGCCTTCATCGCCGACAGGCTGGCGGGGCTGCGCCATGTCGCGGTCGGCAATTCCTCGCCGATTCCCGGCGCCGCCGCGCTGCTGGCCCGCGCCCGTTCCGACGGCGCGCTGCGTGTTTCGCTGCTCGGCAGCCGTAAGCACACCGCCTTCACCGATGGCGGCAAGGAGCTGTTCGACTGCGCCGCCGAGGGCCGCATCGATGCCTTCTTCCTGGGCGGCGGGCAGATCGACGGCGAGGCCAACATCAACCTGGTCGGCATCGGTGATTATCCGCAGACCAAGGTGCGGTTTCCCGGCTCCTTCGGTTCCGCCTATCTGTATTTCCTGGTGCCGCAGGTGATCCTGTTCCGCGAGGAACATACCGACCGCGTGCTGGTACCAAAGGTGGATTTCGTCAGCGCGCCGGGCACCAGCCCCGCCAATGTCTATCGGCCGGGCGGGCCGAAGATGCTGGTCACCGGGCGCTGCATCTTCGATTTCGATAAGGAAACCAAGCGCTTCAGCCTGCGCAGCGTGCATCCCGGCCATAGCGTGCAGGAAATCCGCGAGAATACTGGCTTCGACTATGACGAGCCGGCGAATGTGCCGGAGACTCCGATCCCCGATGCCGGAACGCTGGCGCTGCTGCGCGGGCGCATCGGCCAGGAGATCGCCGAGACCTATCCCGCCTTCGCGTCGCGTGTCTTCGACATCGCCGCCTGACCGATTTAACAGGAGAACGACAGATGGCGGATACCGCCGCGAATCCGGCCGGTGGCGCTTTTGGTGCGCTGAACGGCCTGAAGGTGATCGACCTGACCCGCGTGCTGGGCGGCCCCTACGGCACCCAGATCCTTGGCGACCATGGCGCGGAGATCGTGAAGATCGAGCCGCCGCAGGGCGATGAGGTGCGCGACTGGGGCCCGCCCTTCCTGGAGGGCGACGCCTCCTACTTCATCGGCGTGAACCGCAACAAGCGCTCGCTCGGCCTCGATCTCTCCAAGCCTGAGGGCAGGGAGGTGCTGCTGCGCCTGCTCGACGGCGCCGACGTGCTGATCGAGAATTACAAGCCCGGCACCATGGAGCGCTGGGGCATCGGCTATGAGGAAGTGCTGTCGAAGCGCTTTCCGGCGCTGATCCATTGCCGCATCAGCGGCTTTGGCGGCGATGGCCCGCTGGGCGGTTTCCCCGGCTATGACGCGGTTATCCAGGCGATGGCCGGCATGTTCTCGATCAACGGCACGCCGGAGGCCGGGCCAACCCGCATGGGCACGCCGCTGGTCGATCTCGGCACCGGGCTCTATTCGGCCATCGCCATCCTGATGGCGCTGTTCGAACGCCAGCGCTCCGGCAAGGGCCAGTATATCGACATGACGCTGTACGATTCGGCGGTAGCTCTCTTGCACCCGCAGGCGGCCAACTACTTCCTGTCGGGCAAGACCCCGGTGCTGACCGGCAGCGAACACCCCAACATCACGCCCTATGACAAATTCGCCACCAGCACCGGCGAGATTTTCCTGGCCATCGGCAACAACCGCGCCTTCGAGCGGTTCTGCACCGAGATCGGCCGCCCGGACCTGCCCGCCGATCCGCACTTTGCCAGCAATGGGGAGCGCACCATCAACCGCCCGGCGCTGCGCGCGGAGCTGGAAAAGGCGATGGCCAATGTCGATGGCAAGGCGCTGTGCGAGCGGCTGCTGGCACTTGGCGTGCCGGCCGGGCCGGTGATGAACATCGCCGAGGTGTTCGCGGCGGAACACACCCAGCACCGCCGCATGGACGAGAAGCTGGATGCCTATCGCGGCACCGGCATCCCGATCAAGTTCAGCCGCACGCCGGGCAGCGTGCGCCGCACCCCGCCGAAATTCGCCCAGCACAGCGACGAGATCCTGACCGAGGCCGGCTTCTCCGCCGAGGAGGTCGCGTCGCTGAAGCAGGGCGATGTGGTGGTCACCAAGCGCCGGCAGTAGGGATCATCAGCCGGCAGTGTCTTCGCCGATGTCCTTCGAGACGCCGGCTTATCGCCGGCTCCTCAGGACGAGGGGAGACTGGGATCGCCGGCAGTGCCACCAGGTGACCTCATGCTGAGGAGCCTGCGCCAAACCCTTTTGGCGCAGGCGTCTCGAAGCATAGGGCGGCTCACACCAATTCCCTCGCTGGGCTGGAACCGGGTGAGGGGAAACGTGCAAAGCAAAGAAAACGAACTCGGAGGACCGCCATGAAGATCGTCGAGCTGAAGGCCTATCCGATCTCCTTCAAGGTGCCAGAGGGAGCGAATGTCTCGCTCGGTATCGGCCGCACGGTGAAGCGCGACGCGGTGATCGTGAAGATCATCACCGAGGATGGCATCACCGGCTGGGGTGAGGCGCATGCCGCCCGCGCGCCGGGTGCGGTGGCACAGCTTGCCAACACCACGCTGCGCCAGCTGGTCATCGGGCAGGATGCCGGCGATATCGTCGGCCTGTGGAACCGCATGTACCGCATGCAGCTCGCCAGCCACGGCATGGGGGCGGGAGCGGCCATCGCGATGAGCGGCATCGACATGGCGCTGTGGGACATCAAGGGCAAGGCGGCGGGCTGGCCGCTCTACCGGCTGCTGGGCGGCTCCGCGAAGCCGATGGCGGCCTATGCCGGCGGCATCTCGCTGGGCTTTCAGGAGCCGGCGAAGCTGGTGGAGGAGGCGCAATCCTATGTCGCGCTGGGCTACAAGGCGCTGAAGCTGCGCATCGGCGACACAGTTGCCCGCGATCTGGAACGGGTGCGCGCCGTGCGCAAGGCGCTGGGCGAGGGCATCGATATCCTGACCGACGCCAACACCAACTACACGCTGGCGGATGCGCGCAACGCCTATCCGGGGCTGGACGAGTGCCGCGTCGGCTGGCTGGAGGAACCCTTCCCCTCGCCGGATGACCGCAGCTATGAGATCGCCGCGGGCTATGGCCGCACGCCGCTGGCGGCGGGCGAGAACCACTATACGCGGTTCGACTTCAACCGGCTGATCGAGCGCAAGACGATCAACATCTTCCAGCCCGATTTGTCGAAGACCGGCGGCATCACCGAGGGGTTGCGCATCGCGCATATGGCCTCGGCCTGGAAGATTTCCATCCACCCGCACACCTCGGTGACGGGTCTCAACATGGCGGCCTCGCTGCATTTCCTGGCCGCCATCGACAATCCCGGCTATTTCGAGGCCGATCTGTCGAAGGGCAATGTGTTCCGCGACCAGCTGTGCAGCCCGGCCTACCGCGTGGCCTCGGACGGCACGGTCACGCCGCCGGAAGCGCCCGGCCTCGGCATCGAGGTGGACGAGGCGGTGCTGGCCGCCCACCCCGTCATCGACGGGGCGGGCTACGTCTAGTACTCAGCCTGCTGTCTTGGCTGACAGGCCCAGCAGGGCGCGGCGGCGGAGCCACAGGCTGGGGCGGTAGCGGTCCTCCCCGGTCAGTGCCTGCAACTGGTCCAGCACGCGCAGCGTCGCCCCGGTGCCCATGGCATCGACCATGGCCAGCGGGCCTTGCGGATAGTTCAGGCCCAGCGTCATGGCGAGGTCGATCTCCTCCGGGCTGGCGAGGCCGATCTGCGCCATCTCGCAGCTGAGGTTACCGATCATGGCGCGGATGCGCTGGGCGATGAAACCTGGCGAATCCTTGATCGCCGTCACCTTGCAGCCATCCTTTGCCAGCAGCGCCGCCACGGAATCGCGGGCGGCGGCATCGGCCCCCGGTGCGGTCATGATGGTGATGCGCTTCGAGATATCGGCGCTGAGGTCGATGGCCACCAGCCGGCGGTGATCGGCGCCGGTGCGCACGGCAACGCTGGTCGCGTCCTCGCCGATGGGCGCGCAGAGGATGGGACTCGATCCGTCATCCGAGGCAGCGATTTTCACGCCGAGGCCGGAGAGGAACTTCTCCAGCGCGGCATCCGGCTCGGCCAGGCTGACGGTCGAGGCCGGGGCCGCGCCGGTCACATGATCCGGGCTCGGCGCATCGACAACATTTCCTTTATCGTCATAGCGATAGTGGCCGGCCTTCGTCTTGCGTCCCAAGCGGCCTGCCTCGTACAGCGCCTTGTGCAGCGGCACCGTCTTCAGCCTAGGGTCGTGCAGATAGCCTTCATAGACGATCATGCTGACCGGATAATTCACATCGATGCCGGTCAGGTCCATCAGCTCGCACGGGCCCATGCGGAAGCCGCAGCAATCCTTCATGACGGCGTCGATCTGCGCCGGTGTCGCCACGCCTTCATGGATCAGGCGCAGCCCCTCGGTGGTGTAGGCGCGACCGCCCATATTGACCAGGAAGCCCGGCGCGTCCTGCACGGTGACCGGGGTGCGGCCCATGCGCTTGCCAAGCTCGGCCAGCGCCACGGCGACATCGTCGGCGGTTTCCGGCCCCTTGATGATCTCGACCAGCTTCATCAGCGGCACGGGGTTGAAGAAATGCATGCCGGCGACGCGCTGCGGCTTGGCGCAATTACGGGCGATGGCGGCAATCGGCAGGGAGGAGGTGTTGGAGGCAAGGATCGCATCCTCCGCCACATGCTTCTCCAGCTCGCCGAAGATATTGCGCTTCAGCTCCAGATCCTCGAACACCGCCTCGACCACCACCGGGCAGCGGCCCAGATCGGACAGGGCAGGGGCGATGGAAAGGCTGGCCTTCATGCCTGCAACGGCATCGGCCTGCAGCCGGCCCTTTTCGACCAGACGGTCGAGCCGCCCGACGATCAGGTCGCGCCCGGCCTCGGCACCGCCCGGCTTGGCGTCGTGCAGCACGACCGTGCAGCCGCCCTCCAGCGCCACCTGGGCGATGCCCTGGCCCATCGCGCCGGCGCCGACGACGCCAACCGCGAATCCCTCGGCTTTCACATCCATGATCGCCGCCTCCTCAGACCCGTTCGATGATGGTGGCGATGCCCTGGCCGACGCCGATGCACATGGTGCACAGCGCATAGCGGCCGCCGGTGTCGTGCAGCTGCTGCGCTGCCGTCAGCAACAGGCGCGCGCCGCTGGCGCCCAGCGGATGGCCCAGCGCGATGGCGCCGCCATTCGGGTTCACGCGGGGATCGTCATCGGCAATGCCGAGCATGCGGGTGGTCGCCAGCGCCTGCGCGGCGAAGGCCTCGTTCAGCTCGATCACGTCCATCTGGTCGATGGTCAGGCCGGCCAGCTTCAGCACCTTCTCCGAGGCCGGGGCCGGGCCGATGCCCATGATGCGCGGGGCGACACCGGCGACGGCGGCGGCCACGATACGGGCGCGCGGGGTCAGGCCGTGGCGCTTGGCGGCTTCCTCCGAGGCGACGATGATGGCGGCGGCGCCGTCATTCACGCCCGACGCGTTGCCGGCGGTCACCGTGCCGCCCTCCTTGCGGAACGGGGTGGACAGCTTCGCCAGCTGCTCGATGGTGGTGTCGCCGCGCGGATGCTCGTCCTGGTCCACTACGATGGGGTCGCCCTTGCGCCGCGGGATGGTGACGGCGACGATCTCCTTCGCCAGCCTGCCATTGGCCTGGGCGGCGGCGGCCTTGTGCTGGCTGCGCAGCGCGAAGGCATCCTGGTCCGCGCGGCAGATCTGGAACTGCTCGGCCACGTTCTCGGCGGTTTCCGGCATCTGGTCGATGCCATACTGCTTCTGCATGATCGGGTTCACGAAGCGCCAGCCGATGGTGGTGTCGTAGATTTCCGCCTTGCGGGAGAATGCACTGTCCGCCTTCGGCATGACGAAGGGCGCGCGCGACATGCTCTCGACGCCGCCCGACAGCATCAGCGAGGTCTCGCCGGCGCGGATCGCGCGGGCGGCCTGGATGGTGGCCTCCATGCCGGAGCCGCACAGCCGGTTCACCGTGGCGCCCGGCACCTCGACAGGCAGCCCCGCCAGCAGCAGCGCCATGCGCGCGACATTGCGGTTATCCTCGCCGGCCTGGTTCACGCAACCATAGAGCACATCGTCCAGCGCGCCCCAGTCCACGGATGTATTACGCTCCATCAGGGCCTTGATCGGCACGGTCGCCAGATCGTCGGCGCGCACGGCGGACAGGCTGCCGCCAAACCGGCCGATTGGCGTGCGGATGGCGTCGCAAATGAAAGCCTCGGTCATCGTTTCCCCCATTGTAAGAGCGGTTTCTCCTAGCATTGCCGGGGAAGCTTGCACACCCTATGATCCGGGTCAATTCTGCAAAACCACATTCCGCCCAGCAAAATTAAGGGCTCATAAAAGGAGGAAACAATGTCCGAGACGGCCCAGCCGGAAGTCATCGTCGAGCGCCCGGAAGCCGGCATCGCACTGGTGCGCATCAACCGCCCGGCGGTGCGCAACGCGCTGAACATCGCCACCCGCAAGAAGCTGGCCGAGGAATTCGCCAAACTGTCCGAGGACAGCAGCGTGCGCGCCATCGTGCTGACCGGCAATGAGGAGGCCTTCGCCGCCGGCGCCGATCTGCGCGAATTTGTCGAGGCCACACCCATCGACCTGCTGACCCGCCACACCGAGCGGCTGTGGCGCGTGATCTCCTCCACGCCGCAGCCGGTGATCGCCGCCATCAACGGCTTCGCGCTGGGCGGCGGGCTGGAGCTGGCGATGCATGCCGATATCATCGTGGCCGGCGAGGGTGCCAAGCTGGGCCAGCCGGAAGTGCGCGTCGGCATCATGCCGGGCGCGGGCGGCACCCAGCGCCTGACCCGCGCTGTCGGCAAGTTCCACGCGATGAAGCTGTGCCTGACCGGCCGGCCCATCGACGCTGCCGAGGCGTACCAGATCGGCCTCATCAGCACGCTGGTGGCCGACGATCAGGTGATGGAGACGGCGCTGAAGATGGCGCGTGACCTCGCCTCGCTGCCGCCGCTCGCCGTGCAGCAGATCAAGGAGGTCATCGTGGCCGGCGAGGATGCCTCGCTGGAAACCGGCCTGATGCTGGAGCGCAAGGCGATGCAGATGCTGTTCGCCAGCAAGGACAAGAATGAGGGCATGCAGGCCTTCTTCGAAAAGCGCAAGCCGGCCTATACGGGCGAGTAGGAAACTTCGGCGAGGCCCGGCATCCGCGCCGGGCCTGCCATGCGCGGAATTTCCGCATTCCGGGATTGACGGCCCCATGGGGAAACCGGCTACATTGTTAAAGTAGTTAGCGCCCTTGACTTTTTGCGGTCACGGGCTAGCCGGCTCGTTATTTGCTGCTTTCCAAAGGACGGACCCATGACCTTCGTGCCGAACTCTTCGAGCGCCCGCGACATCGCGCATCATATGCATCCCTATACCAATCTGAAGGCGCACGAGACGGAAGGTCCGCTGGTCATCACCGGCGGCAAGGGCGTCCATGTGTTCGACGAGGACGGCAAGGATTACATTGAGGCGATGGCCGGTCTGTGGTCGGTGTCGCTGGGCTTCAACGAGAAGCGCCTGGTCGATGCCGCGATCAAGCAGATGAAGGAGCTGCCCTACTACCATACCTTCACGCACAAATCGCACCTGCCCTCCATCGACCTGGCCGAGAAGCTGAAGTCGGTTGCCCCGGTGGAGATGTCGAAGGTGATCTTCCAGAACTCCGGTTCGGAAGCCAACGACACCGTCGTGAAGCTGATCTGGTACTTCTGGAATGCGCAGAACAAGCCGGAGAAGAAGAAGATCATCTCCCGCATCAAGGGCTATCACGGCGTCACCGTCGCCTCGGCCAGCCTGACCGGCCTGCCGAACAATCATCGCGACTTCGACCTGCCGATCGCCAACATCCTGCATGCCGACTGCCCGCATTATTACCGCTTCGGCCTTGAGGGCGAGAGCGAGGAAGAGTTCGCCACCCGCATGGCGGACAATCTGGAGAAGCTGATCCTGAAGGAGGGGCCGGAGACGGTCGGCGCCTTCATCGCCGAGCCGATCATGGGCGCCGGCGGCGTTATCGTGCCGCCGAAGACCTATTTCGAGAAGATCCAGGCGGTGCTGAAGAAGTATGACGTGCTGCTGTGCGCGGACGAGGTGATCTGCGGCTTCTGGCGTACCGGCAATTACTGGGGCAGCCAGACTTTCGGGCTGAAGCCGGATATCCTGTCCTGCGCCAAGGCGCTGTCCTCCTCCTACCTGCCGATCTCGGCGGTGATGGTGAACGAGCGCGTCTATCAGGCCTGCGTGACCGAATCCGAGAAGATCGGCGTGTTCGGCCATGGCTACACCTATTCCGGCCATCCGGTGGCGGCCGCGGTCGCGCTGGAGACGCTGAAGATCTACGAAGAGCGGGACATGGGCGCGCATGTTGCCAAGGTCGGCGCGATCCTGCAGAAGGGCTTCGCCGCCTTCGCCAGCCATCCGCTGATCGGCGAGGTGCGCGGCACCGGCCTGATCGGCGCCATGGAGATGGTGCAGGACAAGAAGACCCGCGCCGCCTTCGATCCGAAGCTGGGCGTCGGCGCGAAGTTCGCCAAGATCGCGCAGAAGAACGGCCTGATCGTCCGTGCTATCGGCGATTCGGTCGCCACCTGCCCGCCGCTGATCATCACCGAGGAAGAAATCGGCGAGATGCTGTCGCGCTACACCAAGACGCTGGATGAGGTGGCCGCGCAGTTGAAGGCCGACGGCGTCTCCTTCGGCTGATCGTCGCAAGCATACATGACGCGAAGGCCGCCTCTCCGGAGGCGGCCTTTTTCGTAGCCTGCCCGGAACCGCGACATTCCGCGCGGATGACCGGCGGCACTTTCGGGATTATGTTAGGAAAAAACCCGGGATCGCCGCCATGGATTATCAGAGTTTCTTCGCCGAGCGCATCGCGCAGCTGAAGGCCGAGGGACGCTATCGCGTCTTCGCCGATCTCGAACGCCAGGCTGGCCGGTTCCCAGATGCCCGCCAGCATGTCGGCGGCGCGCAGCACCGCCCGGTCACCGTCTGGTGCTCCAACGATTATCTCGGCATGGGCCAGCATCCGGCGGTACTGGCGGCGATGCAGGAGGCGATTGCGCGCGCCGGCGCCGGCGCCGGCGGTACCCGCAATATTTCCGGCACCACGCATTATCATGTGCTTCTGGAGCAGGAGCTGGCGGCGCTGCACGGCAAGGAAGCCGCACTGCTGTTCACCTCCGGCTATGTCGCGAACGAGGCGGCGCTGTCCTGCCTGGCGTCATCGCTGCCGAACTGCATCGTGTTCTCCGACGCGCTGAACCATGCCTCGATGATCCAGGGCATCCGGCATTCCGGGGCGGAAAAGCGCATCTTCCGGCATAATGACGTGGCCCATCTGGAGCAGTTGCTGGCCGAGGCCGATCCGGCCCGGCCGAAGCTGGTCGCTTTCGAATCGGTCTATTCGATGGATGGCGATATTTCCCCGATCGGCGAGATCCTTGATCTGTGCGAGCGCTATGGCGCGCTCAGCTATCTCGACGAGGTGCATGCCGTCGGCCTCTATGGCGAGGAGGGGGCTGGCGTCGCCCAGCGCGACGGGGTGATGGGCCGTGTCGATGTGGTGCAGGGCACGATGGGCAAGGCGTTCGGCGTGATGGGCGGCTATATCGCGGCCTCGGCCGCGCTGGCGGATTTCCTGCGCTCGCACGCCTCGGGCTTTATCTTCACCACCTCGCTGCCGCCGGCGCTGACCGCCGGTGCGCTGGCCAGCGCGCGCATCCTGCGCAGCGACGAGGGCAGGGCGCTGCGTGCCCGCCATCAGCAGCGAGCGGAGCGGCTGCGCGTCAAGCTTCGGGCCGCGCGGCTGCCGATCATCGAGGCGCCCAGCCATATCGTGCCGGTGCTGGTGGGCGATGCCGCACGCTGCAAGCAAGCCAGCGACCTGCTGCTGGAGCGCCACGCGATCTATGTGCAGCCGATCAACTACCCGACCGTGCCGCGCGGCACCGAACGGCTGCGCCTGACGCCGACGCCGCTGCACGATGATGACGCGATGGACCGGCTGGTTGCCGCCCTCATCGACATCTGGGGCGCGCTGGAGCTGAAGCAGGCGGCGTAATCGCCAGGACCCTCTGCCCTGGCGGGCGAGGGTAAGTGGGCCTGCCTTGAAATTGCCGCTTCCTTTTTTGCTGCGAATTGTTCTTAATAGTGGACAAATCTGGTCCGGTATCCCATTTAGGTGTCAGCACAGTTCGAAAGGTGCGTAACAGGACATGCCAATGTTTCGCGACAACTCGCTGATTCCGACCGAGGCGCTGCGCCTGGCCATGCTGGGTTTCCTTGCCGAAGGTCCGAAGCGTTATGCCGATCTGGCCGCGACCGTGCGCCGTTTCGCCAGCCGCATGGCCGGGCCGTCGCTGGATTTGCTGGCCCCGTCGCTGGAACTGCTGCGCTTCGAAGGGCTGGTCGCGCCGGTGGATGGCACCGCCGGGGGCGAGAGCATGGAGGATAATCCCGCGCTGCGGCTGACCGATGATGGCCGCACCGCGCTGCTCGGCCTGCTGTCCGCCAACATGAAGCCGCTGGCCAATGACCTGAATAAGCTGGTGGTCGCGCTGAAGCTGCGCTTCCTGAACCTGCTGGACCGCGAGGACCAGCTGGTCCAGCTGGAAATGCTGGAAGACCTCTATCGCAACGAGCGCGCCCGCCTGATCGATTTGAAGGCGAATGAAGAGGCGGCCATCATGGATGGGCTGCTGCCGGCCTGGCTGGATCAGGAGATCGTCCAGGCCGAGGCCCGCATCGCCTGGTGCGAGGAGATGCAGGCCCGCCTCTGAGCGGAAAGGAGAGGGGTCAGGCTTCCGCCAGCCCCCTGATTGCCGCGCGCATGAACTGGCGCGAACGCAGGTAAACCAGTTCCTTCCAATCATCCTCGTCCGGATAGAAGGCCTTGCGCATCTGGGCCTTCAGTTCCTTGCCCTGCGCGGAGTCGAGATCGCCGCGCGCATGCAGCCAGTTGTCGGCGATAACGGCGCCCAGCACGGTCTTCAGCGGATAGGTGCCGTATTCCGCCGTGACGGAGGTGACTTTCGTGCCCTCCAGCATATCCACCACCGCATGCTTGATGACGCCATGCAGTGCCGGCGATGTGGAATTGCCGAGTGCCGGCGAGCTGACATTGTTCACGAACCAGTCGAAGCAGCGCTGCAGCTCTGCGCTACCGGGCTCGCCATCGGCGATCAGATCGACCGTGCCGTAGGGCCCGAGGCCGGTATGGTAGTCGATGAAGCAGGCATGCTTCGCGCCCTGCACATGGGCGCCGACGATCTTGCGGAAGGTCAGGTTCGACCAGGTCGGCTTGTTGCCGCCATGGAAGATTCCGTCGGCATGATTGTACTGGCCCTGGCTCAGCGCTTTCTGCCAGGCGAAGGCGCCATGCTGCTGCTTGTAGGCGTCGAACGCCTTCTCCATCGCGGCCAGGCTGTCCGCCCCCCACTGCTTCGGCACGATGACATCGTGCAGCGCGTCATAGTCCGGGTTCTCCGGATAGCCGCCATTGTGGGTCATGAAATTGCGGTTGAGGTCGACATTGTCCTCAGTCACCCGGCGGATCCAGGCGAAGCCGTGCGGGTTGATGGCGTGGACCAGCACCACCTTCACATTCTTCGGCACGGCGCGGTAGGCGCCGCTGCGCAGCCAGCCCACCAGCGCGCCGGACCCGCAGAATCCCTCCGCGCCATGCGTCGCCGAATTGGCCAGCAGCACGCGGTCGGCCTTCGGGTCGCCCCAGACAGCCACATCGGTGTACAGCGCCCCGCCGTCCGGCCCCTTGGTGTTGGGGTTCAGATGGCTTTCGATGCTGAGGCCGGCATGGGTGGCGGCTTCCAGGAATTTGCTGCGGGCAGCCTGGTAGTGCGGCGAAAAATAATTGATCACGTCCATCGGGGAATTCTCGCGATACGGTAAAAGGATAGGCCCGAAGGGTGCGCGTAATGCGGTATGATGACAAGAGGCGCGATTGTAAAATCGCACATCCTGACGTTACTGATTCGCGTTGACGGGTGACTGAAAAGAAAGCTACATGCGACGAAGGGAAGGCCCGGTAGAAGGCTGGCCTGATGGTTGGTTTGAGGCCTGCCGCATGCTGTGAAAGCAGGCGGTGCGGCGCAAGAAAAGAAGGGATAGCAGGGATGCGTAAACTATTTGGAGCGGCTGTGGTCGCGAGCGCCGTAGCGCTGAGCCTCGGCGCTGCCGCTGACGCCAAGACGTTCCGTTATGCGACGACGGGCGACGTTCTGGGTCTGGACCCCCACATCAATAATGAGGGGCCGACCAACACGATGAAGAACAATGTGTATGAGGGATTGATCCACCGCGCGTGGGATCTCTCTCTGCACCCGGGACTGGCGACCGAGTGGGAGCAGGTCAATCCGACCACCTGGCGTTTCAAGCTGCGGCAGGGCGTGAAGTACCATAACGGCAATGCCTTCAATGCCGATGACGTGCTGTTCAGCTTCGACCGCATCCGCCAGCCCCAGTCGGAGATGAGCTTCGCGGTCAATACCATCAAGGAAATCAAGAAGATCAGCGATTACGAGATCGAGATCATCACCGGTGGTCCGGATCCGATCCTGATGCTGAATCTGCCCAACTTCCATATCATGGACAAGGAATGGGCGGAGAAGAACAACACCACCGATGTGGAGCGCGGCAGTTCGGCGAAGACCTACGCCAATCTGAACATGAACGGCACCGGGCCGTTCAAGCTGATTGAGTGGGTGCCCGATACCCGCGTCGTGCTGGAGCCGAACAAGGAGTGGTGGGGCAAGCCGACCCATAACCTCACCAAGGCCATCTTCACCCCGATCGGCAATGACGCGACCCGCGTCGCCGCCCTGCTGTCGGGCGAGATCGACCTGATGTATCCGGTGCCGCTGCAGGACGTGCAGCGCATCGATAATTCCAGCACCGCCAAGGCGCTGCAGGGGCCGGAACTGCGGACCATCTTCCTGGGCTTCGACCAGCACCGTGACGAAATGCTCGACATGCCCGGCACCGGCAAGAACCCGTTCAAGGACAAGAAGGTCCGTCAGGCCTTCTATCAGGCCATCGACATCGAGGCGATCAAGCGCGTCGTGATGCGCAGCGCCGCGACACCGACCGGCCTGATGATCGCGCCGGGCATCAACGGTTTCGACAAGGCGCTGAACGACCGGTATCCGTACGATCCGGAAGCTTCGAAGAAGCTGCTGGCGGAAGCCGGCTATCCGAAGGGCTTCCCGGTCACGCTGGACTGCCCGAACGACCGCTATGTGAACGACGAGGCGATCTGCCTGGCCGTCGTGCCGATGCTGAAGCGTATCGGCATCGACATCAAGCTGAACGCCCAGACCAAGTCGCTGCATTTCGACAAGATCGGCGCGAAGACCAACTACAACACCAGCTTCTACATGCTGGGCTGGACGCCGGGCAGCTACGATGCGCTGAACCTGCTGGAAAACATCATCACGCTGGACGGCAAGGGCCAGGGCACCTGGAACTCGGGCCGCTATACCAACCCGCGGGTTGAGGAGCTGACCGACCTGATCCGGGTCGAGACCAACCAGCAGAAGCGCAATGCCATGATCAGCGAGGCCATGAAGATCCATAAGGAGGACTTCGGCCATCTGCCGCTGCATCAGCAGGCGCTGGCCTGGGGCGTCGCCAACACCGTCGCCGAGGTGAAGCAGCGTCCGCAGAACGACGTGGACCTGCGCTACGTCACCATGAAGTAAGGCGCTAGCCGGGAGCCGTACGGCCCGGATCGCAAGGTCCGGGCCGTCGCTCTTTGTTAGCCGACCCAGCTCCGTTTTTCAGGCACAGCGATATGTTCGCTTTCATCATTCGGCGTCTGCTCCAGTCACTTTTCGTGATGCTGGCGGTGGCGTTTATCTCCTTTTCGCTGTTCAATTTCGTCGGCGACCCGATCAACAACATGATGGGTCAGGAGGCGACGGCCGAACAGCGCGAGGAACTGCGCAAGGAACTCGGGCTGGACCAGCCCTTCCCGATCCAGTTCGCCCGTTTCGTCGGCAATGCCGTGCAGGGCGATTTCGGCATGTCCTACCGGTTGAGCCGCCCGGTTTCCGATGTCATCGCCACGCGCTTGCCGGCAACGCTGGAGCTGGTGTTCGTCGCCGCCGTTCTGGCGCTTGCCATCGGTGTGCCGCTGGGCGTCTATACCGGCCTGCACCGCCATGGCAGTATCAGCAAGGTGCTGCTGACGGCCTCGCTGATCGGCATATCGCTGCCGACCTTCCTGATCGGCATCATCCTCATTCTCATCTTCGCGGTCTGGCTTGGCTGGCTGCCCTCCTTCGGGCGCGGGCCGACGGTCGATCTCGGCTGGTGGACCACCAATTTCCTGACCGTCGGTGGCTGGCAGGCGCTGATCATGCCGTCGATCACGCTGTGTCTGTTCCAGCTGACCCTGATCATGCGCCTGGTGCGCGCCGAGATGATGGAGGTGCTGCGCACCGACTACATCAAGTTCGCGCGCGCCCGCGGCCTGTCGAACCGGGCGGTGAATTTCGGCCATGCGCTGAAGAACACCATGGTGCCGGTCATCACCATCACCGGCCTGCAGATCGGTTCGCTGATCGCCTTCGCCATCATCACCGAGACAGTGTTCCAGTGGCCGGGCATGGGGCTGCTGTTCCTGCAGGCGATCCAGTTCGTCGATATTCCCGTGATGGCGGCCTATCTGTGCCTGGTCGCCTTCATCTTCGTGGTCATCAACCTGATGGTCGATATGCTCTATTACGTCGTCGATCCGCGCCTGCGCGTCGAACGCGGCGGTCATTGAGGAGGGCGCGCCCATGCCTAATATGACCGGGTCCAACATGACTGGCTCCAACGTGACCGACGCCGTAAACGACGTGATCGTCGAGCGCGGCCTCTGGTTCCGCATCAGCGATGGCGCGCGCCGTTTCTTCGATGGCGACGTGTTCTACAGCTTCAAGCGTTCGCCTGTTGTGATGGTCGCCTTCGCGGTGACGGTGCTGTTCTTCGTGCTGGCTTTCCTGGCGCCGTGGATCGCACCGCACAACACCTATGACGTGATGACGCTGAACCTGATGGACGCCTTCAAGCCGCCGGTCTGGGAGGCGGGGGGCGACCCCAGCTACCTGCTCGGCACCGACGATCAGGGCCGCGACGTGTTCTCCACCATCATGTTCGGCGCGCGTGTCTCGCTGACGGTGGGCTTCCTGTCGGTCATCCTGGCGATGGTGCTGGGCATCGTGCTGGGCCTCGTCGCCGGCTATTTCGGCGGCGTCACCGATGCCGTCATCATGCGCATCGCCGATGTGCAGCTCAGCTTCCCGGCGATTCTGATCGTGCTGCTGATCGACGGATTCACCCGCTCGCTGCTGCCGCGCGGCATGCATGAGGAGATCGCGCTGGTGATCCTGGTGCTGGCCATTGCCTTCGCCAACTGGGTGCAGTTCGCGCGGACCGTGCGCGGCTCCTGCCTGGTCGAGAAGAACAAGGAATATGTGCAGGCGGCCCGCGTGATCGGCCTGCATCCGGCCCTTATTCTGATCCGCCATGTGCTGCCCAACGTGATGAGCCCGGTGCTGGTCATCGCCACCATCAGCCTGGCCATCGCCATCCTGACCGAGGCGACCCTGTCCTTCCTGGGCGTCGGCGTGCCGCCGACCCAGCCGTCGCTTGGCACGCTGATCCGCATCGGCAACGACTTCCTGTTTTCCGGCGAATGGTGGATGACGATCTTCCCCGGGGCCGCGCTGGTCATCCTGGTGCTGGCCGTGAACCTGCTGGGCGACTGGCTGCGCGACGCCCTCAACCCGAAGCTGCGATAGGACATGCCGGAAATGCCCCAGAGCACCGACAAGCCGCTGCTCCAGGTCCGCGATCTGAAAATCGAGTTCCCGACCCGGCGCGGCATCCTGACCGCCGTCGATGGCATCAGCTTCGACATCATGCCCGGCGAGGTGCTGGGCGTGGTTGGCGAATCCGGTGCCGGCAAGTCGCTGACCGGTGCCGCCGTCATCGGCCTGCTGGAACCGCCGGGCCGTATCGCCGCCGGCTCCATCGAGCTGGAAGGGCGGCGGATCGACAATCTGCCCTATGAGGAGATGCGCAAGATCCGCGGCCGCAAGATCGGCGCCATCTTCCAGGATCCGCTGACCAGCCTGAACCCGCTCTATTCGGTGGGGCGTCAGCTGGTCGAGACGATCCAGACCCATACCGACATGACCGACAGGCAGGCGCGCGACCGCGCCATCGAGCTGTTGTCCGATGTCGGCATCCCGGCACCGGAACGCCGCATCGACCATTATCCGCACCAGTTTTCCGGCGGCATGCGGCAGCGCGTGGTGATCGCGCTGGCGCTGGCGGTGAACCCGACACTGGTGATCGCCGATGAGCCGACCACGGCGCTGGACGTGTCGATCCAGGCGCAGATCATCGCGCTCTTGAAGAAGCTGTGCCGGGATCATGGTACGGCGGTCATGCTGGTCACCCACGATATGGGCGTGATCGCGGAAACGGCGGACCGCGTGGCGGTCATGTATGCTGGCCGCATCGCCGAGATCGGCCCGGTGAAGGATGTCATCAAGCGCGCCAAGCATCCCTATACGCACGGGCTGATGGGCTCGATCCCGATGATCGGCCACGATATCGAGCGGCTGACCCAGATCGATGGCTCGATGCCGCGCCTGACCGACATTCCGCAGGGCTGTGCCTTCAATCCGCGCTGCCCCAAGGTGTTCGACAAATGCCGCGTCGAGCGGCCGGAACTGATTGGCGTGGAGAAGACGGACGTGGCCTGCTGGCTGTACGAGAAGGAGGCGGTCCATGGCTGAGAACGCCGCCCTGAAAACCCAGGCCGATACGGCTGGCCCGGTGCTCGCCGCGCGTGACCTGGCGCGCTATTTCGATGTGTCGCCGCCGCTGCTGAACCGCGTTATCGAAGGCGTGCCGCGGCAGACGCTGAAGGCGGTGGACGGGGTGAATTTCGAGATCGCCCGCGGTGAGACCTTCTCGCTGGTCGGTGAGTCGGGCTGCGGCAAGTCCACCGTGGCGCGCCTGGTGGTCGGGCTCTACACGCCGACACGCGGCGACCTGCATTTCGAGGGGCGCAACATCGCCGGCCTGTCGCGCAAGCAGCTGGTGCCGATCCGGCGCAAGATGCAGATGATCTTCCAGGACCCCTATGCCTCGCTCAATCCGCGCTGGCGGGTGGTGGACATCATCGCCGAGCCGCTGCGCTTCTTCGGCCTGACCTCCGGCGAGGCGGCGACCCAGAAGCGCGTCGGCGAGCTGCTGAATTTCGTGGGATTGTCGGCCAAGGATGGCGTGAAGTACCCGCATGAATTCTCCGGCGGCCAGCGTCAGCGCATCTCGATTGCCCGCGCGCTTGCCAGCAACCCGGAATTCCTGGTGTGCGACGAGCCGACCTCGGCGCTGGACGTCTCGGTGCAGGCGCAGATCCTGAACCTGATGAAGGAGCTGCAGCGCGAGCTGAACCTCACCTACCTGTTCATCAGCCACAATCTCGCCGTCGTCTATCACATGTCGAACCATGTCGGCGTGATGTATCTGGGCCGTTTGGCGGAGGTGGCACCGTCGCGCGTGCTGTTCGCCAAGCCGCGCCATCCCTATACCAAGCTGCTGCTCGACACGATCCCCGATCTGGAGATGAAGGGCGGTGAGCGGACGCCGGTTGCCGGCGAGGTGCCGAACCCGATCAACCCGCCCAGCGGCTGCGCCTTCCATCCGCGCTGCCCGTTCGCCAATGACCGCTGCAAGGTTGAGGCGCCGCTGCCGATCGCCCTGCCGGACGGCGCGAAGATCGCCTGCCACGGCGTCGAGGAAGGCCGCATTCCCGACGCTGCCTGAGGGCAGGTGGCGGGGATATGAACAGGCCGCAGCCCAGCCTTGCGGCTGCCGGGGCGGAATCGCCGGGCGCTATAGCCTAGTCTGGCGGGCAATTGGATTCGGAAAAGAAGGAACAGGGATATGGGTATGCTTTTCCTGGGCGCGCAGATCATCGATGGCGCCGGCAAGGCGCTGAAGGATCACGGGCTGATGGTCGAGGGCGGCAAGATCGCCCGGATCGCGCCGGCAGGCGAGTTCGCCGGCTTTACCGGCCAGACGGTGGACGCCAAGGGCATGTCCCTGCTGCCCGGCCTGATCGATTGCCACGTGCATCTCTGCATGGGGGCGGAGGGCAATCCCAGCATCTTCGTGCAGACCGCCCGGCCCGACCAGATCGCCATCCGCGCGCTGGAGCATGCGCAGATCACGCTGCGCGGTGGTGTGACCGCCGTGCGCGATTGCGGCGGCAAGGATTATCTCGAATTCGGCGTGCGCGATGCATGCAACGCCGGCAAGCAGCTGGGGCCGACCATCCGTGCCGCCGGCCGCATGATCTGCATGACCGGTGGTCACGGCAACCGCTATGGCCGCATCGCCGATGGCGTGGACGATGTGGTGAAGGCGGTGCGCGAGCAGGTGCATGCCGGCTCCGACCTCATCAAGATCATGGCCACCGGCGGCGTGATGACGCCGGGCGTGAACCCGGAAGACGCGCATTACTCGCCGGAGGAGCTTGCCGCCGGCATCGCCGAGGGGCACCGGTTCCACAAGACCTGCGCCAGCCATGCCCAGGGCGAGGAGGGCATCCTGAACGCGGTGCGCGGCGGGATCGATTCCATCGAGCATGGCATCTTCCTGACCCAGCAATGCATCGACGAGATGCTGCCGCGCGGCACCTATATCGTCCCCACGCTGGCGGCGGTGAACAACATCGTCGCCAACCGCGACAATGGCGTGCCGCCCTATGCCTATGAGAAGGCGGCGCGCGTCGCCGAACGGCACAAGCAGTCGATCCTGATGTTCTACAAGGCGGGCGGCAACCTCGCCATGGGCACCGATGCCGGCACGCCCTACAACAAGCATGGCGAGAACGCGAAGGAGCTGGAATATATGGTGGAGATCGGTCTCTCCGCGATGGATTCCATCACCATCTCCACGAAGAATGCCGCCGATCTGATGCGGCTTGCCGACCGCGGCCGCATCGCCGAGGGGCTGGCCGCCGACCTGCTGCTGGTGCAGGGCGATCCGCTCAGCGACATCAAGGCCGCCTCGCGCGCCGAGAATCACGTCATGGTGCTGAAGAACGGCATCGCCGCGCTCGACCGCCGGCCGGGCGGCGTCTCCGCCTTCCCGATGGCGGCGGAATAATCAGACAGAAAGACGGAGGCACTGACCCATGCCGATCATCAACCGTATCGCCGATTTCCAGGACGAGATGACCGCCTGGCGGCATCACATCCACACCCATCCGGAAACCGCCTTCGAGGAGCACAAGACCAGCGCCTTCGTGGCGGAGAAGCTGGAATCCTTCGGCATTGAGGTGCATCGCGGCCTGGCCGGCACCGGCATCGTCGGCAAGCTGGCGGGCGGCAGCGGGTCCGGCAAGGCCATCGGCCTGCGCGCCGACATGGATGCGCTGGACGTGCTGGAGAAGAACGACTTCGGCCACAAGTCGCAGCATGAGGGCAAGATGCATGCCTGCGGCCATGACGGCCACACCACCATGCTGTTGGGTGCGGCCAAGTACCTGGCCGAGACCAAGAATTTCGACGGCACGGTCTATTTCATCTTCCAGCCGGCGGAAGAGAATGAAGGCGGCGGCCGGGTCATGGTCGAGGATGGGCTGTTCGAGAAATTCCCGGTCGAGCAGGTCTATGGCATGCACAACTGGCCGGGCCTCGATGTCGGCAAGATCGCCGTGCGGCCGGGGCCGATGATGGCGTCCTTCGATATTTTCGAGATCACCGTGAAGGGCAAGGGCGCGCATGGCGCGATGCCGCATATGGGTGTGGATTCCGTGGTTACCGCCTCACAGATCGTGAACGCGCTGCAGACCATCGCCAGCCGCAACACCCATCCGCTGGATGCCGTGGTGGTCAGTGTGACGCAGATCCATGGCGGCGACGCCTATAACGTGCTGCCGGATGAGGTTGTGCTGCGCGGCACCACGCGCAGCTTCCGGCCGGAGGTGCAGGATATGATCGAGCCGGCGATGCGCCGCATCGTCGATGGCATCTGCCAGACCATGGGCGCGACCGCCACGGTGAAGTATGAGCGTCGCTACCCGCCGACGATCAACACCGCGCCGGAGACCGAGATCGCGGCGCAGGTCGCGGCCCAGGTGGTCGGCGACGGCAATGTGCATGACGATCTGATGCCGTCCATGGGATCGGAGGATTTCGCCTTCATGCTGCAGCAGAAGCCGGGCAGCTATGTCTGGATCGGCAATGGCTCGACCGAGGGCGGATGCATGCTGCACAACCCGCATTACGACTTCAATGACGGCGTGCTGCCGATCGGTGCCAGCTACTGGGCGAAGCTGGTCGAGACCACGCTGGGCAAGGCGGCTTAGGGCAACAAGGCCGGATCAGGCGGCGTCGAGCGGGACGATGCGGGCGATATCCGGCCCCTTTTCCCGCTCGACCTGCTCCAGATCGTAGCGCGCCTGTAAATTCATCCAGAAGGCCGGGCTGGTGCTGAAATAGCGGCCCAGACGCGCCGCCGTGTCGGCGGTGATACCGCGCCGCTCGTGCAGGATTTCCGACAGGCGGGTCTGCGGCACATCAATGGCCTTGGCGAGCCGGTAGGCGGTCAGGCCCATCGGCAGCAGGAATTCCTCCCGCAGGATTTCGCCAGGATGGATGTTGGGCAGCCTGCCAGCCTGTTTCTCAGTCGTGGTAATCGACAATCCTGACCTCCCGTGCGCCGTCGCCATCCCAGATGAAGCATATCCGCCACTGATCGTTGATGCGGATGCTGTGCTGTCCGGCGCGGTCGCCTTTCAGACTTTCCAGCCGGTTGCCAGGCGGAACCCGCAACTCCTCCAGCACTGTCGCAGCATCCAGCATGCGCAGCTTTCGCCGGGCGATACGCTGGATGTCTTCCGGCAGTCGCCTGGCGAAGCGTCCCAGCCAGATCAGTTCCGTATCGCGATCGGCGAAGCCTTTCAGCATAATAACGCCTACCGTTACTGATGACTAGCGTTACTATCCCTCCGTTCGCACCACGCGGCCTTCGATGGGGTAGCTGGGGTCGCTGTAGCCCGGCGTGGAGGGGTGGCCGATGGGCACCAGGCTGTCCACCAGCGCCTCATCCTCGGCGTCGAAGCGGTAGGACAGCGCCTCCACATAGCCCAGCCAGTGGTCCATGGTGCGCGGCCCGGCGATGGTGGCGGTGACGAACTTGTTGTTCAGCACCCAGTTGACCGCGAAGCCGATGGCGGTAGTGCCCTTCTTCTCGGCATGGGCCTTCAGGGTCTGCGCGATGACCATGGATTCGCGCCGCCATTCAGTCTGCATCATGCGCTTGTCCTGGCGTGCCGCGCGGCTGTCGTTCGGCGGCGGCGAATCCGGCAGGTATTTGCCGGTCAGGATGCCGCGCGCCAGCGGGCTGTAGGGCACCACGCCCAGCCCGTAATAATTGCAGGCCGGCAGATGCTCGACCTCCGGCATGCGGTTCATGGCGTTGTAATAGGGCTGGCTGACCACCGGGCGGTCGATGCCGGCCGCGTCCGCCAGACGGCAGATCTCGGCGACACGCCAGGAGCGGAAATTCGACAGGCCGAAATGGCGGATCTTGCCATCGCGCACCAGCATCTCCAGCGCGCGGACGGTCTCGTCCAGCGGCGTGGAAAGGTCCTCCTTATGCAGATAGAGGATGTCGATGTAGTCGGTGCCGAGGCGCTTCAGGCTGGCCTCCGCCGCCTGCAGCACCCAGCGCCGCGACAGACCGCGCTCGTTCGGGCCCGGCCCCATCGCATTGGCCAGCTTGGTTGCCAGCACCCACCAGTCGCGGTCAGCCTTCAGGGTCCGGCCGACGACCCGCTCCGATTCGCCCTCATTATAGGCGTCGGCGGTATCGATGAAATTGAATCCGCGCGCGCGGGCGTCGGCGATAATGGCGGCGGAATCCGCCTCGGTCGTCGGGCCGCCGAACATCATGGTGCCCAGGCAAAGCGGCGAGACCTTCAGCCCGCTGCGGCCAAGATTGCGGTATTCCATTCTTTCTCTCCCTAGCGGCAGTCTGCCGTGTAGTGCCAGCCTGATTCCTGCCGGCGGGCGTTCAGGTCGATGGCGTGGCTGGTCGTGCTGTAGCAGGTGAACAGCGGCACGCCGATATAGTTCAGCAGCACCAGCGAGATGCGGTTGCCGCCATAGGTCGTCCCCACCAGGCAGGATTCGACCTGCTGGTTGCGCTCCAGCCGGAAGGTGAAGCGCTCGCGCGATTGCAGCACCACCCGGCCATTCATCATGACCGGCGAGCGGTTGCGCAGCAGGAAACAGATCTTGCCCGTCGCACCGATGCCCGGGGATGCCGGCGTCTGCGCATGGGCCGGGCGTTCCGGCACTATTGCACAGGCGATCAGCACCAGCAGGGCAACAGAGGCCCAAAGCAGGGGAGTGGGGAGTAGGGGAAGGGGGCGCAGGGAGGCGGTTTTCATGGCGCCATTGAAGCGCAGACGGAAGGTGTGAACAAGCCGCCGCATTCCACGTTCCTTCCATAGAGCGGTTTCGGGCCGGCATTGCGCCGGCATCGGGTGGGGCAATCGCTGAATTAATTGGATTTTAAGGAAGGCGGGCGCATATCTTCCACACGCCCCTTCAGGACAGGTTCGGACCATGCTCTCGGAAATGATCGCGAAATACGGTTATCTCGCGGTTTTCGTCGGTACTTTCTTCGAGGGCGAGACCATCCTGGTGCTGGGCGGCTTCGCGGCCCATCGCGGCTATCTGGAGCTTCCCTATGTGATGCTTGCGGCCTTCGTCGGCACCTTCCTCGGTGACCAGCTCTATTATTTCATCGGCCGGCGCTGGGGTGTCCGCCTGCTGGAAAAGCGGCCGCGCTGGCGCGAACGCTCGGCCAAGGCGATGGCGCTGCTGCACAAGTATGACGTCATCTTCATCCTCAGCTTCCGTTTCATCTATGGCGTGCGTTCGGTCAGCCCCTTCGTGATCGGGATGAGCGGCATCAGCCCGATGCGTTTCATGCCGCTGAACCTGATCGCGGCCTTCATCTGGGCGATTGCCGTCGGCCTGCTGGGCTATCTGTTTGGCGAGGTGTTCCAGCGTTATATGGCGGAGATCAAGCAGTACGAGTTCTACGTGCTGGGCGGCATCGCCGGCATCGGCCTGCTGTTGTGGGGCCGCAACCTGCTGCGTGGCCGCCGCCGCAAGCGCTGGCGCGAGATGCTGGCCGGCGCCCGTATCCGCAAGGAAGCCCGCAAGGCCGAACGCTCAGCCGCGAACGACACATCTTCCCGCCCCCCTTCCAGCCCCCCTGCCGGCTCTGGGGTCGAAGGCGTCCTGCAGCCCGTCGCCCAGGAAATTGAAGGCGATGACGGTCAGAAAGATCAGCAGCCCGGGGTAGAGGGCGAGCGCCGGGCGCTGCCATAGCGTCTCCTGCGCGCCGGTCAGCATGGCGCCCCAGCTCGCCACCGGCGGCTGGATGCCCAGCCCCAGGAAACTCAGCACCGATTCCAGCAGGATCACATTGCCGACCGACAGGGTGGTGGCGACCAGGATCGGCGACATTGCGTTCGGCAGGATATGGCGGAACATGATGCGCGCGGCTGTGGCGCCCTGCGCGCGGGCGGCTTCCACGAAGGCGCGTTCCTTCAGCGACAGGGTGGCGCCGCGCACCAGCCGTGCCGTGGTCGTCCAGCCGACCAGCGCGATGATGGCGACGATACGATACAGGCTGAGATTTTCCGACTGTGCCACGCTGTCCGGCAGGCCCAGCTTGGCCGGGTCGATGGCCGCCAGCACGATCAGCAGCGGCAGCATGGGCAGCGAGATCACCCCGTCCGCCAGCCGCATCAGCACGGCGTCCAGCCGGCCGCCCAGATAGCCGGCGGCGACGCCGAGGATCGAGCCGATACTGGCCGCCGCCAGCGCCGCCACGATGCCGACGAACAGCGACACCCGCGCCCCGTAGAGCAGCCGCAGCATCAGATCGCGGCCCAGCTCGTCGGTGCCCAGCCAGTGCTGGGGCGAGGGCGGGGCCAGCCGGCCGAACAGATTCACTGCCGTCGCGTCCAGCCCCAGCGCCCGCTCGATCAGCGGGGCGGCCAGCGCCAGCCCGGCCAGCAGCACCAGCAATACCAGGCTCGCCAGCGCCAGCCGGTGCCGGCAAAATCGCCGCCAGACCAGCCGCGCCGGGCTCTCCATGGCCGGGGCCAGGGCGGTATCCGCTCTCATCGGTAGGATATCCGCGGGTCGAGCTTCGCATAGGCGACATCGGCCGCCAGATTGGCCAGCAGTGTCACCAGCGTCGCGAACAGCAGCCCGACCAGCGCCAGATTATAGTCATTGTTCATGATCGCGTCGTAGATCAGCTTGCCCATACCGGTCTGCGCGAACATGGTTTCGGTGATCAGCGCGCCGGAGAACAATGTGCCGAAATCCAGCGCCAGGATGGTGACCACCGGGATCAGCGCGTTGCGCACCCCGTGCCGCCACAGCACGCGCGCCTCGCCGGCCCCCTTGGCGCGCGCGGTGCGGATATAATCCTCGCGCATCGCCTCGATCAGCGACGCCCGCAGATAGCGTGTGAGGCCGGCAAGGCTGGCCAGCGTCAGGGTGATGACCGGCAGCACCAGATAGGGCAGCCGGTCGAGGAAGCCCGGCGCCTGCATCCCCGCCGGGGCCATGCCGCCCGCCGGCAGCCAGCCCAGCGTGACGGCGAACAGCATGATCAGCAGCAGCGCCAGCCAGAACGGCGGCACGGAGATGCCGGCGAAGCAGAACAGGTTCACGATGCGGTCGGCCGGCGATCCCGGCCGGCTGGCCGCCAGCACGCCCAGCGGCAGGGCAATGGCGACGGCCAGCAGGAAGCTGGTTCCCATCAGCAGCAGCGTGTTGCCGAGGCGCGGCGCCAGCACCTCCAGCACCGGCCGCGCGAACTGCCGGGAATAGCCCAGATCGCCGGACAGCGCCGCCGAAGCCCAGTTGGCGTAGCGCTCCAGGATCGGCCGGTCGAGCCCGTACAACGCCCGCAGGCGCACCGCGTCGGCGGTCGTCAGGTTCGGGTCGGCCTGGATCATCAGGTCGATGGGGTCGCCCGGCATCAGCCCCAGCAGGCCGTAGATGACAAAGGACATGACGAGCAGTACGCCGATCCCCTGCAACAGCCGCCGGACGATATAGGCCTGCATCAGCGGGCCGGCTGAAGGAGGAAGGAGATCACGGCGCGGCGCGCCATTGCTCGACCCACAGCGTCGTCGGGTACTGGTGACCGGTCGGGGTGATGCCGTCCAGCCAGCGCGGCATCACATAGGCGTCGGCGCGGAAATACAGCGGGATGACCGGCAGTTCCTCGGCATAGATCGCCTGCAGCCGCGCCCACATCGGCCGGCGCTTTTCGCGGTCCAGCTCGACCTCCAGCCGGTCGATGAGCGTATCCATCTCGTCGTTGCGGAATCCCGGGTTGTTCTGGCCGCTCCAGCCATTCTCCGCACTGGGAATCTGCGAGGAATGCAGCGTCGTCCGCGGTACCGATTCCGGCGCGCTGATCCAGGCATACATGGCAAGGCCGGTGAATTTGCGCTTCGTCACCGTCTCGCCGAAGAACACCCGCGCCGGTTCGTTGCGGATACGCGCATCGATGCCGACCTGCCGCCATTGCGCCTGCAAGGCCTGCTGCACCAGCTCGCGGGTGCGGTTGCCGGCGGTGGTCATGAAGTCCAGCGTCAGCTTCTCGCCCTTCGCGTTCTGGCGGATGCCGCCGGGGCCGCGCGTCCAGCCGGCCGCGTCCAGCAGTGCGGCCGCCTGCTTCGGATCATAGGCGTAGGCCGGGACATCCTTGTCATACACCCAGTCCAGCGGGTTCACGTTGGAATGGGCGACCGGCTGCTTGCCGCCGAACAGCTGCCGGTCGATGGCCTGCCGGTCGATGGCGTGGATCAGCGCCTTGCGCACGCGGATGTCGGCCAGCACCGGATTGTCCAGCATCAGGTCGATATGCTCGTAGATCAGGCCCGGCTTGTAGGCGATTTTGAAGCGTTCGCCATGGCGTTTCTCGAAGGCCAGCGCCTGGTCCAGCGGCAGGCCCAGCTCGCCGGCGATATAGTCGATGTCGCCGGCCAGCAGGTTGGCTTCCAGCGCCGCCGTGTTCTCGATCACCCGGACGATGATGCGCTTGAAGGCCGGCTTCTCGCCCCACCAGTGAGCGTTCGGCTCCAGCGTGATGTGGCTACCGGGAGCGACCTGGGTGACGCGGTAGGGGCCGTTATACAGGCCGGGATTGGCCGGGTCGGTGTCGTACAGCGTGCGGTGCCGGTATTCCGCCGGCTCGGCCATCGGCGCGGCTTCCAGATGGGCCGGCAACAGATCCAGCCCGTTGATTGAATTGTAGTTGAAGCCCAGCCGGTCGATGGTGAGGGTGAAGCTCTTGTCGTCCTTCGCCTCGATATCGAGGATGCGGCGGAAACTCTCCTGATTGGCGACGCCGGTCTGCGGCGTGCGGCCCACCTTCCAGGTGAAGATCACGTCTTTCGTCGTGACCGGTGTGCCGTCGCCCCACTTCGCGTCCGGATGCAGCGTGTAGGTGAGACGGATGCCCTTCGTGCCGCCGGCATCGTTCGGCTTGTCCAGCTCGAAGGGGACGGCGCGGCCGTTCTCGATGGTCGGCAACCCGGTGCAGAGCATGCAGATCAGCTGCCAGTCCGGACCGTAGGTGGTGATCGGCCGCCGCGCCATGCCCAGCACATAGGATTTCGCCAGCATGGCATCAATCAGCGGGTTCAGCGTGGAGGGGAACTGGGTGATGCCGATGACCAACTCGTCCTTACCTACCTCGGGGCTTTTCGCCGCCGCCGGGGCGGCAAGGCCAAGGGCGAAAACCAGAAGAACCGCCAGTCGCACCAGACCCGTCATCAAGACCGCTCCACATTCGATTGCTCATTTGGGCACAAAACGACTATAGCAGCCGTTAGACAGACAGACAGGCTTCGGTACTTACCTAAAATCGAAAAGTGTCCGATGACGCCGCCGCCTCTTCAGCCCGGGAGTTTCCATGATTGAGCTTTTGACCGATCCGCAAACCTGGATCGCCTTTGCGACGCTGGCCTTTCTGGAAATCGTCCTGGGCATCGACAACATCATCTTCATCGCCATCATTGCCGACAAGCTGCCGGAAGCCCAGCGCCACCGCGCCCGGCAGGTCGGGCTGGGGCTGGCGCTGGTCATGCGCCTCGTGCTGCTCAGCGTTATCGCCTGGGTCGTCGGGCTGACGACGCCGGTTTTCACCCTGGCCGGTTTCGAAGCGTCGTGGCGCGACATCATCCTGTTCGCCGGCGGCATTTTCCTGATCTGGAAGGCGACCACGGAAATCCATCATACGGTGGAAGGCGGCGAGGACGGCACCACGGAGAAGGTCATCGCCAGCTTCGGGGCGGCCATCGGGCAGATACTGGTGCTCGATGTCATCTTCTCGCTGGATTCGATCGTCACCGCGGTTGGCATGGTTAACGACCTGCGCATCATGATCGCCGCCGTCATCCTGGCTGTCGGCGTGATGATGTTCGCCGCCGGTCCGGTCGGCAATTTCGTCAGCCGGCACCAGACGGTGAAGATGCTGGCGCTGGCCTTCCTGCTGCTGGTCGGCGTGGCGCTGGTCGCCGACGGGCTGCATTTCCATATCCCGAAAGGCTATCTCTACTTCGCCATCGGCTTCTCGGTGCTGGTCGAGGCCCTGAACCTCGCCGCCGCCGCCCGCCGCAAGCGCCTGAAGGCCGAGGCGGCGGGGCATTGAGGCCCGGGGTGACGGGTCTGGAGGTGACGGTCTGGGGGTGACGGTCTGGGGCTAACCGGTTGAGCGAGCCGACCTATGCTTCGAGACGGCCGCGCTCAAAAGGATTGGGCGCGGCCTCCTCAGCATGAGGTCACCAGGAGGCTCTGTCAGAATTCCAACGCTCCCCTCGTCCTGAGGAGCCTGCGCAGCAGGCGTCTCGAAGGACAAGGGAGGAGGGGCCATGCCTCTGAAGCCGCCTTACCCCTTGGTGCGGTTCTCGGCCCAGCCGTCCGGGTCGGCGAGGAAGCTGCGCACCTGGTCGAGCTGGTCCTTGGTGTAGCCGCGCCGCTCGGCGGCCAGCAGCACGTCGGCCCAGGTCGCCAGCTCGTGCAGGGCCACACCCTGTTCGGTCAGCTTGGCCACACCTTCCGGGAACACGCCGTAATGGAACACGACGAAGCAATGCGCCACCTCGGCGCCGGCAGTGCGCAGCGCCTCGACGAAGTTCAGCTTGCTGCCGCCATCGGTGGCCAGATCCTCGACCAGCAGCACACGCTGGCCGTCCCTGATCTCACCTTCAATCTGAGCATTACGACCGAACCCTTTGGGCTTCTTGCGAACATAGAGCATCGGCAGGCCCATACGCTCGGCGATCCAGGCGGCGAAGGGGATGCCCGCCGTCTCGCCGCCGGCCACCGCGTCGAAGCCCTCGAAGCCGGCGATGCGGCCCATCTTCTCCACGCCCATATCCATCAGCTTGGCGCGGGCGCGCGGGAAGCTGATGATCTTGCGGCAATCGACATAGACCGGGCTGAGCCGGCCGGAGGTGAAGGTGAAGGGTTCCTCCGGGCGGATATGGATCGCCTTGATGTCCAGCAGGATGTCGGCGGTGATCTCGGCCCAGCTCTTGGTATCGGTCATTTTGTCCCTCGCGCGGTTTCGCGCCAAGACAGCCCAGGACGCGCCCGCCGTCAAGCGCCCTTCGGTGCGTGTGCCGCATCTGTCGCCAGCGCCGTAGCTGGGGTATTTTCGGGCCGATGATATCCGATCCCGATATTCTGGCCGCCTACCACGCCGAAATGCGCGGCATTCACTACCGCCACGCCCGCAACCGGGCGGCCTGGCGGCCGCATCTGCAGGCGACGCGGCAGGTCATCCTGGAAGCCGTCGCCGCCTGTCCGGAACGGAACAGCGTCGCCATTCTCGGCTCCGGCCCGCTGTTCGACGTGCCGCTGCAAGCATTGATGGCGGCATTCGGGCGGGTGGTGCTGGTCGATGTGGCGCATCCCTGGCGGGTCCGGTTGCGCGCCGCGCTGACGCCGCGGGTGTCCCTGCTGGATGCCGACCTGACCGGCATCGGCGGGATGCTGTCGCCCGGCATGGCGGTACCGGCGCCGCCTGACCTGCCGGCGCTGCGGTCGGCCGATCTGGTGATCTCGCTCAATCTGATGTCACAACTTGCCTATGTGCCGGTCAGCCAGCTGGAGCGGCGCGGCCAGGCGGAGGCGGAGGGCGATTTGTTCGCCGGCGCTCTGGTGCGGGCGCATCTCGACTGGCTGCGTCGCCTGCCGGGACGAGTCTGCCTGGTCACCGACATACGACGGATCGTGCTGGACGCGGACGGGAAGACGATCGGCGAGATCGATCCGCTCTACGGGCTTTCCCTGCCGGAAGGCGGCACGGAATGGGACTGGGACATCGCACCGATTGGCGAGATGGCGCCGGATTATGCGGTGCGGCACCGGGTGCGCGGCTATAGCGATTTGCCGAAGGGCTGAAAGCGGCTAGCATCGGGTCAAGCATCCGAAAGAAAAGAGGAAACCGCCATGCCCACCGACACCGATCCGGTCGTCCTGCTAGAGCGCGCCGGGCCCGTGGCCACCATCACGCTGAACCGGCCGGACAAGCTGAACGCGCTGAACAAGGCGATGTGGGCCGGCGTGCGCGATGCCTTCCATAAGGTTTCGGCGGACCCGTCCGTGCGCTGCGTCGTGCTGACCGGGGCGGGGGAACGCGCCTTCTGCCCCGGCGCCGATATCTCCGAGTTCGAGAGTGCCCGCGCCAATGCCGCGCAGGCCACCGAGTACGGCAAGCTGATGGACGCGGCGATGGAGGCGATATCCGATTGCCCGCATCCGGTGGTGGTGAAGGTGAAGGGCATCTGCGTCGGCGGCGGGCTGGAGATCGCCTGCCTCGCCGACATGCGCATCTGCCAGGAAAGCAGCCGCTTCGGCGTGCCGGTGAACAAGCTGGGCCTGACCATGGGCTATAGCGAGATCGCCGCGCTGATCGGGCTGGTCGGCAAGACCAATGCGCTGGAAATCCTCTATGAGGCGCGGGTGTTCGGCGCGGCGGAGGCGAAGCAGAAGGGGCTGGTGAACCGGGTCGTGCCGGATGCCGAGATCGACGCGGCGGTGGGCGAGACCGTGGCGCGTATCGTCGCCGGCGCGCCGCTGGTTAATCGCTGGCACAAGAAATTCGCGCGCCGGCTGGAGCAGGCCGCGCCGCTGACGGAGGCGCAGATCGCGGAAGGCTATGCCGCCTTCGACACGCAGGATTTCCAGACCGGCTACAAGGCCTTCCTCGCCAAGGCCAAGCCGGAATTCGAGGGCCGATAGGCACCGGCATGGACGCCTTCGAGGGCCATAATTTCTCCAAGGGGGCGGTCATCGTGCATGAGGGCACGCGCGCCGATGCCGCCTATGTGGTGGAGAAGGGGGCGGTCGAGGTGTTCCGCACGGTCAGCGGACGGGAACTGGTGATCGCCCGGCTGGAGACCGGGGCGATCTTCGGCGAAATGGCGCTGATCGAGCGCCGCAAGCACAGCGCCAGCGTACGTGCCGCCGAGGATTGCGTCTGCGCCGTGGTCACCGAGAAAGTGTTCTGGAAGCTGCTGGAGGACGCCAACCCGTTTATCCGGGCGCTGGTGCTGACGCTGGTGAAAAGCCTGGGCGCTACCACTAGCCAGGCGATCGGCCTGCAATCCATGCTCGGCATGGGCATCGGCCCGGATCCGGACGAGGACGGGCGGGGGTAAATTACCCCAGAAACAGCAGGTAACCGCCGACCAGCACGCCGCCCAGTGCGATCCAGATGATCGCGTCTTTCCAGAAATCGGATTTCAGGCGCCGGCGGAAATAGAAGGCCGGCGCCAGGAAGGCCAGCAGCAGGGTCAGATAGACCAGCCGCATCCAGTCATGCTCGCTCATGCTGCCCCGCTGATTGACTTCGCCTCCGTCTGGTCCCTAGCTTGCCTGATGAAGCCGCAAAGGCATAGCACTTGAACCGGGAGCCATCTCTTGACCGTCCTTGATCTCGATTTCGTCCGCCGCCAGTTTCCCAGCTTCTCCGACCCCGAGGCCGGCCCCTGGGCCTTCTTCGAGAATGCCGGCGGCTCCTATGTGCCGCAGGCGGTGGTGGACCGGATGAGCCGCTATCTCTCCACCATGCGGGTGCAGCATGGCGCGGAATATGATCTGTCGCGCCGCGCCACCCAGGCGGTGAACGATGCCGCCGATCTGATGGCGGACTGGATCAACGCCCGGCCCGACGAGATCGTCATCGGCCCGTCGGCGACGCAGCTGACCTATGTGCTGGCACAGGCGATGCGCGGCTGGTTCGGCCCCGGCGACGAGATCATCGTCACCAACCAGGATCATGAATGCAATGTCGGCGCCTGGCGCCGGCTGGCCGCGGCGACCGGGGCGACAATCCGGGAATGGCAGATCGATCCTGAGACCGGGGAGCTTGAGCTGCCGGCCCTGCAGGCGCTGCTGAACGACAAAACTCGGCTGGTCTGTGTTACCCATTGCTCGAACATCGTCGGTACCATCAACGACATTCCGGCGATTGCCCGGATGGTGCATGCGGCCGGGGCGCTGATCTTCGTCGATGGCGTTGCCTACGCGCCGCACCGGGCGCTCGACATGAAGGCGCTGGACGTCGATTTCTACGTCTTCAGCCTGTACAAGACCTACGGCCCGCATCAGGCGCTGCTCTATGGCCGGCATGAGCTGCTGGCGAAGGCGGAGAACCAGAACCACGATTTCATCGCCGGCAGCGTGCCCTACCATCTGGCGCCGGGCGGTAAGAACCAGCCGGATGTGGCCGCGCTGGCCGGCATCGCCGATTACCTGGATGCGGTGCATGCGCATCATTTCCCGGCATCAGAGAACGGGTTCCAGAAGCGCTCCGCCGCGGTGTTCGGGCTGTTCGCCCGGCAGGAGGCGGATCTTGCCGCGCGGCTGCTGGATTATCTGAACGCCCGCAAGGATATCCGCATCATCGGCCAGCGCACCGCCGATCCGGCCAGGCGCGCGCCAACCATCAGCTTCACTGTTTCCGGCCACTCATCGCTGGATGTCACGCGTGGCCTGCTGCCGCACAAGATCGCCGTGCGCAACGGCAATTTCTACGCCACGCGCTGCGTCGAGGCGCTGGGGCTGGACCGTGAGGATGGCGTCGTCCGGGTCAGCATGGTGCATTACAACACGGCAGACGAGGTGGACCGGCTGATCCGCGCGCTGGACGGGGCGCCCTCTTAATCTTGCGCCTGGGCTTTCTGGCAGAGCTTCGTTTCTGCGCCGAACACCTCGTCGAAGGTTTCGCGCAACGCCACGTCCATATCGTCCATCGTCACCGGCAGGCCCAGATCGACCAGGCTGGTCACGCCATGCTGGGCGATGCCGCAGGGCACGATGCCCTGAAAGTGCGAGAGGTCGGGCTCGACATTGATCGACAGGCCGTGGAAGGTCACCCAGTGCCGCACGCGCACGCCGATGGCGGCGATCTTGTCCTCGCGCATCGGCAATCCCAGATCGTGCCGCGCCACCCAGATGCCGACCCGGCCCTCGCGCCGCTCGCCGGTCACGTTGAAGCGGGCCAGCGCGCGGATCACCCATTCTTCCAGCGCGTGGACATAGCAGCGCAAATCGGGGTTGCGCCGCCTCAGATCGAGCATGGCATAGACGATGCGCTGGCCCGGCCCGTGGTAGGTGTACTGGCCGCCGCGACCGGCCTGATAGACCGGGAAGCGGCCTGGCGCCAGCAGGTCGTCGGGTTTTGCGCTGGTGCCGGCGGTGTAGAGCGGCGGATGCTCCAGCAGCCATAGCAGCTCCGGGGCGCTGCCCTCGCGGATCGCCTGCACGCGCGCATCCATTTCGGCCAGCGCGTCGGGATAGGCGACCGACTGGTAGGATATCCGCCATTCGGGATCGGCGATCTGTGGGATGCTGGCGATGGAGCCGTCGGGCACGGGGCACCTTAATAGTACGAAAAACACGGGCTTGGGACGAACGCGCCTTGCGGTGCCCCTCTGGATTTGGTATGTCCGCGCGCACCGTTTGGCAAGGCTTGCTTTCCCGGCGGTGTTGACATTACCTCAGGGCGAAGGTCATACGGATGCCGTTACAGGCGGCGTTGGTCATTGCCTTCATAGATATGCGGTCGTGGCGGAATTGGTAGACGCGCAGCGTTGAGGTCGCTGTCCGAGAAATCGGGTGGAAGTTCGAGTCTTCTCGACCGCACCATTTTTGAAAAGAAAACGGCCCGCCGGACCTACCGCGGGCCGTTTTCTTGCGTATGATCCAGGCGGACAAGACACCGAGGATGGATATGGCCGACGATTTCAGCGAAGCCGCGCTCGACTATCACCGCAATCCGGTGCCGGGGAAGATACAGGTCACCTCGACCAAGCCGCTGGCGACGGCGCGCGATCTGGGGCTGGCCTATACGCCCGGCGTGGCGGTGGCGTGCAATGCCATCGTCGATAATCCGGAGGAAGCCTATAACCTCACCGCGCGCGGCAACCTCGTCGGCGTGGTCACCAACGGCACGGCGGTGCTGGGGCTGGGCGCCATCGGGCCGCTGGCCTCCAAGCCGGTGATGGAAGGCAAGGGCGTGCTGTTCAAGAAGTTCGCCGGTATCGATGTGTTCGATATCGAGATCGACGAGCTCGACGTGGACAAGCTGGTCGATATCATCGCCAGCCTGGAACCGACATTCGGCGGCATCAATCTGGAGGATATCAAGGCCCCGGAATGCTTCGAGGTCGAGCGCCGGCTGCGCGAGCGCATGAAGATTCCGGTGTTCCATGACGACCAGCACGGCACCGCGATCATCGTCGCCGCCGCCGTGTTCAACGGGCTGCGCGTTGTCGGCAAGAAGTTCGAAGACGTGAAGCTGGTCACGTCGGGCGCCGGTGCGGCCGCGCTGGCCTGCGTCGATCTGCTGGTCCATATGGGCGTGAAGCGCGAGAACGTGACGCTCACCGACATTGTCGGCGTGGTCTATGAAGGCCGCAACGAGCTGATGGACAAGTACAAGGAACGCTACTGCCAGAAGACCGACTGCCGCACCCTTGCCGAGGTCATCGAAGGCGCTGACGTGTTCCTGGGATTGTCGGCGCCCAACGTGCTGAAGCCGGAGATGGTGGCCAGCATGGCCGCCCGCCCGATCATCATGGCGCTGGCCAACCCGACGCCGGAGATCATGCCGGACGAGGTGAAGGCGGTGCGCGACGATGCCATCATGGCGACCGGCCGCAGCGATTTCCCGAACCAGGTGAACAACGTCCTGTGCTTCCCCTTCATCTTCCGCGGCGCGCTGGATGTCGGCGCCACGGTGATCAACGAGGAAATGAAGATCGCCTGCGTGAAGGCCATCGCCGACCTCGCCATGGCCGAACCGTCGGATGTGGTGGCCGCCGCCTACAGCGATCAGGAGCTGGTGTTCGGCCCGGATTACATCATCCCCAAGCCATTCGATCCCCGGCTGATCGTCGAGATCGCCCCCGCCGTCGCCAAGGCGGCGATGGAGTCCGGCGTGGCGCGCCGGCCCATCGTGGATTTCGAGGCCTACCGGCAGAAGCTGACGCAGTTCGTCTTCCGCTCCGGCCTTGCGATGAAGCCGGTGTTCGACCGGGCGCGCGAGAATCCGAAGCGCGTCGTCTTCGCGGAAGGCGAGGATGAACGCGTGCTGCGCGCCGCCCAGCAGATGATCGAGGACAAGATCGGCTATCCGATCCTGATTGCCCGGCCCGACGTTGTCGCCACCCGCATCAAGCGCATGGGGCTGAAGCTGGTGCCGGGCGAGAATGTCGAGATCGTGAATCCGCAGAGCGATCCGCGCTATCCGGAATACTGGAAGCTTTATCATCAGCTGCTGGAGCGCAAGGGCGTCTCGCCGGATTATGCCCGCACCGTGGTGCGCACGCGGCAGACGGCGATTGCCACCCTGATGCTGAGGCGCGGCGAGGCCGATGCGATGATCTGCGGCACGGTTGGCCGCTATGACGATCATCTGCGCCACATCACCGACCTGATCGGCAAGGCGGAAGGCGTGCGGCAGATGTCGGCGCTGAACATGCTGATCCTCTCCAAGGGGGTCTATTTCCTGGCCGATACCTATGTGACGCCGGACCCGACCGCCGAGGAGATCGCCGAGCTGGCGGTGCTGGCCGCCGCCGAGGTGAAGCGCTTCGGCATCGAGCCGAAGGTGGCGCTGCTCTCCCATTCCAGTTTCGGCAGCCACCAGACCGCCTCGGCGGTAAAGATGCGCGAGGCGCTGCAGATCCTGATGCGGATGGCGCCGGATATGGAGGTCGAGGGTGAGATGCATGGCGATGCCGCCGTGTCCGAGGCGATCCGCAGCCGCATCTTCCCGAACTCGCGGTTGCAGGGGGCGGCGAATCTTTTCATCTTGCCGACACTGGATGCCGCGAACATTTCCTTTAACCTGCTGAAGGTTCTGGGTGAGGGGCTGTCGGTCGGGCCGATCCTGCTGGGGGCGGCGATGCCGGTGCATATCCTCACCCCGTCCGTCACGGTGCGCGGCATCGTGAACATGTCGGCCCTCGCGGTGGTGGACGCCCAGGGCGTCGAGGGCCAGAACGTTTACGTCTAGGCCCTGTAAGGGAATGCCGTAACGGGACGCGGGAGCAGGCGAACCGCCTGAAATGGCTTCGACAGGCCGATCCGAACCGAGTCGATCCGACGCCGGAGGTGGCGAATGAACGAAACCGACCAGAAGCGCGACGAGCAGCAGGCCGGCCATTCCGCCGCGCCCGAAGCCGAAGCGGCGGCCATGGCCGAGACCATGACCGCTGCAGTGACGGCGGAAGAGGCCGTGCAGCCGCGCGATCCGGTCGATGGCCCGTCCACCCTGTCCGCCGAGGCTACCGACGCCGCCCTGGAGGCCGAGGAGGCGCTGGAGGCGCTGTCGGAAGAGGAGGGGGAGGCTGCCGGGGAGGAGCCTGGCCTGGCGCAGGCCGGCGCTGATGCTGGCAGCCCTGCGGCGCCTGCGGGCGAGTCCGAGACGCTGAAGCGCTTCGTGCTGACGCCGAAGCTGGAGCGCAAGGTCGCCAAGGCAATCGATGAGGAGAAGCTGAAGAAGGCCGGCAAGCTGGCGCGCCGGCTGCACGCCGCCGACCTCGCCGACCTGCTGGAACGGTTGTCCTACGAGCAGCGCGCGATCCTGCTGGAGGTGCTGCGCGAGAGCTTCGACCCCGAGGTGCTGCCCTATCTCGACGATAATGTCCGCGATGACGTGATCGAGATATTGGGGCCGGAGGCGGTGGGCCGCGCCATTGCCGAACTGGATTCCGATGACGCCATCGCCATCATCGAGGATATGGCGGACGCCGAGAAGCAGGCGATCCTCGATGCGGTGGAGCCGACCGACCGCGCCCTGCTGGAAGAAGGCCTCACCTTTCCGGAATATTCCGCCGGCCGCCTGATGCAGCGCGAGCTGGTCGCCGTACCGTCGCACTGGACGGTGGGCCAGACCATCGACTTCATGCGCACCAATCCGAACCTGCCGGACGATTTCTACGAGATTTTTGTGGTCGATCCGCGGTTCCGGCCCATCGGCCTGGTGTCGCTGGGCAAGCTTCTGCACAACAAGCGGCCGATGAGGCTGCGCGACATCATGTCGGGCGATTTCGTGCGGCTGCAGGCGGACACGCCGCAGGATGAAGTGGCTTATCTGTTCCGCCAGTACGGGCTGGTCTCCGCTCCGGTGGTGAACGACAGCGGCCGGCTGCTGGGCCGGGTCACCGTCGATGACGTTGTCGATATCGTCGATGAGGAGGCGGAGGAGGATATCCTGCGTCTCGGTGGTGTGTCCGAATCGGACTTGCAGAGCAGCGTGCTGGAAACCACGAAGCAGCGCTTCCTGTGGCTGTTCATCAATCTCGGCACGGCGATCCTGGCCTCGGGCGTCATCGCGATCTTCGAGGCGACCATCGCGCAGGTGGTGGCGCTTGCCGTTCTCATGCCCATCGTTGCCTCGATGGGTGGCAATGCCGGCACCCAGACTGTTACCGTCGTGGTGCGCGCGCTGGCGATGCGCGACCTCAGCAGGTCGAATGCATTGCGCGTGATCTGGAAGGAGGCGGCGGTCGGATTGCTGAATGGCATGCTGTTCGCGGTGCTGATCGGTGCCATCGCTGGTTTCTGGTTCGAACCGATGATCGGCGGGGTGATCGCGGCTGCCATGGTCATCAACATGCTGATCGCCGGCCTGTTCGGCGCGCTGATCCCGATCACCCTCGAACGGATGAAGGTCGATCCGGCGGTGGCATCCTCGGTCTTCCTCACCACCGTCACCGATGTGATCGGTTTCTTCGCCTTCCTGGGACTGGCGGCGGCGTTCGTGCTCTAACTTTACCTCTGCGTTAAGTTGTGAGACGCTAAGGCATGTCAGAGAGCTTCACCATCGCACAACTGGCCGAAGAGTTCGGCATCACCCACCGGGCCGTCCGCTTCTATGAGCAGGAAGGGTTGCTGGCGCCGGCGCGGCGCGGCAATCGCCGGGTCTATACGGCGGGCGACAGGGTGCGGCTGAAGCTGATATTGCGCGGCCGCCGGCTTGGCTTTTCCGTCGCCGAGATCAAGGAAATCCTGAGTCTGTACGAGTCGGATGGCGGGGAGGGTGCGCAGCTGCGCCATCTGGTCGGGAAAATCCGCGAGCGTCGCGCGATCCTGCGCCAGCAGCGCGCCGATATCGATGCCATCCTGGACGAGCTGGACCGGCTGGAGGGGGCCTGTACCGACCGGTTGCTGGACGCCGCCGACTGATTGACGTGCGCGTAAGGCAAGATTAGGCTTCCCGGAAAGCGGAAGGGGAGGCGTCGATGCAGATCACCATCAGCGATCCCGCGTATGCGGCGCGGGTCAGGCAGGCCTTCGAGGGACAGCCCTATATGCATTTCATCGGGGCGGAGATGACCGGCCTGTCGCCCGGCAGCTGCGAAATCCGCCTGCCCTACCGCCCGGAACTGTCGCAGCATGACGGCTTCTTCCATGGCGGGGTGATCGGCGCGATTGCCGATAATGCCTGCGGCTTCGCCAGCTATACGGTGGCTGGGGCCAGCCAGGCCATCCTGACCGTGGAATACAAGCTGAACATTGTCTCCCCCGGTATCGGCGAGGCGCTGGTGGCGCGTGGCCGCATCGTGAAGCCGGGCCGCCGGCTGGTCATCGCCCAGGCCGATGTCTATGCGCTGCGTGATGGCCGGGAGAAGCTGGTGGCGACCTCGCTCAGCACGCTGATGCTGCTCGATCCGGAGGAGCGCGGTGCCCGCGCCTGATGGGACACGCCTGATGTGACATGCCTGATGGGACACACTTGATTTGACAGGTAAGGCCGCGTCTGATGCAGGACCGGTCGATAAGAGCCGATAGGGAGGAACCATGAGTATCCCCAACGATCTGCCCGGGCTGAATTTCGACCTGGGCGAAACCGCCGACATGATGCGCGACCAGGTGCGCGGCTTTTCGGCCGACGAGATCGCGCCGCGCGCCGCCGATATCGACCGCGACAACCAGTTCCCAATGGACCTCTGGCGCAAGATGGGCGATCTCGGCCTGCTCGGCATCACCGTTGGCGAGGAATATGGCGGCGCCGGCATGGGCTATCTGGAACATTGCGTGGCGATGGAGGAAATCTCCCGCGCCTCGGCCTCGGTGGGCCTGTCTTACGGCGCGCATTCCAATCTCTGCGTGAACCAGATCCGGCTGAACGGCACCGAGGCGCAGAAGCAGCGCTATCTGCCGAAGCTGATTTCCGGCGCGCATGTCGGGGCGCTGGCGATGAGCGAGCCGGGCGCCGGCTCCGATGTCGTCTCTATGCGCACGAAGGCCGAGAAAAAGGGCGACCGCTACATCCTGAACGGCAGCAAGATGTGGATCACCAATGGCCCCGATGCCGATACGCTGGTGGTCTATGCCAAGACCGATCCGGAAAAGGCGCAGCACGGCATCACTGCCTTCCTGATCGAGAAGGGGATGAAGGGCTTCTCTACCGCGCAGAAGCTGGACAAGCTGGGCATGCGCGGCTCCAACACCTGCGAGCTGGTGTTCCAGGACTGCGAGGTGCCGGAAGAGAATGTGCTGGGCCAGATCAATGGCGGCGTGCGCGTGCTGATGAGCGGGCTGGATTACGAGCGCGCGGTGCTGGCCGCAGGCCCTTTGGGCATCATGCAGGCCTGCATGGATGTCGTCGTGCCCTATGTGCATGAGCGCAAGCAGTTCGGCAAATCCATCGGCGAGTTTCAGCTGATGCAGGGCAAGCTGGCCGACATGTACACGACGATGAATGCCAGCAAGGCCTATGTCTATGCGGTGGCGAAGGCCTGCGACCGCGGCGAGGTGACACGCAAGGATGCGGCGGGCTGCATCCTCTACGCCGCCGAAAAAGCCACCTGGATGGCGCTGGAGGCGATCCAGTGTCTTGGCGGCAACGGCTATATCAACGAGTATCCCACCGGCCGGTTGCTGCGCGACGCCAAGCTCTATGAGATCGGGGCGGGCACTTCGGAAATCCGCCGCATGCTGATCGGCCGCGAACTGTTCAACGAAACCCGATAGGATTCCCCATGACGCGCCGCCGCATTTCCTCCGGTTCCAGCTTCGAGAAGCTCTGCTCCTACAGCCGTGCCGTGGTGCATGGCGACTGGGTCTATGTCTCCGGCACCACCGGCTTCGACTATGCGAAAATGTCGATCTCCGACGATCTCGTCGAGCAGACCGAGCAGTGCTTCCGCAATATCGACAAGGCACTGGTCGAGGCCGGGTCGAAGATGGCCGACCTCGTCCGCATCGTGATCTATCTGGGCGATCCGTCCGACTTCGAGACCGTCGCCCCCATCGTCGGCAAATGGTGCGCGGAATGCCGCCCGGCCAACACGACGGTTGTCGCCCGGTTCATCGATCCCAAGATCAGAATAGAGATCGAAACGACCGCCATCATCCAGCGGCCCGAGGGGGAATAAACCCAGGGCGAACAAGCAAGGCGGTCCTACCGGAAAATCGAGGGAGAAGATCATGCCGACCGTTCTGATCACCGGCGCCAATCGCGGCATCGGACTGGAATTCACCAAACAATATGCCGCCGATGGCTGGAAGGTCATCGCCACGGCCCGCGATCCTGGCAAGGCGGATGCGCTGAAGGCGGTCCCTGGCGTGCAGGTCGAGGCGCTGGAGGTGACCGACGATGCCTCGGTCGCGGCCCTCGCCAAGAAGCTGGCCGGTACGAAGATCGATGTGCTGCTGAACAATGCCGGCATTTCCGGCCCGCGCGGCTTCGCTATCGGCGAGTGGGACTTCAAGGCCTGGGAAGAGGTGCTGAGCGTCAATGCCGTCGCTCCCTTGCGGGTGACGCAGGCCTTCCTGCCGCATGTCGAGGCGTCAGAGAAGAAGCAGGTGGTGTTCATCAGCTCGCGCATGGCCTCGATCACGCTGAATGGCGGCGGCAGTGCCTTCTACCGTTCGTCCAAGACGGCGCTGAACATGGCGGTCAGCTGCCTGGCGCTGGAGGTGAAGGACAGGGGCATTACCTGCACCGTCATGCATCCGGGCTGGGTGAAGACCGATATGGGCGGCCCCGGCGCCGACATCACCACGAATGAGAGCGTCAGCGGCCTGCGCAAGGTGATTGGCGGGCTGGATATCTCCAAGACTGGCAAGTTCTTCAACTATGACGGGGCGGAATTCCCCTGGTAGGGGATAAGTATTCTCCAGCCGTCACCCCCGCACTTGTTGCGGGGGTCCAAGGGTCAGCCCGCTGGATGTTGGTCGAGTAGGCTGGACCCTGGATTCCCGGGACAAGCCCGGGAATGACGGTCAGAGAGAACCAGCGGTTCGAGGCAATCGTACTGCGGTGACCAAATGAGGAGGAGGGCGGCATGCGGTTGAGTGAAGAGCAGCGGATGATCCGCGACATGGCGCGGGATTTCGCGCGCGAGAAGCTGCTGCCCAACGCCGCCCGCTGGGACCGCGAGCATGAGTTTCCCGCCGAGGCCGTGGCCGAGATGGGGGTGCTTGGCCTGATGGGTATGCTGGTGCCAGAGGAATGGGGCGGGGCGGCGGCCGACAATGTCGCCTATGCCCTGGCGCTGGAGGAGGTGGCGGCCGGCGACGGTTCCTGCTCTACCATCATGGGTGTGCATAATTCGGTCGGCTGCATGCCAATCCTGCGCTTCGGCACGGAAGAGCAGAAGCAGCGTTTCCTCGGTCCGCTGGCGCGCGGCGAAATGCTGGCCGCCTTCTGCCTGACCGAACCGCAGGCCGGCAGCGATGCCTCCTCGATCCGCACACGGGCGCGGCTGGACGGCAATCACTGGGTGCTGAACGGCACCAAGCAGTTCATCACCTCCGGCAACCGGGCGGATATCGCCATCGTCTTCGCCGTCACCGATCCGAATGCCGGCAAGAAGGGCATCTCCGCCTTCATCGTGCCGACAAAGACGCCCGGCTATCGGGTCGCCAGCGTCGAGCGCAAGCTGGGCCAGCATGCCTCCGACACCTGCCAGATCGTGTTCGAGGAGATGCGCCTGACGCCAGACCTGATGCTGGGCGAGGCCGGGCAGGGCTACCGCATCGCCCTTTCCAACCTGGAAGGCGGGCGCATCGGCATTGCCGCGCAATCGGTCGGCATGGCGCGCGCGGCCTATGAGGCGGCGCTGGCCTATGCGAAGGAACGTCAGAGCTTCGGCAAGCCGATCATCGAGCATCAGGCGGTGGGGTTCCGGCTGGCCGACATGGCGACACAGATCGAGGCGGCCCGCCTGCTGGTGCTGAACGCAGCCCAGAAGCGCGACGCCGGCGAGCCGTGCCTGACCGAGGCGGCGATGGCCAAGCTGTTTGCTTCCGAAATGGCGGAGCGGGTCTGTTCCGACGCCATCCAGATCCATGGTGGCTATGGCTATCTGGAGGATTTTCCGGTGGAGCGCATCTACCGTGACGTGCGGGTCTGCCAGATCTATGAGGGTACCTCCGACATCCAGCGGCTGGTGATCTCCCGCGCGCTGGCGGCGGCCTAGAACAAGCAACAGGAGGAAAAGCAACCCATGTCCGACGCTGCGAAACCCCCGGTCGAATTCTATTTCGACTTCTCCTCGCCCTATGCCTATTTCGCCAGCCTGCGCATCGACGATGTGGCGAAGCTGTATGACCGGTCCGTGGTCTGGAAGCCCATCATGTTGGGGGTGGTGTTCAAGACCACCGGCGCGACGCCGCTGCTCGACCAGCCGCTGAAGGGCGAGTATGCCAAGCGTGACCTTGCCCGCACCGCCCGCCTGCTGGGCGTCGATTTCCGGCTGCCTTCGAGCTTCCCCTTCGCCGCCATCGCCCCCTCGCGGCTGTTCTACTGGCTGGCGCAGGACGATGCGGCGCGCGCCCGCGCCTATGCCAAGGCGGTGTTCTCGACCGCCTTTCAGGAGGCGGTGGCGGTGAACTCGCCCGATGCCGCCGCCGACGTGGCGGCGAAGCTGGGCATCGACCGGGGGGCGGCACTGGCCGCCTGCCAGGACCCGGAAATCAAGGAGAAGCTGCGCCTCGCCAATGAGGAGGCGGTGACCGCCGGCGTCTGCGGCGCCCCCTATTTCATCGTCGAGGGCGAGCCATTCTGGGGCAATGACCGGCTGGACCATCTGGAGCGCTGGCTGGCGACCGGCGGCTGGTGAGCACGACCGCATGAGCATCCTGAAAAGCCAGATCAGCCCGCGCAGCGAGGCGTTCCGCGAGAACGAATCGGCGATGCGCGCGCTGGTCGAGGATCTGCAGGCAAAGCTGCACGGCATCAAGCAGGGCGGCGGCGAGAAGGCCCGCGAGCGGCATCTGTCGCGGGGCAAGCTGCTGCCGCGCGACCGGGTGCGCACGTTGCTGGATGTCGGCTCGCCCTTCCTGGAGCTGTCGCAGTTCGCCGCCCATGGCATGTATGGCGGGGACATTGCGGCGGCCGGCATCATCACCGGCATCGGCCGCGTCTCGGGCCAGGAATGCGTTATCGTTGCCAATGACGCCACGGTGAAGGGCGGCACCTACTATCCGCTGACGGTGAAGAAGCATCTGCGCGCGCAGGAGATCGCGCGGGAGAACAATCTGCCCTGCCTCTATCTGGTCGATTCCGGCGGCGCCAACCTGCCGAACCAGGACGAGGTGTTCCCTGACCGCGACCATTTCGGCCGCATCTTCTACAATCAGGCGACGTTGTCCGCAGCCGGCATTCCGCAGATTGCCGTGGTGATGGGCAGCTGCACGGCGGGCGGTGCCTATGTGCCGGCGATGTCGGACGAGAGCATCATCGTGAAGGGGCAGGGGACCATCTTCCTGGGTGGCCCGCCGCTGGTAAAGGCGGCGACCGGCGAGGTGGTGACGGCGGAGGATCTGGGTGGTGCCGACGTGCATTCCCGGATTTCCGGCGTGACCGACCATTACGCCCAGAACGATGCCCATGCGCTGTCCATCGCGCGCAAGATCGTCGGCAATCTGAACCGGGTGAAGCAGCCGAACCTGGCGATGCGGGAGGCGCGTGAGCCGCTCTACGACCCGGCCGAGCTGTATGGCGTGGTGCCCACCGACCTGCGCCGGCCCTATGATGTGCGCGAGGTGATCGCCCGCCTCGTCGATGGCAGCGAATTCGACGAGTTCAAGCAGCTCTATGGCGCCACACTGGTCACCGGATTTGCCCATCTCTATGGCTATCCGGTCGGCATCGTCGCCAATAACGGCATCCTGTTCTCGGAATCGGCGCAGAAGGGCGCGCATTTCATCGAACTCTGCGCCCAGCGTGGCATCCCGTTGATTTTCCTGCAGAACATCACCGGTTTCATGGTCGGCCGGAAGTATGAGGCCGGCGGCATCGCCAAGGATGGCGCGAAGCTGGTGACGGCGGTGGCGACGGCCAATGTGCCGAAGCTGACGATGATCCTGGGCGGCAGCTTCGGCGCCGGCAATTACGGTATGTGCGGCCGCGCCTTCGGGCCGCGCTTCCTGTGGATGTGGCCGAATGCCCGCATCTCCGTCATGGGCGGGGAGCAGGCGGCGAACGTGCTGGCACAGGTGAAGCGCGACAATTTCGAGGCCGCCGGCACCGACTGGCCAGCGGCGGAGCAGGAAGCATTCATGGCGCCGATCCGCCGGCAATATGAGGAGCAGGGCCACCCCTATTACGCCAGCGCCCGGCTGTGGGACGATGGTATCGTCGATCCGGCGGAGGCCCGCACCGTGCTGGGCTTAAGCCTGTCGGCGGCGCTGAACCGCCCTATCGAGCCGACGAAATTCGGCCTGTTCCGGATGTAGGCGGGAAGAAATGGCGACGATCTGGTTCTATCAATTGCTGCGCAGCGGGCTGGAAGACGAGCTGCCGCGCCTGCTGGAGATGACGCAGGCGCGCGGCAAGCGCGCCGTGGTCATGGCCGGCTCGCCCGAGCGTGTGGAGGCGCTGACCCAGCATCTGTGGACCTATCGCGACGATTCATTCCTGCCGCATGGCAATGCGAAGGATGGCAGTCCGGCGGAGCAGCCGATCTGGCTGACCGAGGCGGACGAAAACCCCAACGGTGCCGCCTATCTGTTCCTGACCGATGGCGCGGTATCGGAGAAGCTGGACGATTATGAGCGCTGCCACGACATGTTCGATGGCCGCGACCCGCAGGCGCTGGCGGCGGCGCGGGCGCGCTGGAAGGCGCTGAAGGCAGCCGGGCATGAGCTGGCCTACTGGCGGCAGAAGGAGCAGGGCGGCTGGGAGAAGGCCGCCTGAAGCTCACTGTTGCCGCAACGCAGCACGCCCGCTATAACCCCGCCACCTGTTCATCTCACAAGCCTTCTGGAGCAACTCACATGGCCATCGAACGCACCCTGTCGATCCTCAAGCCGGACGCCACCCGCCGCAACCTGACGGGCAAGATCAATGCCCGTTTCGAGGATGCCGGCCTGCGCATCGTCGCGCAGAAGCGCCTGCAGCTGACCAAGGCACAGGCCGAGGGCTTCTATGCTGTCCACAAGGAGCGTCCGTTCTTCGGCGAGCTCGTCTCCTTCATGATCTCCGGCCCGGTCGTGGTGCAGGTGCTGGAAGGCGAGAACGCCGTCGTGAAGAACCGCGAGATCATGGGCGCCACCAACCCGGCCAACGCCGCCGATGGCACGATCCGCAAGGATTTCGCCGAATCCATCGAGGCCAACTCGGTGCACGGCTCCGATTCCCCGGAGAATGCGGCCACCGAGATCGATTACTTCTTCGCCCAGATCGAGATCGTCGGCTAAGGCTGACGGTTTCAGGCAAAAAGAAAAGGCCGGGTTTTACCCGGCCTTTTTTTCGTCTGCTGCGTCGCGATCAAACGATGAAGATCGCCATCAGCACCAGTGAGATGACCACGGCCACGGTCGAATAGGTGAAGAACTTCACGAAGCCGCTGTAGATTTCCTGATGGCGCTTGGTTTCGGTATCCATCGTCATGACGCTGTTTTCCCCTCTTCCTCACACATGGTCCGGCAAGCCGCACGGTGACGGCCACGACCTGAAATAGCGGTTTCATATAGCCTAACCGCAAAGATTGGGAAAAGAGAAAATGGCGGAATTCTGCGGGCGCCCCTTGTCATGAGGTAAATACGGTTAAAATCAGTTGCGGAATTGCGCGGGAATCGCCAATTTCGAGTAATCCTGAAGGGGAAGTGTCGCGCGCTCGGATATGGTCCAGCCATGAACTTCCAGGCCCGAGGAACTGAGGCATCGCCGGAATATCGTTGAGGCAGAGGATCGCGGGCCAGACCCCAACTCCCGAAAAGAGCATAACGAGATGAGTGACTATAATTCCGGTGGCGAAGACGCCACCATCACGGGGACGGTGAAGTGGTTCAACGCTGAGAAGGGCTATGGCTTCGTCGCCCCGTCGGACGGCTCCCCCGATGTGTTCCTGCATATTTCCGCCCTGAAGCGGGCCAATCTCGACGATGCGCCGCAGGGATCCACCATCGTCTGCCAGGTACAGCAAGGCCAGAAGGGACGTCAGGTCTCCCAGGTGTCCGAGCTGGATACCAGCACGGCGGAGCCGTCGGCGCCGCGCCGTTCCACGAATTTTGGCGACCGCCCGCGCCCGCCTGGTGACCGGGGCGGTTTCGGTGACCGGGATCGCGGCGGCTACGGCGAACAGCCCCGCCCTTATGGCGGCGATCGTGGCAATGACCGGGGCGGTTATGGCGAGCAGCCCCGGAATTTTGGTGACCGCGGTGGCTATGGCGATCGTGACCGTGGCGGCTTTGGTGACCGTGGCACTCCCGCTGACCGTGACCGCAGCGGTTTTGGCGACAAGGGCGGCTTCGGCGACCGGGGGCGGGGCGGGTTCAACGACCGCGACCGTGGCGGCAAGGGGCGTGGCTCGCGCTCGCGCTACGACGACTGAGCGGGCATCGACAGAGAATTTTGGAAACCCCGGCCTTGTGCCGGGGTTTTCTTTTGCGGGCCATACCAGCAATGGGGGCATGTGGCCCGCCGCTCACGCATGGCGGATGGGCGTGCTTCCCCCTTAACGACCGGTTGCATGCGGTCCATACTGCCCCGACCTTTAAGAAAGGCGCTGGCCCAGCCGGCGCGGTTATCCATTGCGAAGGCAGGAAAATCCCATGAGCACTTCCATTCCCCTGAAGGACCCCAAGCTGTTCCGTCAGCAATGCTATATCGACGGTGCCTGGGTCGATGCCGACAAGGGCGACACCATCGATGTCACCAATCCGGCGGACAATGGCAAGCTGGGCACGGTACCGAAGATGGGCGCCGGCGAGACACGCCGCGCCATCGAGGCGGCGAACGCGGCGTTCCCGGCCTGGCGCGCCAAGACCGCGAAGGAACGCGCGGTCATCCTGCGCAAGCTGTTCGATCTGATGATGGCGAATCAGGATGATCTGGCGGCTCTGATGACGGCGGAGCAGGGCAAGCCGCTGACCGAGGCGAAGGGCGAAGTGGCCTATTCCGCCAGCTTCATCGAATGGTTCGCCGAGGAAGGCAAGCGCGTCTATGGCGACACCATCCCCGGTCATCAGGCCGACAAGCGCATCGTCGTGACCAAGGAGCCGATTGGCGTGGTCGGCGCGATCACGCCCTGGAACTTCCCGTCGGCGATGATCACTCGCAAGGCCGGCCCGGCGCTGGCGGCGGGCTGCACCATCGTCATCAAGCCGGCATCGGCAACGCCCTATTCGGCGCTGGCAATGGCCGAGCTGGCGGAGCGTGCCGGTGTGCCCAAGGGCGTGTTCAATGTCGTCACCGGCTCGGCCTCGGCCATCGGCGGCGAGCTGACGTCCAACCCCATCGTGCGCAAGATCACCTTCACCGGCTCCACCGAGATTGGCAAGGTGCTGCTGGAGCAGTGCGCCGGGACGGTGAAGAAGGCTTCGATGGAGCTGGGCGGCAACGCACCTTTCATCGTGTTCGACGATGCGGACCTAGACGCGGCGGTGGAGGGGGCGATTGCCTCCAAATACCGCAATGCCGGGCAGACCTGCGTGTGCGCCAACCGGCTGCTGGTACAGGATGGCGTCTATGACGCATTCGCTAAGAAGCTGGCCGAGGCGGTGTCCAAGCTGAAGGTCGGCAATGGCTTCGAGGCTGGTGTCGTCCAGGGGCCGCTGATCGACATGGCCGCCGTGGAGAAGGTCGAGGAGCATATCGCCGACGCGCTCGGCAAGGGCGCCAAGATCGTGGTCGGCGGCAGCCGTCACCAGCTCGGCGGCAGCTTCTTCCAGCCGACCGTGCTGTCGGGGGTGACCACCGACATGAAGGTGACCCGCGAGGAAACCTTCGGCCCGGTGGCCCCGCTGTTCCGCTTCAAGACGGAAGAAGAGGCGATCAAGATGGCCAACGATACCGAGTTCGGCCTAGCCTCCTACTTCTACAGCCGCGATCTGAGCCGCGTCTGGCGCGTGTCGGAAGGGCTGGAATACGGCATCGTCGGAATCAATACTGGCATCATCTCGACCGAGGTGGCGCCGTTCGGTGGCGTGAAGGAATCCGGCCTCGGCCGCGAGGGTTCGAAATACGGCATCGATGATTATCTGGAGATGAAATATCTCTGCATGGGCATCTGACCCAGGCAAGCGATACAAAAGGGCGGCGGTCTTTCGGGGCCGCCGCTTTTTTAGTCCTGTTCGGTTTCGTCCGGCCGGGCGGTGAACAGATAGCCCCGGCCATAGACCATGCGGATCGGCGCCTTGCTGCCGGTGGTGCTTTCGACCTTGCGGCGCAGCCGGCGGACAATCGCATCTAGGTTGCGCTCGTTGGCCGGTGCGCCGGGACGGCTGACGGCCTGCAGCAGCGTGTCGCGCGGGCAGATATTTCCCTTGGCGGCGATCAGCGCCGTCATGAAGGTGACCTCGGTCGCCGTCAGCGGCACACTCGTCTCGTTCGGGGCAATCAGCAGCCAGTCCGACGGATCGAAGCGCCAGTTGTGCTCGTTTGAGCCGCTGTGGCCGCTCCGGTCCAGCCGCCGCAGCAGGCTGCGAACGGTCGCGGCGATCTCACTCAGGCTGGTGTGCTTTACCAGATAGGCATCGGCGCCGCTGTCCAGCCCCTCGATTCGCATTTCGGACTCGCTGTGCGCGGTCAGCATCAGGATTCCGCAATCGGAGCGTGCCCGCGCCTGTCGTGCCAGATCGAGGCCATTGCCGTCCGGCAGGCCGATATCGAGGATCAGAACATCCGGTTCGCGCGCCGCAAATTCTGTCGCGAACGATCCGGCGCTACCGACACCCACCGCGATGTAGCCACAGATTGTGAGGTAATCGACGAGATCGGCCCGCAGCGACGGCTCATCTTCGACGACCAGAATATATGTCATGGTCAATTTTGCGTCTTATTTTCAGTTGCTCTTATTAACCATACAGTGATGGCAAGCTTTGCCTCAAGCTTTCACAAGGGATGGCTGGTTTGTGTTCACCTCGTATGTCGAAAGCGGTAGACTCACCAGGATCGTTGTCCCCTGACCCTGGCTGCTGTCGATCCGCATCTCGCCCTCATGCAGTTCGACGAGACGCATCGCCGTATGCAGGCCGAGGCCGGTGCCGCTATGGCTGCTGGCGTTGGAGGCCCGGAAGAAACGCTGGCCGATATGCTCCAGCTCTTCGGGGGGAATGCCGATTCCCTGATCGGCGATGCTTGTGATGGCCCTGTCGCCCTCGCGGCGCAGCTCGAAATTGACAGGCTTGTCCGCGGGCGAATATTTCAGGGCATTATCAAGCAGGTTCACGAACAGGGTTGAGAGCATTGCCGCATCGCCGATCATCGGGAGATATTCCTGTGTGGCAGAAAAGCGGATGCGTGCCTCCTGCCCGGTGCTGGCGAAATAGCAGACGGCATCCTGTCCCAGCGACCGCAGGTCGAGCGGTTCCTTCTGGACGATTCCCTCATCGATCCGCTCCGTGGCGAGGAAGGTCTGGACCAGCAGGCGCTGCCGGCGCACCGCCTCGCGGATCGCGCTCAGCCGTTCCGAGATGGCGGCGGGGGGCGCTGTCATCAGTACGCCGATCATCTCCACGGCACGCTCGATGATGGCCAGGGGGGTGCGGAACTCGTGGCTGACCAGATGCAGGAGATGCTGTTGCTGCTGACGCAACTCGCTTTCCTTCGCAAAGCTGACCGACAGATCCTCCTGCAGTTGCCGGCGGATACCGATTTCGGTCGTAAGCTCGCGGTTCTTTCGCGCGATATCGGCCGTGATGCGCGCCATCACCAGCCCGACCAGGCCGACGAACAGGAAGGTCATGTAGACATTGGTCTCCATGAACAGCAGGGCATGCAGCGGATCGTTCGCCACCATCTCCACCTGGCCCGGCGTCAAGATCATGACGATGCCACGGCCGTTCAGCAGCGTGACGTGGATGAGCGTCAGGGTGATCAGCGTCCAGCGCAGGGGCCGCGGATAATCCTCATCCTGCCACAGCAGCCAGACGATCAGGAGGAAGGCCGATCCCAGCACCAGGCCGGACAGCAATACCCGGATCGAGGTGTTACCGGGGTCAAGAAAGACGCAGAGCGGAAACACCACCAGGTAGCTAACGGCAAAGATCATATCCAGCCAGTGCGGGCGGCGCTTGCCGAAGAAGCGGCAGAGGCCGTCCGCAAGCACCAGATGGCCAAGGCCGATGAGCAGATTGCCGAGCAGGATACTGTACAGATCGGATATCGCGCCGCGCGCGGCGGTCAGCGCCATGCCGATGGCGAAGATAATGAAGGCCATGCCATAGCTGCGCAGGCCCGGCACGCCAGGCTGCGTCCGGTGCAATACCAGGAAGCCGATGCCCTGAAGGACCGCGACCACAAGTATCACCACCAGCAGGGTTCTTACGTCAAGCATGGCCGGTCGATGTCTTTCCAGGCAGCCAAAAAGGGGATCATGCGCATCTTTATCGTTCCGGTTTAGGCCGGCATAGACGACGTCTCAACTCCTTAGTGCGCATTCTATCCATCTTTTCGTCGCTGCCTGCTGGCCCGGCTCCTCGACACTCGATATTTTGAGGCATGGATCAGGACAATTTACCGCCTGCGCCGGCCGGTGCGCTGCCGCCCGCCGCGACGCGGACGCTCAATCTGGCGGCGCAGCTCGATGCCTTCGAGCGTCTTCCCGCGGCGGAGCAGGACAGGCGCCAGCTGGGCAGCCTGCGGACGCTGCTGCGCCATGCCCGCGATTTCTCACCCTTCTGGCGCGACCGTCTGGCGGCGTCGGGCGTTGATCCCGACCGGCCCTTGCAGGAAGGCGAGACCGCGCTGGATCTGATCCGGGATTTGCCGGTCCTGACCCGTGCCGTGCTGCAGGAACAGGGGAACGCCCTGAAGGCCCGCGCGCCGTGGATGGCGGAGGACAGGATCGTCATCGCGCGGACCTCCGGGTCCACCGGCGTGCCGGTCGCCGTCGAACGCTATCTGCCGATGCACCAGCCGCTCTATACCGCGCTCACCTTTCTCGACAATCGCTGGCATGGCCGCGATTCCAGGCGCCCGATCGCCATCGCCAAGGATATGGCGGATGCGGTGCTGCCGACCTGGGGGCCGCTCTACGAGGCGCTGGGGCACCAGGGCGTTGCCCATTGCCGCAACATGATCGGGCATGCGCCGGAGGATATCCTGTCCTGGCTGGCCGGGCTCGGGGTGCCCTACCTGGTGACGACACCGGCGCTGGCCCTGCGATTAGCTGAACTCTCTCTTGTGGGCGGCCCCAGGCCGGTGGGGCTGGAGCAGATCATCACCTTCGGCGAGACGGTGACGCCGGAGATCAGGGCGCGGGTGCGGGCGGCGTTCGGCGCGCGGGTGATCGACCGCTATTCCTGCGAGGAGATTGGCTGGATCGCCTTTCAGTGCCCGGCGCATGAGGAGCGCTATCACACGCTGAGCGCATCGGTGCTGGTGGAAATCCTGGACGAGGCCGGGCAGCCCTGTCCGCCGGGACAGGCGGGTCGGGTGGCGCTGACCGCGCTGCACGGTCTCGCCATGCCGCTGATCCGCTATGAGATTGGCGATTATGCTGAATGGGCGCCACAGCAGGATGTCTGCGCCTGCGGCCGGACGCTGCCGGTAATCGGCGCGCTGCACGGGCGGGAGCGCAGCTTCATCCGCATGCCGGATGGCACGCTCCGCCTGGCCCGGCTGAGCGGCGAATACTGGCGCGGCATCGCCCCCGTGCGCGACTACCGTGTGGTGCAGTATGCCGACGGCCAGATCGAGGCCTTTGTGGAGGCAGAACGGAAGCTGGCTCCGGAGGAGCTGGACGCCCTCCGGGCCATGCTTGCCAAGGTGCTGGGACACCCGATGCCCGCCATCGTCACCCAGGCCGGCCGGATCGACTGGGGCCACCGCTGGAAGCGGCAGGATGTGACCCGTCTCGACCGTGCGCGCGGGGGCGCAGGGGCTACAGCAGTGGGGGCTACAGCAACGACTGCAGCCCCAGACTCACCGCCGGAATGAAGGTGACGGCCAGCAGCACCAGCACCATGATCGCGATCATCGGCCCCATCGCCTTGGCGATGTTCCAGATGCTGACCTTGCTGACGGCGGCGCCGACGAACAGCGCATAGCCGAAGGGCGGGGTCGCCATGCCGACGGTCAGGTTGGTGGTGACCATGGCGCCCAGATGGATCGGGTCCATGCCGAGATCGTTGCCGGCGGTGATCAGCACGCCGCCCAGAATGACCATGGCCGCGACATTGTCCATGACCGCGCCGATCAGCAGCAGCAGCGCGTTGATGGTCAGCAGCACCAGCCAGTTATGGTCGGAGACTTGCGTGATGAGGGCGGCAATCTTCGGCGGCAGCTGCTCGAAGGCGACCAGCCAGCCGAAGCCGGCGGCGGCGGTGATGATGAACATGACGATGGCAGTGGTGCGCAGCGCGCCCAGCGTGATGCGCGGCAGGTCGGCCAGCTTCACCTCGCGATGGACGAACATGCCGACGACCAGGGCGTAGAAGGCGCCGACAACGGCGGCCTCGGTCGGGGTGAAGATACCGCCATAGATGCCGCCCAGGATGATGACCGGGCCGCCCAGCGCCCATTTGCCGTCCCAGAAGGCAAAGGCCATCTCGCGGCCGGTGGCGCGTTCCTCGCGTGGGATCGCATGGCGGCGGGCATAGAACCAGCACACAACCATAAGCCCGACGCCCAGCAGGATGCCGGGCACGAGGCCGGACAGGAACAGCCGGGCAATCGATTGTTCGGCGATGACACCCCAGATCACGAACGGGATGGAGGGCGGGATCAACGGCCCGATGATGCCGGCGGAGACGGCCAGCGCGGTGGCGAAGGCGCGGTTATAGCCGCGCTTCTCCATCTCGGGGATCATGATGGTGCCGATCGCCGCCGTGGTGGCCGGGGCGGAACCGGAAATCGCCGCGAAGAAGATCGCCGCGATGACGGCGACCATGCCAAGCCCGCCGGTGACATGGCGCACCAGCGAATTGGCGACAGCGACCAGCCGGCGCGACAGGCCGCCGGCGGTCATCAGATCGCCGGCCAGCACGAAGAACGGGATCGCCAGCAGGCTGAAGGATTGCGAGCCGGAGATCATCTTCTGGGCGAGCGCGATCACCTCGATGTCGGAGGCGATGAGGGCGGCCAGCGTGGCGATGCCCAGCGCGAAGGCGAAGGGTACGCCGAGCAGCAGCATGCCGGCGAAGCCGGCGCTCAGGATCCAGGCAGCTTCGGACATGTCAGCCGGCCTCGCTCGGGATGGCAGGATCGGGAAGGAAAGAGGTGGCGAGTTTCGCCAACGCATGCAGGGCGACCAGCGCGCCGCAGACCGGCGCCGCCAGATGCAGCACCTCGATCGGATAGGCGATGGCGGCGGAGGTCTGGCCGACTGTCTCGATGACGTAGGTGTAACCGCCCAGCGCCAGCATGACGCCAAATCCCAGTATGCCCAGCAGGATCAGCCGCTCCAGCCAGCGTTGCTGGGCCGGTTTCAGCAGGTCGGGCAGCAGCGTCAGGCGCACATGAAAGCCTTCGCGCACGCCCAGGCTGCCGATCAGCAGCACGACCCAGGTGAACAGCAGCAGCGACAACTCCTCGCTCCAGCTGAGCGCGATATTGAAGAAATAGCGTGCCGCCACCTGCGCGACGAGCACGGCCAGCATGATCAGCGTCATGGCGACCGAGACATAACCGCTGGCACGTCCGGCGAGGCTGCTCAGCCCGTCCAGCAGACGAGTTGGGCCGTCCAGCAGGCGAATCGGGAAAGGGGTGTTCATGCGAGACTTTCCTGCGATCGAATAGGCGAACGAGCGTGCGGGTTTCCCCGCACGCTCGCAACTGCCATTTCAGGTAAGCTATTTGGCAGACGCTTACTGAACTGCCTTAAGGGCGGCATCCATGAGGTCGGCGCCGATCGGGCGGCGGAACTTGTCATAGACCGGTTTCACCGAGGCGCGGAAAGCAGCCGGATCGCTGATCTTGTTCACCTGCATGCCCTTGGATTCGAGATCCGCCAGCAGCTCCTTCACATTGGCGAAGGCGGCCTGGCGCTGCGCCGCGGTCGCGGCCTTTGCTGCCTCACGCACGGCCTTCTGCTGGTCTTCCGGCAGACGGTCGAAATTGCGCTTGGAAACCAGCAGCTCGATCACCGAATAGGTGTGGTTGGTCAGCGACAGGAACTTCGTCACTTCGTTGTATTTGTTCGAGCTGATGACCGCGACCGGGATTTCCAGCCCGTCGATGGTGCCCTGCTGCACGGCGGTAAAGGTCTCGCCCCAGGCCATCGGCACGGCGCTGCCGCCCAGCGAGGAGAACATGTCGATATAGACCGGGTTCTGCATGACGCGGTACTTCACGCCGCCGACATCCTTCGGCTCGACGACCGGGCGGACGTTGTTGATCATGTTGCGGAAACCGCCTTCCATGAAGCCCAGCACATAGAGCCCCTTGGATTCCAGCTCCTTGCCGAGGCGCTGGCCGACATCGCCGTCCAGCACCTTGTGCGCCTGCTCCTCGCTGGAGAACAGGAAGGGCAGGTCGTTCAGCTGGAAGGCCGGGGCGACGTTGGCGACCACGGCGTTGGTGATGATGCCGGCATCGATGGTGCCGAAGCGCATGCCTTCCAGCATGTCCTTCTCGTCGCCGAGCTGGCGGTTCGGGTAGAGCTGCACCTCGATCTTGCCGCCGGTGCGCTTCTCGACCTCGTCCTTGAAGGCGCGGGCGCCGATGGCATAGGGATCCTTGGCGCCGTCGGAGGTGGTCCAGCCCAGCTTCATGACGGTCTGGGCCGAGGCCGGCGCGGCGATGCCGAGGGCGGCGACCGCCACGGCCAGCGACAGGGTTTTCAGTTTCAGTGCGATGGTCATGATGTCGATTCTCCCGATGATTCTTGGGGTGGAGGGTTAGTGATGGGCGCTTCGGCGCTTTCTTGTTTGTTCAGTGGTGGGCTTACTTGTTCAGCGGCGGGAAGTCATAGAGCGCCGCCGGGTTATCGACCAGGATGCGCTGGCGCGTTGCCGCGTCGGGCACCCAGTCGGCAAGCATCTCGACGAGATCGCCGTCGTTCGGCATGTCCGTCTTGATCGACGGATGCGGCCAGTCGGTGCCCCAGACCATACGGTCCGGGCGCCGGGCGACCAGCGTGCGGGCGACCTGCGTCACATCGTCGAACGGGACGGCAGGCCGTGCGGTAATACGATAGGGGCCGGACAGTTTCACCCAGCAGCGCCCGCCATCGAGCAGCCGCAGCAGCGCTGCGAAGCCGGGATCGGTCGCCGTCTTGGCGACGTCACAATGGCCCATATGGTCGATCACCACCGGCGTCGGGAAACCAGCCAGCTCTTCATCCAGTGTCGGATGGTTGGACACGTCGATCAGGAACTGCACATGCCAGCCATAGGGCGCGATGCGTTCGGCCAGAGGGCGCGCGGCGGAGATCGGCACGCCGCCCTTGAACAGCACATTCACGCGCACGCCGCGCACGCCACCCTCATGCAGCGCCTTCAGTTCTGCCTCGGATATGGTGGGCTCCACGACCGCGACGCCGCGCAGCCGGTCCGGATGCGCGTGCAGCGCCTCCATCATCGCGTCATTGTCGGTGCCATAGACGCTGGGCTGCACCAGCACGCCGCGCTCGACGCCCAGCGTGTCATGCATGGCGAGATACTCGGCCAGCGGCGAATCCGGCGGCGTGTAGCTGCGCGGGGTGGAGTAGGGGAAGCGCGCCATCGGGCCGAAGACATGCGCATGGCAGTCGCAGCTGCCCGGCGGCAGCAGCAGCTTTGGCTTGCGCGGGGACCGGTCCGGTCCAGGGATGGGCGGGGCGTCGTCGATGGTGGCACTCATTCCTATTCCTCCAGCTTTTCTTCTATGTCGAGACCCAGCCGGCGCATCGCATTTTCGATGTGCCGGCGCATGGCTTTGCCGGCTGCTTTCGGGTCGCCGGCGGCAACCGCCTCGAAGACGGCGCGGTGTTCGTCCTGCACCTGGTCAGGCGTGCCCGGATAACGGGCGGAATTGCTGCGCGCCGCGCGGATCGCCTCGCGCAGGGAGGTGCCGAGGAATTCGGCGAAGCGCATCAGATAGGCATTGTCGGCGGCGCGCGCGATGGCGGTGTGGAAGGCGGTATCGGCATCCACACCCTCGCGCCCGGCGGCGATGTCCGTTGCCATCGCTTCCAGATGGCCGCGCAGGATGGCGATGTCCTCGGGCGCGCGGCGCTCCGCCGCCAGCGCGGCGGCAGCCGATTCGACGATGCCGCGCAGCTCGAACACGGCGCGCAGATCGGCGGGACCGCCCAGCAGCCCGCATTCGATGCGGAAGGAGCGCGTGTTCGGGTTGCTGTTGACGAAGACCCCGCTGCCCTGCCGGGTTTCCACCAGACCGTCATATTTCAGCATCGACACGGCTTCCCGCACGACCGAGCGGCTGACACCGAACAGCTCGGCCATATCCTTTTCCGTCGGCAGTCTTTCGCCAGGCAGGAACTGCCCGTCCCGGATGCGGGTGGCGAGCACCTGCGCGATCTGGTCGGTCAGCCGCTGCGGCTTGGCGATGGTGTCGAACTTCTGCATGGCGCGCAGGTTGTCTGATAACCGGAGCAACGTCAATCGGCTCTCTCATCAACCTGTTAGCGCCCATTTTTGGGGTACTTAATACTTTTTTTATATGTGTGCGGTATGGCTAAGGCATCTCAATCGATTCCGGGGGATTCACGGTGTCGCTTTTCAAAAACCTGTCCATTTCCGCAAAGCTGGGTGTGATTATCGGGGTGCTGGTGCTGACCATGGCGCTCGGTGTTGGCCTGACCCTGTCCAACATGCATGGCGCGATGCTGGCCGAGCGGCTGGCCAAGGTGAAGGCGCTGACCGAGGCCAGCGTAAATGTGGCGCTGGCACTGCAGAAGCGCGTTGCCGCTGGCGAGCTGACCGAGCAGCAGGCGAAGGAGAGCTGGCGCGTTACCACCAGCTCCATGGTCTATGAAAAGGTTGAGTATCTGTTCGCCTGGACGCTGGAAGGCGACAATTTTGCCCATATCCGCGCCGACATGCAGGGCAAGAATTTGTGGGGCCTGCAGGATTCCAACGGCACCTTCGTGTTGCGCGAAATGCGCCGCGCTGCCGAATCCGGGCCCGAGGGCGGACGGTTCGATTATCTCTGGCCGAAGGTGAAGGATGCCGAGCCGATCAACAAGATCAGCTGGGGCATGCTTGTGCCGGGCTGGAACATCATGGTCGGCACCGGCGTCTATACCGACGATCTGGATGCCGCCTTCCTGGAGAAGGCGCTGCGTGTCGGCGCCCTGATGGGCGTGCTGGTGCTGATCGGTATCGGCATCGCCGTGGTAATCTCCCGCGATGTGAGCACATCGATGCGTGGTGTGTCCGGCGTGATGGAGGCCATGGCGGCTGGCGATCTGTCGCGGGAAGTGCCGGATCAGGGCCGTCGTGACGAGATTGGCCGGATCGGCCGCTCGCTGGAGGTGTTGCGCGCCGCTGCCGCAGAGACCGAGAAACTGCGCAACGAGCAGGAAGCCATGAAGCTGGCCGCCGCGCAGGCGCGCCAGGACGATCTGCGCCGCATTGCCGACCAGTTCCAGACGACCATCGAGAGCGTCGTGGTGCAGGTCTCCAGCGCCTCCCAGGATGTGCGTCAGGGGGCCACGGAAATGGCCAGCGTCTCGTCGGTCACCCGCGACCAGGCGAATCAGGCCACGAGCGCCACGCAGGATGCCGCCAATAATGTGCAGACGGTCGCCGCCGCCGCCGAGGAGCTGACCGTTTCGATCCAGGAGATCGGCCGGCAGACCGGTAATGCCCGCGACGTCAGCCAGCAGGCGGTGACCGCGGCGGATCGCTCGTCCAGCACCATTCAGGGGCTGGTCAGCGCTGCCGAGGAAATCGGCAATGTGCTGAATTTGATCGCCGACATCGCGGCGCAGACCAACCTGCTGGCGCTTAATGCCACCATCGAGGCGGCGCGTGCCGGCGAGATGGGCAAGGGGTTCGCGGTTGTGGCGTCGGAAGTGAAGAACCTGGCCAGTCAGACCGCCAAGGCGACGGAAGAGATCAAGAGCCATATCGACGGTATCCGAACCGCTGTTGGCGGGGCGGCCGGCGAGATGAGCCATATCCGCGAGATCATCGGCTCGGTATCGGAATCGGCGACGGCGATCAGTGCCGCCATCGAAGAGCAATCGGCGGCGACGCAGGAAATCGTGCGCAATGTGCAGCAGGTCTCGGCCGGCACGCAGCAGATTTCCGGCAATATCGGTCAGGTCAGCGATGCGGCCAATCAGGCCGGCGCCGTCTCGGAGAAGCTGCTGGAAGCGGCCAATGATCTGTCCAGCAATTCGCAGACCCTGCAGGCCAAGGTCGGGGACTTCCTGAAGTCGCTCCGCGCCGGCTGAACTTTTTCCTCCTGAAACTTTTCCTCCTGAAACTCCAGGGCGGCCTTCGGGCCGCCCTTTTTTTGCTCAGCGCTGCGGCGGGAGCATGCGCAGCCGAAGCCGCCGTGCCTCGCGGATATGGTCGCGGGCAAGGCGCTCGGCGGTTGCCGGGTCGCGGCGCTCGACCGCGTCCACGATGGCGCGGTGCTCGGCTTCGGCGCCACGCCGGCGGCCAGGGGCGGCCAGGGTGGTGCCGCGCAGCAGGTCGATGGAATCGGCCAAAGCACTGATCGCGCCGGTCAGATAGCGGTTGTGCGCCGCCTCGCAGAGGGCGGCATGGAAGGCGCGGTTGGTGGCCGCGAGGCTGCGGCCCTCGTCGCTGCCGATGGCTTCCTCCTCCATCAGGTGGCGCAGCGTCTCGATATCGGCCTCGCTTGCCCGCTCCGCCGCGAAGGCCGCCGCCGCTCCCTCCAGCACCTCGCGCAGCGCATAGAGTTCCAGCACCTGCTGCTTGTCGAACTCGGTGACGATGACGCCCCGGCCGGGGCTGACCGACAGCAGCCCTTCCGCGGTCAGCCGCTGCAGCGCTTCGCGCACCGGGGTGCGGCTGACGCCCAGCTTCTCGGCGATGTCGGTCTCGCGCAGTCTTTCGCCTGCTGCCATCTCGCCATCGCGAATCGCCGCGCGCAGCGCGCGATAGACCAGCTCGGCACGGGAGGCATTGCGGAAATCGTCGGCCTGGAGCAGGCGCATCGGGGCGCTTTCATTCTATCGTTGGTGGCAGGCAGGGACGTATTCTGCCAACCGGCAATCGCCTTGTCGACAGTTGCATACGAATGTTTGCCCTGCGTATGGATGGGCGTATCGAAGGCTTGAGCCGCCCACTTTGGTCAGTATACTTTTGCATACAAAGAGGGTGCCACCCTCATCAAGGAACATCCAGGAACGGAGCTACCATGTCGGGCGAGTATGATGTTGTGGTTATCGGCGGCGGTAACGCGGCCTTCTGCGCGGCCCTGTCGGCGCAGGAGAACGGCGCCAGGGTGCTGGTGCTGGAGGCGGCGCCGAAAGACGAGGCCGGCGGCAACAGCAGCTTCACGGCGGGCGCCATGCGCGTCGCCTATAATGGCGTCGAGGACCTCTCGAAGCTGATGCCCGACCTCACCGAGGAGGAGAAGGCGAACACAGATTTCGGCACCTATACCGAGGACCAGTTCTTCGACGATATGGGCCGGGTCACGCAGTACCGCACCAATCCGGACCTGGCCGAATTGCTGGTACGGCGCAGCTTCGAAACGCTGCTGTGGATGCGCTCCAAGGGCGTGCGCTTCGTGCCGATCTATGGCCGGCAGGCCTTCAAGGTGGATGGCAAGTTCAAATTCTGGGGCGGGTTGACGGTCGAGGCCTGGGGCGGCGGCCCCGGCCTGGTCGAGGCGCTGACCGAGTCCGCCGGGAAGCGCGGCATCGATATCTGGTACGAAAGCCGCGCGGTGTCGCTGATCCACGACGATGACGGCGTGCATGGGGTGAAGGTGAAGCGCGGCGGCAAGACCGTCGCCGTTGCCGCCAAGGCGGTGGTGATCGCATCGGGCGGGTTCGAGGCCAATTCGGAATGGCGCACCCGCTATCTCGGTCCAGGCTGGGATCTGGCCAAGGTGCGCGGCAGCCGCTTCAACATGGGCGACGGCATCCGCATGGCGCTGGAGATTGGCGCGCAGCCCTATGGCAACTGGTCGGGCTGCCACGCCGTGGGGTGGGAGCGTAACGCCCCGGAGTTCGGCGACCTCGCGGTCGGCGACGGCTTTCAGAAGCACAGCTACCCGTTCGGCATCATGGTGAACGCGACCGGCCGCCGCTTCGTCGATGAAGGCGCGGACTTCCGCAACTACACCTATGCGAAATATGGCCGCGTGATTCTGGAGCAGCCGGGCCAGTTCGCCTGGCAGATCTTCGATTCCAAGGTGACCCACCTGCTGCGCGACGAATACCGCATCCGCCAGGTCACCAAGGTGACGGCGGACACGCTGGAGGAGCTGACTGCCAAGCTGGACGATGTGAATGCCGAGGCGGCGCTGGCGGAGATCGAGGCCTATAACGCGGCGGTCCGGCAGGACACCCCGTTCAACCCGAATGTGAAGGACGGGCGCAGCACCGAGGGGCTGGCGGTGAAGAAATCGAACTGGGCCAACACCATCGACGCGCCGCCCTACGAGGCCTATGCGGTGACCTGCGGCATCACCTTCACCTTCGGCGGGCTGCGTGTCAGCCAGGAGGCGGCCGTGCTGGATATGGAGGGCACGCCGATCCCCGGTCTGTTCGCAGCGGGCGAACTGGTGGGCGGGCTGTTCTATTTCAACTATCCGGGCGGCACCGGCCTCACCTCCGGCGCGGTGTTCGGCAAGATCGCCGGCGCCTCCGCCGTGAAGGCAGCCCAGACGGCGGCGTAGGCGGCTGGGGCATAACAGTCCCCCTCGATCTTCCCTGGCCGTTGCGCTGACCCGATCCTATATGGGACAAAACCCGCAGCAACGGCGCGCGGCAGCTGGAAAGGACGATCATGGCCCAGGATAGCAAGGCCCAGGATAGCAAGGCCCAGTACGACTACGACCTCTTTGTCATCGGGGCCGGCTCCGGGGGCGTGCGCGCCAGCCGGATTTCCGCCCGGCACGGCGCGCGGGTGGCAATCTGCGAGGATTACCGGGTCGGCGGCACCTGTGTCATCCGGGGCTGCGTGCCGAAGAAGCTGCTGGTCTATGCCTCGCACTTCCATGGCGATTTCGAGGATGCCGCTGGCTTCGGCTGGGATGTGGGCGAGATGGCGCATGACTGGAAGCGTCTGATCGAGCGGAAGAACACCGAGATCGACCGGCTGAACGGCATCTATCTGCGCCTGCTGAAGGATGCCGGGGTGGAACTGATCGACGGGCGCGGAAAGCTGATCGACGCGCATACGGTGGAGGTGGCTGGCAAGCGCTATACCGCCGGCACGATCCTGATCGCCACCGGCGGCTGGCCGGAATTCCCGGAAATCCCGGGCATCGAGCATGCCATCACCTCCAATGAGGCGCTGGAGATGATGGAATTGCCGCGCCGCATCGTCATCGTTGGCGGCGGCTATATCGCGGTCGAGTTCGCCGGTATCTTCAACGGGCTTGGATCCGAGGTCAGCCTGGTCATCCGCCGCGACCTGCCGCTGCGCGGCTTCGACGAGGATGTGCGCGTCGCCCTGACCGAGGAACTGACCAAACAGGGTGTCAAGCTGGTGCCGAACACCAATATCCGCAGCATCGAGAAGACGGAAGACGAGCTCAGCCTGCTGACCGACTCGGGCGAGACCATCGTCTGCGACGCGGTGATGTACGCCACCGGCCGCGCGCCCAACACCAAGGGCATCGGGCTGGAGGAAGTCGGCGTCCATCTGAACAAGGCGGGCGCCATCGCGGTGGACGAATTCTCCCGCACCACGGTGGAGAATATCTACGCCGTTGGCGATGTGACCGATCGCATCGCACTGACCCCGGTCGCCATCGCCGAGGGGCACGCCTTCGCCGATACGGTGTTCGGCGGTACGCCGCGCAAGGTGGATCACACCAACGTGCCGGCCGCCGTGTTCAGCCAGCCGCCGATCTCCACGGTCGGGCTGAGCGAGGAACAGGCGCGCCTGACCTACGGCAAGGTCGATGTCTATGTCTCGCGCTTCAAGCCGATGAAGCACACGCTGTCGGGCCGCGACGAGCGTGCCTTGATGAAGCTGGTGGTCGATGCCGGCAGCGGCCGCGTGGTCGGCTGCCATATGGTCGGCGCCGACGCGCCGGAGATCGTGCAGGGTATTGCCATCGCCGTGAAGGCGGGCGCCACCAAGGCCGATTTCGATGCCACCATCGGCATCCACCCGACGGCGGCGGAGGAGTTCGTCACCATGCGCGAGAAGCGCCCCGACCCGGAGGACGCGGCGAAGGCAGCGGAGTAGGGGACCCTACTTCCGCACGATCCGGTTCACATGGCCCATCTTGCGGCCGGGGCGGGCCTCCGCCTTGCCGTAGAGATGCAAGCGGGCGGCGGGATCGCGCAGAATCTCCAGCCAGCCGTTCGCCTGGTCGCCGATCAGGTTCTTCATCTCGGCATCGCCATAGCGCTCGACCGAGCCGAGAGGCAGGCCGCACACCGCGCGTATCTGCTGCTCGAACTGGCTGGTGACACAGGCATCCATCGTCCAGTGGCCGGAATTGTGCGGGCGCGGGGCAATCTCGTTCATCAGAACGCGGCCATCCCCGGTTACGAAGAGTTCGACCGCCAGCAGCCCGACCAGATCCAGCGCTTCGGCCATCTTGCGGGCGATTTCCTCTGCCTCGGCGGCGAGGGCCGGCGGGATCGGCGCGGGGACGATGGTGGTGTCGAGGATGTGGTTCACATGGCGGTTCTCGACCGGTGGATAGCATAGGGTCTGGCCGTCGAGCCCGCGCGCCACGATGACCGAGATTTCCATGCTAAAGCTGACGAAGCCTTCCAGGATCGCCGGCTGGCCGCCGATGGCCGCCCAGGAGTCATCCGGGGCGGTATCCGGCAGAATCTTGGTCTGGCCCTTGCCGTCATAGCCCATGCGCCGCGTCTTTAGCACGGCGGGCGTGCCGATGGCGGCAAGGGCAGAGGCCAGCTCATCGGCGGCGCCAACGGCGCGGAAGGGGGCGGTGCCAATGCCGAGATTGGCCGCGAATTCCTTTTCGCGCAGCCGGTCCTGCGCCACGCGCAACGCCTCTGCGCCGGGCCGCACCGGCACCTTTTCCGCCAGCAATTCGGCAGCCTCGACCGGCACATTCTCGAACTCGTAGGTCACCACATCGACGGATGTCGCGAAGGCCTCCAGCGCAGCCCTGTCGGTATAGTCGGCAATGGTGGTGGTGGCGCAGACCTGCGCGGCCGGGCTGTCGCGCTCAGGTGTCAGCACATGCACCTTGTAGCCCAGATTGGCGGCGGCCAGCGCCGCCATCCGTCCCAACTGCCCGCCGCCCAGCATGCCGATGGTGGCGCCGGGGGCGATAATGTCCTTGCCTGCCATGCTTCTACGCTTCGTCGCTGGGAATCTCGGCGACCTTGTCGGTCTGTTCGGCGCGGAAGGCGTCCAGCGCTTCGGCCACCTTCGGGTCCAGATGGGCAATGACGGAGGCCGCGATCAGTGCGGCGTTGATGGCGCCCGCCTTGCCGATGGCCAGGGTGCCGACCGGGACGCCGCCCGGCATCTGCACGATGGAGAGAAGGCTGTCCATGCCGGACAGCGCCTTGCTCTCGATGGGAACGCCGAACACCGGCAGCGGCGTCATCGACGCTACCATGCCGGGCAGATGCGCGGCGCCGCCGGCACCGGCGATCACCGCCTTCAGCCCGCGTGCCCGCGCTGTCTCGGCATACTCCACCAGGCGTTTGGGCGTGCGGTGGGCGGAGACGATGCGGCATTCATGGGCCACGCCCAGCCGCTCCAGAATCTCCGAGGCATGGCGCATGGTCGGCCAGTCGGACTGGCTGCCCATGATGATGCCGACCACCGGCTTGTCGCTCGCTTTCGTCACGCCCTGCAGGCTCCCTTGTCCACCTTGGGTTCGCACGGGCCTTTCAGGGGCCGCGAAACGGGAAAGCGCGGCATTATAGGGGGTGCCAAGAGGCTGGCAAGTGCGCAGGTGCGAAGAGTTCCGGTTCCGGGGCGGCGGTTGCTTCATGCCCCCTGTCTGTGGCACATAGAGCCGGATCGTTTCAGAGTGAATCAGTCTGCTGATTCACTCTGAAACGTGAATCCGCCTCTAATCAAAAGGGTTGAGGGCGATTCACGTTTTAAAGGCGTTCCTGTCGGGATCGCCTTTAAAACGATCGCACTTTAGAGAGCCTATTTCGGGCATGCCAGCGCAGGTAGGGAAGTCCAGAGAGCTTCCAGGTCAAGGTATCTTCATACCTTATTCTTCGGAACGCCCGGCCGTCCCGTCCGTTTGCACTGCAACAAGCCCGTACCGCAACATTAGGAGTATCCAATGGCAAAACCCGTGCGCAAGGCGATCTTCCCGGTCGGTGGCCTGGGAACGCGCTTTCTGCCGGCGACGAAGGCGCTGCCGAAGGAAATGCTGCCCGTCGTGGACCGCCCGCTGATCCAGTATGCGGTGGACGAGGCGCGCGCAGCCGGCATCGAGGAATTCATCTTCGTGACCGGGCGCGGCAAAAGCGCCATCGAGGATCATTTCGACCATTCCTACGAGCTGGAAGACACGTTGCGCGAGCGTGGCAAGGAGAAGGAGCTGAAGCTGCTGGACGAGATGCTGATGCGGCCCGGTCAGGTCGCCTATCTGCGCCAGCAGGACCCGATGGGGCTTGGCCATGCCGTCTGGTGCGCGCGCAACATGATCGACGATGATGAGCCGGTCGCCGTGCTGCTGGCGGACGATCTGATCCTGTCCGAGGAATCCTGCCTCGCACAGATGGTGGAGGCCTATCACGAGACCGGCGGCAACATGCTGGCGGTCATGGATGTGCCGAAGGAGCAGACCAAGAGCTATGGCGTGGTCTCGCCGGGCACAACCAGCGCCGATGGCCGTCTGGTCGAGGTAAAGGGGCTGGTCGAGAAGCCGGAACCGGACAAGGCACCGTCCACCCTGGCGGTTATCGGCCGCTATATCCTGCAGCCCGATGTCTTCAAGCATCTGGCGAAGGGGCAGAAGGGCGCCGGCGGTGAAATCCAGCTGACCGACGCGATGGCGGACATGATCGGCACGCACCCGTTCCATGGGCTGCGCTTCGATGGCAGGCGTTTCGATTGCGGTTCCAAGATCGGCTTCCTGGAGGCGAATGTCGCCTTCGCGCTGGAGCGCGAGGACATGGCCGGCGACCTGCGCGAGATATTGAAGAATTACCGCTAACCCCGGTTGGCCCAAAAGGCCATGAGAGAGAACGGCCAGGAGAGAACGGCATGCGCGTCGCGATAATCGGCACAGGCTATGTCGGCCTGGTCTCGGGAGCCTGTTTTGCGGAGTTCGGGTTCGACGTCACCTGCGTCGATAAGGACAAGGCCAAGATCGACCGGCTGCTGCAGGGCGAGATGCCGATCTACGAGCCGGGGCTGGAGGCGCTGGTGGCCGGCAATGTGAAGGCCGGGCGGCTCAGCTTCGGCATCGATGTCCGGTCGGCGGTGGCGGCAGCGGACGCCGTGTTCATCGCCGTCGGCACGCCCAGCCGGCGCGGCGATGGCCATGCCGATCTCAGCTATGTCTATGCCGCCGCGAAGGAAATCGCCGAGGCGCTGGACGGCTACACGGTGGTGGTCACCAAATCCACTGTGCCGGTCGGCACCGGGCGCGAGGTCGAGCGGATTATCCGGGAGACACGGCCGGATGCCGATTTCGACGTTGCCTCCAACCCGGAATTTCTGCGCGAAGGGGCCGCCATCGGCGATTTCATGCGGCCTGACCGCGTGGTCATCGGCGCCGAGAGCTCGCGGGCGCAGGAGATTATGCGCGATCTCTACCGGCCGCTGTTCCTGATCGAGACGCCCATCGTGATGACCTCGCTGGAAACCAGCGAGATGATCAAATACGCGGCCAATACCTTCCTCGCCACCAAGATCACCTTCATCAACGAGATTGCCGATCTGTGCGAGAAGCTGGGCGCGGACGTGCATGATGTCGCCAAGGGCATCGGCCTCGACGGCCGCATCGGGCGCAAATTCCTGCATCCGGGGCCGGGCTATGGCGGTTCCTGCTTTCCCAAGGACACGATGGCGCTGGTGCGCACCGCGCAGGAGGCCGGCAGCCCCTTGCGTATTGTCGAGACGGTTGTGGATATCAATGACCGCCGCAAGCATCGCATGGCCGAGAAGATCGTGGCGTTCATGGGCGGCTCGGTCGCCGGCAAGACCATCGCCGTGCTGGGCGTGACCTTCAAGCCGAACACCGACGATATGCGCGACGCGCCCAGCCTGGTCATCCTGCCGGCGCTGATGGCGGCCGGCGCGACAGTGCGGGCCTATGATCCGGTCGGCATGGAGGAGGCTGCGCGCCATATCGAGGGCGTTAGCTGGTGCGAAGGCGCCTATGAGGCGATGGAAGGTGCCGACGCGGCGGTGGTGCTGACCGAATGGAACGAGTTCCGCGGCCTCTCCGTTGAACGAATGCAGCAGGTCCTCGCCCGGCCGGTCATGATCGACCTGCGCAATATCTATGAGCCGAAGGATATGGTCGAGGCCGGTTTCCGCTATACTTGCGTCGGGCGCCCCACGCCCGAACCCGAAGAATAAAGAAAAAGGAAGGCACGCCTTCATGACCGATACGGCTGACACGACCGGGCACAATTTCGATCCCACCATCCTGCGCGAGTACGATATTCGCGGCATCGTCGGCAAGACGCTCTCCGCGGAGGATGCGCGCGCCATCGGCCGCGCCTTCGGCACGCTGGTGCGGCGCAAGGGCGGCAAGTCGGTCGCGGTCGGCTATGACGGGCGGCTCAGCTCGCCGATGCTGGAAGCAGCCCTGGTCGAAGGGCTGTCGGCCAGCGGCGTCGATGTCCGGCGGATCGGCATGGGGCCGACGCCGATGCTGTATTTCTCCGTCTATCACCTGCATACCGATGGCGGCATCATGCTGACCGGGTCGCACAACCCCCCGGACTATAACGGTTTCAAGATGATGCTGGGGCACGATCCGTTCTTCGGTGACGATATCCAGCGCCTGGGCGCCCTGGCGGCCAGCGGCGATTTCGAGAGCGGCACGGGCGCGGTCAGCCGGCATGACATCGTGCAGGAATATGCCGACCGGATGATGCGCGACTATCGCGAAGGCAAGCAGCTGAAGATCGTCTGGGACAGCGGCAATGGCGCTGGCGGCCCGCTGGTGAACGAAATCTGCATGCGTCTGCCCTCCAGCCATGTGCTGCTGAATGTCGAGGTGGATGGCACCTTCCCGAACCATCACCCCGACCCGACCGTGCCGGAAAATCTGGAACAGCTGATGGAGGCGGTGGCCGAGCACAAGGCCGACCTCGGCATCGCGCTGGATGGCGATGGCGACCGGATTGGCGTGATCGACGGGCAGGGCCGCATCCTGTGGGGTGACCAGCTGATGATCGTGCTGGCGCGCGCCGTGCTTGCCGAACGGCCGGGGGCGACGATCATCGCCGATGTGAAGGCCAGCCAGTCGCTCTATGACGAGATTGCCAGGGCCGGCGGCGTGCCGCTGATGTGGCGCACCGGCCATTCCCTCATCAAGACCAAGATGAAGGAGGTGAAGGCGCCGCTCGCCGGCGAAATGAGCGGCCATATCTTCTATGCCGATCATTATTACGGCTTCGATGACGCGCTCTACGCGGCGATCCGGCTGATCGAGATTCTGTCGAACGGCGACCAGAGCCTGGCCGAGATGCGCGATACGCTGCCGGAAATGATGAACACGCCTGAGCTGCGCTTCCCCTGCGCCGAGGAGCGCAAGTTCAAGGTCGCGGGTGAGGTCAAGGAATGGCTGAAGGGGCAGTCCGGCGTCGAGGTTAACGATGTCGATGGCGTGCGGGTGAAGACGGCGGATGGCTGGTGGCTGCTGCGTGCCTCCAACACCCAGGATGTTCTGGTGGCCCGCTGCGAAGCGAAGGATGAGGCCGGCCTGGCCCGGCTGAAGCAGGCGCTGGGCGATGCGTTGCGCGCCGTCGGGATGGAGCCGCCCAGCTTCTAGCCGTGCTGTTCCGTTCACTTGTCTGTTCTGCTTACTTCTTATATTAGACTGACACTTTATTAACATTTCTCTGTTATTCTTGAGCACCCACAACAAAAAAATGGGGCAACAGGGAAAATGAGTGCAAATGAAGGAGAGGCGGCCACCTTGATGGAGCGCCGTCTTGGTGATGCAGGCGGGGGCACTGCGGGACAGATCGAACGCGATGCCTTGCAGAAGATTGCCGAGCAGGTCGGCGATCTGGGGATTGAGATCGCCGATATTTCCGGCAGCGTCACCGATGTGGATTCGCGCGTCCGGCGCGAGGCCGAGGTCTTTTCCGACATCAGGACAGCGGCGGGCGACATGGCCGCGCAGAACCAGAAGGTCGCGGCGGTGGCGCGCAGCGTCTCCGAGGTAACCGACGGGGCCGCGCGGCAGATCGCCGATTCGCGCGACCGGATCGGCGCCTCGATTCGTGACATTCAGGATCTGGTGACGGCGGTGGCAGACATCCATGCCCAGGTGAATGGGCTGCGCGAGGCGCTGGCTAAGGTCGGTACTGTCGCGCAGGAGATTGCCACCATCGCCAAGCAGACCAACCTTCTGGCACTGAACGCCTCCATCGAGGCGGCGCGGGCGGGCGATGCCGGCAAGGGCTTCGCCGTTGTCGCCGCCGAGGTGAAGCAGCTGGCCGGGCAGACCGCCACGGCGACGCAGGACATCAACGTCACCCTGACCCAGCTTGCCGCGGAGTCCGAGCAGCTGATCGACCGCAGCGAATCCGCCGCCGCCAAGGCCGATTCGGTGCGGGAGGGGGCATCCTCCATCGGCCAGGTAATGGCCGGTGTGGGCGAGGCGATCTCCAGCGTCGGCAATGAAACCTCGGTCATCACCGCCTCGGCCGGGGAGATCGACGAGAGCTGCGGGCGGTTCCTTGACGCCATCGACGAGGTCGCGGCCGATGTCGAGCATTCAAGTCAGGATCTCGGCAAGGCGCGGGAACGGATCGACAAGCTGGTCACCGTCACCGAAAGCCTGATCGGCATTACCGCCGGGGCCGGCATCGAGACGCTGGACACGCCCTTCATCGACATGGCGAAGGAGGCGGCACGGCGCATCGGCGAGGCCTATGAGGCTGGCCTGGCGGCCGGCGAGATCACCGAAGCTGATCTGTTCGACCGCGACTACAAGCCGGTTTCCGGCAGCAATCCGCAGCAATTCATGACGCGCTTCACCCTGTTTACCGACAAGGTGCTGCCGCCGATCCAGGAGCCGGTGGCAACCAGCGACAGCCGCATCGTGTTCTGTGCCAGCGTGGACGAGAATGGCTATCTGCCGACGCATAACAAGAAATTCTCGCAGCCCCAAAGCAGCGACCCGACCTGGAACGCCGCCAATTGCCGCAACCGGCGCATGTTCAACGACAGGGTCGGGCTGGCCGCCGGCCGCAGCACGGCGCTTTTCCTGCTGCAGACCTACCGCCGCGATATGGGCGGCGGGCAGTTCGCGATGATGAAGGATTGCTCGGCGCCGATCTTCGTGCGCGGGCGGCATTGGGGCGGGGTCCGCGTCGCCTACAAGATATAAGATATGAGGCTCACTCGCTGAACTCCTCCGGGTCGGGGATGCGGGTGAAGGCAACCTTGGCGCCGGCATATTCCAGCCCGATCTTGGGCAGCAGCCCCAGCGTCACCGTGTCGGACCCGTATTTGCCGTTCAGCCGGTCCAGGGCGCCGGCCAGCCTGGAGCGGATCTGCTGGCGCTGCTGCCGGCCCGGCTCGGCGGCGGCGAACAGGTCGGGTGTCTGCTGTTCCAGCGGCGCCAGCCCCAGCAGCATGACCGAGACCTTCTTCACGCGACCGCTGCCGCCGACCGGTCTGTAGTCGCGCCACAGCGTCTCGAAGGCGGCCAGCAGGGCGAAGCTGTCCTGTGTCGCCTCCAGGCGGGTTTCTCCACCCCAGCGCAGCCCGGTTTCCAGCCGCGCCGAGCAGGCCAGCGCCGAGGCGGTCAGCCCGTAGCGCCGCAGCCGCCCGGCCGCCTTGGCCAGCAGCCGGCGGGCGACCTGCCGCGCCTCATCCGGCGCGCGCATGGCGGGCGGCAGGATGCGGCTGTGTCCGATGGAGCGTTTGGCCGCCGGCGGCGCTTCCGGGATATCGACGCCGTGCAGCCCGTACCAGAAGCGTTCACCGGCCACGCTGCCCCAGATTTTCCGGGCATGCTTGGGCTGCAGCGCGGTCAGCGCGCGCACCGAATGGACACCGGCGGCGTTCAGCCGGCGTTCCATGTTGGGGCCGATCCCGGCGAGGTCGCGCAGTTCCAGGCCGAAGAACCGCTCCGGCAGCTCTTCCGGCCGGATCAGCACCAGCCCGTCCGGCTTCTGCATGTCGCTGGCCACCTTGGCGGCGAAGCGGCTGGGCGCGATGCCGATGGAACAGCGCAGGCATTCCCCGACATTGTCCAGCAAGCCGCGCTTCAGCCGGCGCGCGAGGGCGAGGGCTTTTTCCGGTTCGCGCTCGTCGCCCAGCAGTTCGCAGGCCATCTCGTCGATGGAGCCGACGCGGGAGACCGGGATGTGATTGTTGATCTCCTTCAGGATTCGGTGGTGATAATCGACATAGAGTTCGTGCCGGGCCGGTACCAGAACGATGCCGGGGCACAGCCGGCGGGCCTCCCACACCGGCGTGCCGGTCTTCACACCGCGGGCCTTGGCCTCATAGCTGGCGGCAATGATGCAGGTGGTTTCCGACTGCAGCGGCAGCACGCCAACGGGACGGCCGCGCAGGCGCTGATGCGCCTGTTGCTCGACGCTGGCGAAATAGGCGTTCAGGTCGAGAAACAGCCATTTCAGATAGGGCGTGCGCGGCAGCATGGGGGCATCTCGTCCGGGGATATCGGACAAGCAGGTCTAGCACAAAAAGAACAAATATAGAACAAATATGCGTGGCGTCAGTCGAGATGGCCGGCCAGCTGTTCGAGCGCACCGGTGCTGTCTCCTGCCTGGCAAAGCGCCGCCAGCAGCATCAGATTGGCTGTTGCCGCCTGCCGGGAGGGCAAGAGAATTGGCCCTTCGTTTCTTGCCAGCGCGTCCAGCGCCTGCTGCTGCAGCCTTTCGGCTTCCAGTTCGGCATCGGCGATGCGCTTGCGCAAACCCTGTACCTCGGCCTCGGGGAAGGGCGGGAAGCCGGGCTTCAGCCGACGGCGCAGGGCACGCAGGGGCTGTACGATCTCCGCGCGCCAGGGGGCGGTCAGCGCGATGGCGGCCTCGATCTGCGCCTCGCTAAGGACATCGCCGCGCCAGCAGCAATAGAGCACCAGATTCACATCCAGCCCGTGCCGCTCCTGCAGTTCCAGACAGGCCTCCGCCACGCCGGGGCGGCCATAGAAATCCAGCGAGAAGGACCAGAAATCGGGGGTTGGGGGCAGAGGCGGGGAAGACACGCCTAATCCCCGAAGGAGATGCCAAGCTGCCGGGCGGTCTCCACCATCACGCCATGGGGATCGACGCAATGCGATTTATCGACGATGTCCGCCAGCGGCACCTCGACCGTATCGCGGTTCTGCCAGGCCACCATCCGGTCGAACCGGCCGGCCGCCACCATGTCGATCGCATGCGCGCCGAACACGCTGGCCAGCAGCCGATCCTGTGGCACCGCCTCGGCGCCGCGCTGCACATGGCCCAGAACGGTCACGCGCACCTCCGCCCCGGTCAGCTTTTCCACCGCCTCGCCGATATAATGGCCGATACCGCCATAGCGGGTCTCGCCGCGCCCAAGGTCGCGCATCATGGCCACTCCGCCTTCGGTCTTCACGGCCTCGGCGACGATGATGAGGGCGAAGTTCCGTCCCCCGGCGCGGATCGCCTTCACCTTTTCCGCCACTTTTTCCATGGAGTAGGGAATTTCCGGGATCAGGATCACGTCGGCGCCGCCGGAAATACCGGCATTCAGCGCGATATGGCCGGCATCGCGGCCCATCACCTCCAGCACCATCACGCGGTCGTGGCTGGCCGCCGTCGGCTGCAACCGGTCCAGCGCCTCGATGGCGACCTGCACGGCGGTGGCGTAGCCCAGCGCGTTTTCGGTCTGGGCCACATCATTGTCGATGGTCTTGGGAATCCCGACGAAGGGGATGCCGCCCTGCTGCGCCAGCCGGCGCAGGATGGCGAGGCTGCCATCGCCGCCAATGCCGATCAGCGCGTCCAGCCCCAGCGACCGGTAGCCGGCTATCACTTCTTCCGAGCGGTCCTTGCGGCTGCCATCCGGCATCGGGAAGGCAAACGGGTTGCCGGTATTCACCGAGCCCAGCAGCGTGCCGGCCCGGCGCAGATAGCTGGTGTCGAACAGTTCCGGGGTCAGCGGCAGGGTCTGCGGCGGGCTGTGCATCAGCCCCGCCGTGCCGTAGCGGATGCCGGTCACGCGCCAGCCATGGCCGAGGCAGGCATGCAGCGTGACGGCGCGGATACAGGCATTGAGGCCGGCGCAATCGCCGCCGCTGGTCAGGATACCGATATGTTTCTTGCTCATAGGTGAAGCTTACCCTTTTCCTGCGGTCAGGACTCTGGCAATAAAGCAGAAAGTAGGGCCGCGGCGACAGAGGGGACGCCGTCGCCGGCACCGATTTGGATTTGCGCCAGCCATGAGCGAAGATGAAGATCGCCTAAAGGAGCGGCTCGAAGAGCTGCGTACCGAGCACCGTGACCTTGACGAGGTAATCGCCCGCCTGTCCGAGCAGGCGCCGTTCGACCAGATCAAGCTGCAGCGGCTGAAGAAGCGCAAGCTGATCCTGAAGGACCAGATCCTGCGCGTGGAATCCGAGCTGCTGCCCGACATCATTGCATAGCGGGCGGCGGGCTACTTCTTCCCCAGCAGCACGTCCTTTGCGCGGTTGATCTGCGCGGCGAGGTAGGTGGAGCCGCCATGGTCCGGGTGGTTTGCCATCATCAGCCGCTTGTGCGCCTCGCGGATTTCCTCCGGCGTGGCACCGGGCGCCAGCCCCAGAATCTCGCGGGCCTGATCGGGCGTCATCGGCCCGCTGGCTTGCGCCGCCTCCGCCGTGCCTTCCGCGCCGAAATCCGCGCGCCAGTCCGGTCCGTGCATACGGTCGAGATAGGCTTCCAGCACCTGCGCCGATTGCGCGTCGGCGGCGTGGCACTCGCTCAGCAGTGCGGCCATCTCGGTATGGCTCAGCGTATCCAGCGAGCGGTTGCGGAACTGCCCTTCGAGGACATGGCCATGCATCTCGCCGCTGTCATGGTCGAGGCGCATGGAAAGCAGCCGCGTGACAATCTCCGAGCTTTGGCCCTGGGACGGCCCCTGCGCTGCCTTGGCGGCGTTGCGCACGCTTTGCAGGATGCTGCGCCAGCGCCAGATGAAGGGCACCAGGCCGCCGGCGAGCGCGATCAGATAGCCCAACTGTCCACGCACGAACAGAATGCCGATGGCCGCCACCAGCAGGACGGCGCCGAACCATTTCAGCGCGTTGGCGACTTTCTTCGGGTCGGCGCCGGTCAGCCAGCGTGCGGCCAGCAGCAATCCGATAAGCAGGGCAAGGCCGAGGATGAGATATGGCATCGCCCGGTTTTACGCCCGTCCCAGCCGGCTTGTCAGCATCAGTGCGGCCCCGCCCTTGCGCTTGCCGTAGGATTCCAGCGCCCGATACCCGCCGGCGGCATAGACTGCGACGGCGGACAGCAGGTCGCGCAGCTGCTGCGCGCTGGAGGCATCGAACGGGCAGTATGCGCCCTTGGTCAGCCGGGCGATCTCCTCGAAGGCGCGGCGCGCGGCCGGCTCGCCACCCTCATGGAACAGGAAGGCGGGCACGCCCAGCAGGCCCAGCGCCCCGGCGGTCTGGCAGACCCGGTCGATATCCTCCTCGAAACAGTCACCGACGAACACCAGCGCCTGCACCTTGCGCTGTTTGGTCTCGGCGATCGTGTGGTGCAGCAGCCGGTCGATCTGGGTCTGTCCGCCCCGGCACTGCACCGCCGTCATCCGGCCCAGCAGCGTGTCGGTGTCGGACAGCCACGGGCTGGCGTCGAATTCATGGAAGCCGCGATAATAGGCGAGCTGGATGTCGAGCCCGCCGAGCGCCGCCGTTTCGCGGAACATCTCGCCCTGGATCTGGCAGGCAGTGTCCCAGCTTGGTTGCCGGCTTGCGGTGGCATCCATGGCGAAGATCAGCCGGCCGCGCCCACCCTGCGGCACCGGCTTCGGGGTGGCCGCGATGCGTTGCAGGAAGGCGTCCACCTGCGATTGGCTGGACAGCGCCTTATTGTCCGTATCGGGCAGTTTCGTCTTGTCGGAAACCATGAAGCTCCGCCATTCCACCGGGAATTCCGCTTTCCATTATGTTGGTGCGGCGGGCCAAACTTCCACCCCAAGCCCAGGGCCGAAGCAGAAGGTGTGCGGCAGGTTACTCAGCGGCGCGGCGCTGTTGCTTGGGCAAACGCTCCGGCAGGCCCAGCGCCTCGACCAGCGCGCGGACTTCCTGCCGGGCCGCCAGATGCGACATGCTGGCGCTCTCGCCGGCTTCCAGCAGGTCCAGCATGGTCAGGCCGCGCGGAAACAATTCGCGGTAGATCACCCGCTCGCTGATGCCCGGCGCCATGCGGAAGCCGACGCGGCGGGTCAGTGCGTTCATCACGTCGGCGATGTCCTGCTTGTTGCGGGCGTTCAGGTTGGACAGCCGGTTGCGCATCACCACCCAGTCGATCGAGCTGCGGTCGCGCTGCATGCGCGCCTTGCGCTGCTCGAACACCATTTCGCTATAGACCGACAGTTTCTCGATGTTCCGGCCCGTGCCATCGACGGTCGCCAGCATGTCGAGATCGAGGAAGCTGTCATTCATCGGGGTGACCAGCGTGTCGGCGTGGGAATGCGCCAGTCGACCGAGATAGGTGTTGGCGCCCGGCGTATCGATCACCACGAAGTCGCACAGCACGCGCATTTCGGCGAACAGCTGGTCGAATCGCTCCCGGTCCTCGGTCTCGGCCTCCGACCGTGTCGGCAATTCGCTGGGCTGCAGGAACTGGTGGCGGGGCAGGGGGAGGTTTTCGCCGTTGGCCGCTGACCGCCGCCGGTTGTTGATGTAGCGCGTCAGCGTGCCCTGCCGGGCGTCCAGGTCCAGCGAGCCGACTTCATAGCCGTCGCGCAGCAGCGAGACGATGATGTGCATGGCGGTGGTGGACTTGCCGGAGCCACCCTTCTCGTTGCCAACCACGATGACATAGGCCGGCTCGGCGGGCGGCCAGCTCTCTTCTTCGGGCAGGGACGGGGACTCGGCAAGCGACATGGCGCGACTAAATCTCGTTATCTTGATGCTATCTTCATACTTTGGGTTGTGTCCGGACGCAAGGGGACTGTGCTGTTATGCCCCACGCAGCCACACCGACGTATCGTGGAAAACGGCGCCGCCATTCGGCCCGCCCGGATCGGCGCTGATCAGCGCGTTGATGCCGCTACCTTCCACGAAGGCCTGGTTCGGCCAGATGCTCTCGCAGATCAGCGTGCCCGGGTTCACCCCGTCGAAGGGTTTGGCGTGCAGGGCGATGCTGGCGCGGGCGTTGCCGATCCGCACCAGCTGGCCGTCCGACAGGCCGAGGTCGGCCATGTCCCCGGGATGGATCATCAGGGTCGGCCGGCCTTCGCGCTTCGTGCTGGTGGGGGTTTCGGTGAAGCTGGTGTTCAGGAAATTGCGCGCCGGCGCGGTGACCAGCCGGAACGGCCGGTCCGCCGTTGCATTGTCGATCAGCCCGCAATGGTCGGGCAGGGCGGGCAGGCCAGCATGGTGCGGCCCCATTGCCGCCCAGTCCGGCCTGAAGCGGAACCGGCCGTCGGGATGCCCGAAGCCGTTCTGGAAATGCATGGTCTCGAAATCGCCGATGGCGTCGTGCCAGTGGTCTTTCCAAACGGTTTCCGCGTCCGGCCAGCCGGAGGCCTGCAGGGTGGCGTCCAGCATCTCCCAGGCACTCATCTCGAAACCGGGATGCTCCGCGCCCAGCCTCTTGGCCAGTTGGCAGATCACCCAGTGGTTTTCCCGCGCTTCGCCCAGCGGTTCGATCGCCTTGCGGCCGATCTGGATGAAGGAATGGCCGCTGGCCTGATAGAGATCGTCATGCTCCAGAAAGGTGGTGGCTGGCAGCACGATATCGGCCAGCTGCGCGGTTTCGGTCATGAACTGCTCATGCACCACGGTGAACAGATCGGCGCGGCGCAGCCCTTCATTCACCAGCAGGCTTTCCGGCGCCACCGTCGCCGGGTTGGTGTTCTGGATCAGTAGCGCCGTCACCGGCGGGCCGCCGCGCAGGGCGTCCGCATCGCCGGTCAGCACCCGGCCGATCTGCGACTGGTCCAGCATCCGCACCGACGGGTCGATCCGGTCCAGCCCCTCAATCAGACTCTTGTTCCAGTGATAGATCGCACCCTGGCCATAGAGCGCGCCGCCGCCCGGATGCTGCCAGGCGCCGGTGATCGTCGGCAGGCAGGTGACGGCATGCATCTGCGCCGCGCCGTTGCGGCTGCGGGTGAAGCCATAGCCGGCGCGGATGTAGCTGCGCGGCGTCGCCCCGTAGAGCCTTGCAAAGGAACGGATATCCGCCGCCGGCACACCACAGATGGCCGCCGCCCACTCCGGGGTGCGGCTGGCGAGATGGGCTTCCAGTTCCGCCGGCGCATCGGTGTAGCGGGCGAGATAGTCGCGGTCGGCGAAGCCTTCGGCGAACAGCACATGCATGATGCCGCAGGCGAGGGCGGCATCGGTGCCGGGGTTCACGCACAGGAAGATATCGGCCTGTTCAGCGGTCGCGGTGCGGTAGGTATCGATGACCGCCAGCTTCGCGCCGCGTTCCTTGCGGGCGCGGGTGACGTGGGTCATCACGTTGACCTGGGTGTGCACCGGGTTGCCGCCCCAGATGACGATCAGATCGCTCTCCGCCATCTCGCGCGAATCCGGGCCGCCCTTGCGGCCGGTGCCGGCCACCCAGCCGGCGTCGGAAATCGAATTGCAGTAGGTCGAATGCTGGCCGGAATAGCGCATGACATGGCGCAGCCGGTTGATGCCGTCGCGCTGCACCAGCCCCATCGTGCCGGCATAGTAGAAGGGCCAGACCGTCTCGCTGCCATGGCGCTGGGCGGCCTTCAGGAAGCCGTCCGCGATCTCGTCCAGCGCCGATTCCCAGCTGATTTCCTGCCAGTTTGCGCTGTTATTTTCGGCACCTTTTTCGCCCTTGCGGCGCAAGGGTTTCACCAGCCGGTCTGGATGATGCACGCGTTCTGCATATCTTGCGGTCTTGGCGCAGACGACACCGGCGGTGTAGCTATTGTCCTGCGCGCCCCGCACCCGCCCGATGGTGTGGGCATCCAACCGCTCGACCTCCAGCGCGCAGGTGCTGGGGCAGTCGTGCGGACAGACCGAATGAACGATATCGAGTGGCATCGACAGTGACCCCTGCTTGTATTTCCCTGACAGTAGCGAAACCGCGGAAACGCGGCAAATATTCCCGGCAGCCGGGGAGCGGACGGCGATGAGCGATCATGTCGAATGCATCGTGGTCGGCGCCGGCGTGGTCGGCCTCGCCATCGCCCGCGAGCTGGCGCTGTCCGGCCGCGAGGTGATCCTGCTGGAAAAGACCGAGGCCATCGGCACCGAGACCAGCTCCCGCCATTCCGAGGTGGTGCATGCCGGCATCTATTACGCGCCGGGCAGCCTGAAGGCGGAGCTGTGCGTGCGCGGCAAGCATCTGCTCTACGACTATATGGAAAGCCGCGGCGTTCCCTATAGCCGCATGGGCAAGCTGATTGTCGCCACCTCGGACGACCAGATGCCGGCGCTGGAACAGATCAGGCAGCGCGCGGCGGAAAATGGCGTGCCGGATCTGGACTGGCTGACGCCCGAACAGGTGAAGGCGATGGAGCCGGCGGTGGAGAGCGTCGGCGCGCTGATCTCGCCCTCGACCGGTATTCTCGACACCCATGCCTACATGCTCGCCTTGCAGGGCGAGGCGGAGGATCACGGCGCCATGCTGGCCTTCCACACGCCGGTCCTGTCGGGCCGGGTCAGAGGCCCAGGGCGCAATGGGGGCGGTTTCGAGATCGAGACCGGCGGCGACAGCCCGATGGCGCTCTCCTGCGACATATTGGTGAACGCGGCGGGGCTGTACGCGCAGGCGCTGGGCCGGGCCATCGAGGGCATCCCGGCGGAGACCGTGCCGCCGGCCTATTTCTGCAAGGGTAATTACTACACGCTGTCCGGCGTGAAGACGCCGTTCAGCCGGCTGATCTATCCGGCGCCGGAACAGGCGGGCCTCGGCGTGCATGTGACGCTGGATCTGGGCGGGCAGTGCCGTTTCGGACCGGATGTCGAATGGATCGATGCCATCGATTACGATGTCGATCCGGGCCGGGCGGAGAAATTCTACGCCGCCGTGCGCAAATACTGGCCGGGCCTGCCCGATGGGTCGCTGCAGCCCGGCTATGCCGGCATCCGCCCGAAGATCCAGGCGCCGGGCGAACCGGCGAAGGATTTCATGATCCAGGGGCCGCAGGACCATGGCATCGCCAATCATGTGGCGCTCTATGGTATCGAATCGCCGGGTGTCACCTCCTCGCTGGCAATCGCCGAGAAGGTGGTGGCGCTTCTGGATGAGCAGGCTTAATCGAGGGCTTTCAGGGCCGTCGGCAGATCGGTGAAGCGTTCGAGTACAATCGCGGCGCCGAGTTCGGCAATCGGCACGCGCGGATAGCCATAGGCCATGGCGATGAAGGGCACGCCGCAGCCCGCCGCGACGGCGGCGTCGTTATCATTGTCGCCGATCATCACGCTGTTGGCCTGCGTGCCGCCCAGCCGCTCGATCACGGCGCGCAGATGGCCGGCATCGGGCTTGCGCACCGGCAGCGCATCGCCGCCGACCACGCAATGGAACAGCCCGCCAAGCCCAAGCTGTGGCAGCAGGATTTCGGTCGCCTGTTGCGGCTTGTTGGTGCAGAGGCCGAGCCGGAACCCGTCCGCCTTCAGCCGCGCCAGCGTCTCATCCACGCCGGGATAGAGCTGTGCCGGGGTCACGGGGATAGCCTCGTAGAGGGCGAGGAACCGCGTGACATGACGGTTGGTTTCTTCTTCCGATGCCTCATCACCGGTCGCGGCAAGGGCGCGGCCGACCAGCAGCCGCACGCCATCGCCGGCGAATCTCTCCGTCACCTGCGCCAGCGTGACCGGCGGGCGGCCCAGTTCCGCCAGCAGCCGGTTCAGGGAGGTGCACAGGTCTGGGGCGCTGTCGATCAGCGTGCCGTCGAGGTCGAAGGCGAGAATGGTGCGGGGCATGATGTACTCAAGGTCGTTGCTGCGAAGGGCGCGCAACGATAGAACCGGAAGTCCCGATGCTCCAAGGTCTTTGACGATGAACGATTACCAGCCGAGCCAGCCTGTCGCCGCCGTGATCCTCGCCGCCGGCAAGGGCACACGGATGAAGTCCGACCTGCCGAAGGTGCTGCACCCGATCGCCGGGCGGCCGATGATCCGCCATCTGCTGGCGACGGTCGAGGCGCTGAATCCCGCCCGCATCGTCGTGGTGACGGGCAAGGAAGGGGAAGGTGTGGCGAAGGCGGTGGCGCCGTATCCGACCGCTGTGCAGGACCCGCCGCTCGGCACCGGCCATGCGGTGATGGCGGCGCTGCCGGCGCTGGAAGGGTTCGATGAGGGCACGGTTCTGACGCTGGCCGGTGGCGACCCTTTCGTCTCCGAGGCCACGCTGCGCGCCATGCTGGCAAAGCGCGAGGCCGGGGCCGCCGTGGTGGTGGTCGGGTTCCGTCCGGCCGATCCGGCACGCTACGGCCGGCTGGTTGCAGGGGCCGCCGGCGGGTTGGAGCGGATCGTGGAATTCGCCGATGCATCGCCTAAAGAACGCGCCATAACTCTCTGTAATGGCGGCTATATGGCTATTAATGCGGCCTTGCTGAGTGACTTGCTGGGCGACATCGGCAACGGCAATGCCAAGGGCGAATATTACCTGACCGATATCGTTGCGGCGGCGCGGTCGCGGGGCCAGTCCTGCGCCGTGGTGGAATGTCCGGAGGCGGAGGTCATGGGCATCGACACCCGCATGGATCTGGCGGCGGCGGAGAAGATCGCGCAGCAGGCGCTGCGCCGCCGGGCGATGGAGAATGGCGCGACGCTGACCGACCCGGACAGCGTCCATCTCTGCTGGGATACGGTGCTGGGCCGTGACGTGACCATCGGGCCGTTCTGCGTGTTCGGCCCCGGTGTCACAGTGGCGGACAAGGTCGAGATCCGGGCCTTCAGCCATCTGGAAGGGGCGATAGTGGAAAGCGGCGCGGTGGTCGGCCCCTATGCGCGGCTGCGGCCGGGTGCTGTCATCGGGCCGGATGCCCATATCGGTAATTTCGTCGAGGTGAAGAACGCCAGCCTCGGCAAGGGGGCGAAGGCCAATCACCTGACCTATCTCGGCGATGCCTCCATCGGTGCCGGCACGAATATCGGCGCGGGGACCATCACCTGCAATTATGACGGCTTCGCCAAGCACCGCACGGAGATCGGCGCGGGGGTGTTCATCGGCTCCAATTCGGCGCTGGTCGCCCCGGTAAAAGTGGGCGACGGCGCCATGGTGGCGGCGGGCAGCACCATCACCAAGGACGTGCCGGCGGACGCGCTGTCGGTCGCACGCGGCAAGCAGACGGACCTTGAAGGTGCTGCGAAGCGGTTCCGCGACAAGCGCAAGAAGTAGCCGTTACCGGCGCCGTTACCCCCTCACCCAGCTCCGCCTAGCTCGCTTCGCTTACAAGGCTGCGCAACCCTCTCCCGCAAGGGGAGAGGGAAGGAAGATGAGTTCGCTCTTCATTGCAACTGCACCAGCCGTCATTCCCGGGCTTGTCCCGGGAATCCAGGGTTCGGTTTACTCGGTATACGATCCAGCAAGCGGAAGCCTGGACCCCCGCAATAAATGCGGGGGTGACGGACAGAGTGAGGTGGGGGCGAGAAGCGAATCTGGCCGCTGCCGAGTGAGGGGAGAACCCTACCCCAGCGGGTTGATCGCAGGCTCGGCGGGCGAGGCGATGCCATCGACCAGCACGCGCATGCCGGCGATGGTCACGCGGCCTTCGGCGACCAGGCGCAGCGCCAGCGGGTAGCAGCGATGCTCCGCCGCCAGCACGCGGGCGGACAGGTCGTCCGGCGTGTCGTCCTGGTGGATCGGCACGGCGGCCTGCACGAGGATGGGGCCGTCATCCATCTCGGCGCGCACGAAATGCACCGTGCAGCCGGTGAAGCGGCAACCGGCCTCGATGGCGCGCTCATGGCTGTGCAACCCCTTGAAGGCGGGCAGCAGCGAGGGGTGGATGTTCAGCATGCGGTCGTGCCATTTGCCGACGAAGCCGGGGGTCAGCAGCCGCATGAAACCGGCGAGGCAGACGAAATTGGCCCCGGCAGCGGCGATGGAATCATGCACGGCGGCGTCGAAGCTGTCGCGGTCGGGGAAGTCCTTGTGCGAGATCGCTTTCGTCGGGATGCCGGCCTGTTCGGCGCGCACCAGCCCATAGGCGTCGGCCTTGTTGGACAGCACCAGCACGATCTCCGCCGGGAAATCCGCGGCCGCGCAGGCATCGATCAGCGATTGCAGGTTGCTGCCCCGGCCGGAGATCAGCACCGCGACCTTCAGCCGTTCCACCGTGCCTCCAGACCGTCGATCAGCACGGGCTTGCCGGCCTCTTCGCGGGCGACCATGCGGCCGATCTGGAAGACGTGCTCGCCGGCCTGCTCCAGTGCATCGGTGACGGCCTCGACAGCGCCGGGGGCGACCACCAAGACCATGCCGATGCCGCAGTTGAAGGTGCGCGGCATGTCGGCGGGATCGACGCCGCCGGCCTTCGCCAGCCAGCCGAACACCGGCGGGATGGTCCAGCTGTTGCCGTCGATATGGGCGGACAGGCTGTCGGGGAAGACGCGCGGCAGATTCTCGACGAGGCCGCCGCCGGTGATGTGCGCCAGCGCCTTGACGCCGTCCTTACCGCCCGCAGAGATAGCGGCGAGGCAGGATTTCACATAGATGCGCGTCGGCGCCAGCAGGGCGGCCCCCAGCGTCTGCTCCATGTCGAAGGGGGCGGGGAATTCATAATCGACGCCCAGATCGGCGACCACGCGGCGCACCAGCGAATAGCCGTTTGAATGCACGCCGCTGGATGCGAGACCCAGCAGCACATCGCCCTCGGCGGCACCATCGCCGGTCAGCAGCCGGTCGCGCTCGACCGCACCCACGGCGAATCCGGCCAGGTCATAATCGCCCTTGCCGTACATGCCCGGCATTTCCGCCGTCTCGCCGCCGATCAGCGCGCAGCCGGCCTGCCGGCAGCCCTCGGCGATACCGAAGACGACATCGCGGGCAACCGCCGGGTCGAGCTTGCCGGTGGCGTAGTAATCCAGGAAGAACAGCGGCTCCGCGCCTTGCACGACAAGATCGTTCACGCACATGGCGACCAGATCGATGCCGACCGTCGCGTGATGGCCGCTATCGATGGCGACCTTCAACTTGGTGCCAACGCCATCGGTCGCGGCGATCAGGATCGGATCGGTGAAGCCGGCGGCTTTCAGGTCGAAGGCCGCACCGAAGCCGCCCAGCGCCGCATCGGCGCCGCGCCGCGCCGTGGATTTCGCCAGCGGCTTGATCGCCTCGACCAGCGCGTCCCCGGCATCGATATCGACACCGGCATCGCGGTAGGTGAGGGTGTTGCGCCCAGCGGCCTGGTCTTGGGAGGCCTGGTTGGTGGTCTCGTCACCCGCCATCGGATATAAGCCCTTGCGATGGGGTGCTCTTCGCCCCCATTTTGCCGTGTAAGTGGATCAAGCGCCGCGCCAGGCCGTTATGACCCCAGAAGGGCCGGACCGGAGCGTCGGGCGGCCAGACAATAACGAATACGGGACGCTTTGCAATGGTGCATCGCCACAGGGTTTCGACCCGCCTTGTTCTGATCGGCCTGTTGGCCCTGAGCGGCCTTTTGGCGGAAACCGGTCCGGCTGCCGCGCAGTCGGCGGCCAGGCTCTACACGGTCGAGGATGTGCCGGTCGATGTGACGGCCGGCAGCGCCGTCGCCGCACGCGAACAGGCCTATGAAGAGGGTCAGCGCGCCGCTTTCAGGCTGCTGCTGCAGAAGCTCACCCCTGAATCGGTGCATGGCCGGCTGCCCGCTACTCCGTCAGGTGCGGCGTTCGATGCGCTGGTGCAGGGCTTCGAGGTGCGCGACGAGCGGTCGTCGGGCGTGCGTTACATCGCCAGGATGGTGGTGCGGTTCAACCCGGCCGAGGTGCAGGCGCTGCTGGCGCGCACCGATCTGCCGACGGTAACCATGGCCAGCCAGCCGGTGCTGGTGCTGCCGCTCTGGCAGTCGCCGGAGGCGGGGCTGCTGCTGTGGGACGATCCCAACCCGTGGCGTGACGCCTGGGCGCGTGTCGCCTTGGGACAGGCCCTGGTACCGGTCATCGTGCCGCTTGCCGATGCGGCCGATCTTGTCGGCATCTCGGCGGAGCAGGCGGCCGCCGGAGACCGGGAGCGCCTGGCCGCCATGGCGCGGCGCTATGGCGCGGTGGCGAGCCTGGTGGCGGTGGCCAAGCCGGCGGAATCCGAGGGCAAGCAGGCGCTCGATATCCGCTTCACGCGCTATGATTCTGCTGGTGAGCCGGAAACCCACAGTGAGCGTGTCACAGCGCCGGCCGGCGAGACCGGGACGGAATTGCAGGCGCGCGCCGTGCGGCAGGTCTCCAGCCGGCTGGATGCGAGCTGGAAGAACGCGGCCGCCGTCAGGCCCGGCCTGGAAAACCGGATATCGGTCATCACCGCCGTTTCAGGGCTGGATGAATGGGCGGCCTTGCGCCGGAAACTGGCCGAGATCGGCATGATCCGCCGGCAGAATCTGGTTTCCCTGTCGCGCGGCGAGGCGGAGATCGTGTTGTGGTATGCTGGCCAGCCGGAACAACTCCGCGCCGCCCTGGCACAACGTGGCCTGTCTCTCACAAACGACCCTTCTGCCTCCGTCGGGGCGGTCTGGCGATTGTCGTTGCAATGACCGGGCCGGACATCCAGCATCGCACCGTGCTTTTTGGAGGCCCGTTTGGCGCCCTTCCTTTATCTGTTGCCCAATCTGCTGAGCCTGGCGCGCATTGGCATCGTGCCGGTGGTGATCTGGGCGCTGCTCGACGGCCGGACCGGTGTTGCGCTCTGGCTGTTCCTGCTGGCGGGCCTCAGCGACGCGCTGGATGGTTATATCGCCCGGCGCTTCGATGCGCGCACGGAATTCGGCGCCTATATCGACCCGATCGCCGACAAGGCGCTGCTGATGTCGGTCTATGTGACGCTGGGGTATCTGGGAGGGCTGCCGAACTGGCTGGTCATCCTGGTGGTTTTCCGCGACACCCTGATCGTCGGAGGTGTCATCCTGCTGCAGACAATGGGGTATAAGGTTGCAATGGCGCCCTTGCTGATTTCCAAGGCCAATACGGTGGCACAGGTGGGGTTGGTGCTGGCGGTGCTGGGCGGCACGGTGCTGGCGCAGGCCGGCTATCCCTGGATCGGCGGCTGGCCGGTGGAGGTGCTGACGTCGCTGGTCGCCTGCACCACGCTGTTTTCCGGTGCGGCCTATGTGTGGATATGGGGCAGCCGCGCGATGATCGGGGAGCGCCAGCAATGACCCTCCGGCAACGCGCCAGCTTCTGGCTGGGCGCAATCCTTGTCCTGCTGGCGGCGCTCTATCTGCTCGGCAACATCCTGCTGCCCTTCGTCGCCGGCATGGCGGTGGCCTATTTCCTCGACCCGCTTGTGGACCGGATGGAGCAGGCGCGGCTGCCGCGCTGGCTGGGCACCGCGCTGGCGCTGCTGCTGTTCTTCTGCTTCTTCGCGCTGCTGTTCGTCCTGCTGGTGCCGTTGCTGCACGATCAGGCGGTGCGGCTGAGCGAAAAGCTGCCAGGCTATATCGAAATCCTGTATGAGCGGCTCGGGCCGTTGGTCGCGGAACTGCAGCGCCGGTTGGCGGACAAGCCGGACAACGGCATGTCGGACATCATCGGTTCCTCCGGCGCGGTGCTGAAATGGGCGGCGGGCGTCGTGGGCAACCTCATCAGCGGCGGTGCTGCCGTGGCCAACCTGCTGTCGCTGATCCTCATCACGCCCATCGTCGCCTTCTACCTGCTGCGCGACTGGGACCGGATTGTCGAGCGGGTGGACGGCTGGCTGCCGCGCGAGCAGGCGCCGACCATCCGCCATCTTGCCCGGCAGATCGACGAAACCCTCTCCGGCTTCGTACGCGGCCAGGCGATGGTCTGCCTGCTGCTGGGGCTGTTCTACGCCATCGGCCTGACGCTGGTCGGGCTCGATTTCGGCCTGGTCATCGGCCTGTTCGCCGGTGTGATCTCCTTCATTCCCTTTGTCGGCTCCATCGTCGGCGGGATCGCCAGCATCGGCCTGGCGCTGGTGCAGTTCGGCGACCTCACCTGGGTGGTCGCGGTGGCGGCGATTTTCGTGATCGGCCAGGCCATTGAAGGCAATCTCCTGACGCCCAATCTGGTCGGCGACAAGGTCGGGCTGCATCCGGTCTGGGTGATGTTCGCGCTGCTGGCCGGCGGCGCGCTGTTCGGCTTCGTCGGCGTGCTGGTCGCGGTGCCGGTCGCTGCCGTGGTCGGTGTCATGGCGCGGTTTGCGATCCAGCAATATCTGCAAAGCCCGCTCTATGAGCATCGCGGCCGCGCACCGAAGGACCAGAAGACGCAGCCTGGCGACGAATTGTCCGACGACGACTTGCCATGAAACAGCTTGCCTTCGATCTGCCGCACCGGCCCGCGCTCGGGCGGGAGGATTTTCTAGTGGCCGACAGCAATGCGGACGCCGTCGCCTGGCTGGACCGCTGGCCGGACTGGCCGCGCGTCGGGCGGCTGCCGCATGCGCTGGTGATCTATGGCCCGGCGGGCTGCGGCAAGACGCATCTGGCCTCGGTCTGGCAGGGGATTAGCGGTGCAAGGCGGACCGACGCCCTGTCGGTGACCCAGGCGGCGGTGCCGGCGCTGCTGGACGACGCCACGGCGCTGGTGCTGGACGATGCCGACCGGATCGTGGATGAACGCGGCCTGCTGCATCTGTTGAACCTGCTGGGCGAGCGCGACGGCCATCTGCTGCTGACCATGCGGGAAGCGCCGGCGCGGCTGGCGGCCAGGCTGCCTGACCTGCATTCCCGACTGGCCGCGCTGCCGGCCGTCGGGCTCGGCGCGCCGGACGAGCCGCTGCTGGCCGCCGTTATGGTAAAGCTGTTCGCCGACCGGCAGCTCATGGTAAGTCAGGACCTTGTGCAGTTCCTGCTGCCCCGCATCGAACGTTCCTTCGGCTATCTGCGCGCCATCGTTGACCGGCTGGACCGGGCGGCGCTTGCCTCCCGGCGCAACATCACCGTGCCGCTGGCGCGCGAAATCCTCTCGCAGGAGTGGCCGGAGGAAGCGGACATGCCGGTGCGGCAGGATGATGACAATAAACAGGAAGGAAACTGATCCATGGATATGGGCATCAAGGGGCGCAAGGCGATCGTCTGTGCCTCCAGCAAGGGTCTCGGCAAGGGCTGCGCCCTGGCGCTGGCCGGCGAGGGGGTTGAGCTGGTGATCTCCGCCCGCGGTGCGGAGGCGCTGGAGGCCACCGCAGAGGAAATCCGCAAGGAGACCGGTGCCAAGGTGACCGCCATCGCCTGCGACGTCACCACCCCGGAAGGCCGGGCCAAGCTGCTGGCGGCCTGCCCGGCGCCGGACATTCTGGTGACCAATGCCGGCGGCCCGCCGCCGGGCGATTTCCGCGACTGGTCGCTGGATGACTGGAACAAGGCGCTGAACGACAACATGCTGACCCCGATCGAGCTGATCAAGGCGACGGTGGACGGCATGATCTCCCGCAAGTTCGGGCGCATCGTGAACATCACCTCGGCCTCGGTGAAGTCGCCGATCCCGATCCTCGGCATGTCGAACGGCGCGCGCGCCGGCCTGACCGGCTTCGTCGCCGGCCTGTCGCGGCAGATCGTGAAGCACAATGTGACGATCAACAATCTGCTGCCTGGCCCGTTCGAGACCGACCGCGTGCGCAAGACGGCGGAAAGTGCCGCCAAGCAGGCCGGCAAGAGCATCGACGAGGTGCTCGATTCGCGGCGCCAGCAGAACCCGGCGGGCCGCTTCGGCACCATCGAGGAGTTCGGGGCCGCCTGCGCCTATCTGTGCAGTGGCCATGTCGGCTTTGTCACCGGACAGAATCTGGTGATGGATGGCGGCGCCTATAACGGCACGCTGTAAGCCGAAAACTTCACGAATCCGTCACGTGTTGGGGCCGGGGCTTGCATGACAGCGCCCCGGCCTCATGCTATTTCAATAGGCGTTTCGCGCCCCGCTGGCTGGGCGCACGACCGGTGGCCGGAGGAGAGCGACGTGACGACAGCCGAGATCGAGACTGCCGACGCGGTGGACATCCATTCCCCCAAGCGGTTCTTCAACCGCGAGCTGTCGTGGCTGGCCTTCAACGGCCGGGTTCTGGAGGAAGCGGGGAATCCGAAGCATCCGCTGCTGGAGCGGCTGCGCTTCCTGTCGATTTCCTCCTCCAATCTGGACGAGTTCTACATGGTGCGCGTCGCCGGCCTGAAGGGCCAGGTCGAGGCCAATGTGAACACCCAGAGCCAGGACGGGCTGACCCCGGCGCAGCAGCTGGAGGCGATCTGGCAGGCGACGGCGAAGCTGGTGACCGAGCAGCAGAGCTGCTGGCGCGCCCTGCGTGAGGAGCTGCGCGTAGTCGGACTGGCTATGGTCGAATGGTCGCAATTGACCCGCTCCGACCAGAAGTGGCTCGAACGCTATTTCATGGAGCAGGTGTTCCCGACGCTGACGCCGCTGGCCGTCGATCCGGCGCATCCCTTCCCGTTTCTGCCGAACAGGGGCAAATCCATCGTGCTGCAGCTGCAGCGCGGTGCCGACAAGCGCCGGTTGGAGGCGCTGGTGCCGATGCCGCCGCAGATCGGCCGCTTCATCCGCCTGCCGGGGGCGGCGATCCGCTTCCTGCCGATGGAACATCTCATCGTGCAGTTCTACGAGAAGCTGTTTCCGGGCTTCGAGCTTCTGGGCAGCGGCATCTTCCGCGTGCTGCGCGACAGCGAAATGGAAATCGACGAGGAAGCGGAGGATCTGGTCCGCCTGTTCGAGAGCGCCCTGCGCCGGCGGCGGCGCGGCAGCGTGATCCGGCTGACGGTGAATGGCAGCATGCCGGACGATCTGCGCAGCTTCGTCATCGACCAGCTGGGCGTTGGTCCGCAGGATGTATTCTCGCTGGAGGAGATGATCGGCATCGACGATCTGTCGCAGCTCATCGTCTCGGAACGCACCGATCTGCTGTTCGAACCGTTCAACGCCCGCTTCCCTGAGCGGATCCGGGATTTCGGCGGCGACTGTTTCGCGGCGATCCGGCACAAGGACATCGTGGTCCATCACCCGTTCGAGAGTTTCGACGTGGTGGTGCAGTTTCTGCGTCAGGCGGCCCGCGATCCGGCGGTCATCGCGATCAAGCAGACGCTGTATCGCACCTCGAAGGATTCGCCGATCGTGAAGGAGCTGATCGAGGCGGCCGAGAGCGGCAAGTCGGTCACTGCCATGGTCGAGCTGAAGGCGCGCTTCGACGAGGAGGCGAATATCCAGTGGGCGCGCGATCTGGAACGCGCCGGCTGTCAGGTGGTCTATGGCTTCATGGATCTGAAGACCCACGCCAAGGTGTCGATGGTAGTGCGGCGCGAGGGTGGCAGCTTGCGCTCCTACTGCCATTTCGGCACCGGCAATTATCATCCGGTGACGGCCAAGATCTATACCGACCTGTCGTTCTTCACCTGCGATCCCGAACTGTGCCAGGACGCCGCCAGCGTGTTCAACTTCATGACCGGCTACGCCCAGCCGGCGAAGCTGACGAAGCTGGCGATGGCGCCGTTCAGCCTGCGCGATACCTTGCTCGCCCATATCCGCACCGAGGTGCGCAACGCCAAGGCCGGCAAGCCGTCGGGTATCTGGGTAAAGCTGAACTCGCTGGTGGACGAGAAGCTGATCGATGCGCTCTACATCGCATCGCAGGCCGGGGTGCCGATCGAACTGGTGGTGCGCGGCATCTGCTGTCTGCGGCCCGGCATCAAGGGGCTGTCGGAGAACATCAAGGTGAAGAGCATCGTCGGCCGCTTCCTGGAACATGGCCGCATCGCCTGCTTTGCCAACGGGCACCCCATGCCGTCGCCGGAGAACAAGATGTTCATCTCCTCGGCTGACTGGATGCAGCGCAATATGGACCGCCGCGTCGAGACGCTGGTGCTGATCGACAATCCGACAGTGCATGAACAGATTCTCGACCAGATCATGGTCGCCAACCTGAAGGATGTGCAGCAAAGCTGGCGGTTGCGGCCCGATGGCAACTATATCCGGCTGCCCGCTGGCGAGGGCGATTTCAATGTTCATCACTACTTCATGACGAATCCGAGCTTGTCCGGCCGGGGCAGTGCCCTTAAGAAGTCGCAGCCGCTGCCGCGTTTGGTGGTGAGCTGATCCGCACCGAAACGCGACTTAGGACGCAATGCAGGAAAAACGGATCGACGATCCGGCCGCCAGGCTGAGTTCGGGGACGATGGGTATCGGCGGCCATGTCGGGGTCATCGACATCGGCTCCAACTCGATCCGCCTCGTGGTCTATGACCGTCCGGAGCGCGGCTTTCTGCCGCTGTTCAACGAAAAGGCACTGTGCGGCCTCGGCAAGGGGCTGACAGAGACCAACCGGCTGTCGGAAGACGGCGTGAATGCTGCCTTTGACAGCCTGGCGCGGTTCGCCGCCGTGGCGCGCGGCATGGAGGTGGCGACGCTGCATGTGCTGGCGACAGCCGCCGTGCGCGATGCCGAGAATGGCGCGGCTTTCGTCGCCGAAGTGGAAGGTCGCCTGGGCTTCGATGTACGCGTCCTCTCGGGCGCCGAGGAAGCCCGGCTCTCCGCACTCGGCGTGCTCTGCGCCATGCCGCAGGCCGATGGCGTGGCCGGCGATCTGGGCGGCGGTAGCATGGAACTGGTCGATCTGCGTGTCGGCAGCATCGGCCAGCAGACGACACTGCCGCTGGGGCCCTTGCGTCTGTCGGCGCTCGACGGGCCGGCGAATCGCAAGAAACTGGTTGCCCATATCGACCGCCATCTGGCCAGTGTGCCCTGGCTGTCCGGCCTGAAGGGGCGGCCGCTTTATGCCGTTGGCGGGGGCTGGCGCTCCATCGCCAAGGCGCATATGGACATGACCGGTTATCCGCTGCACATCCTGCACGAATACCGCCTGCAGACGCCGGCGCTGCTGGATTTCCTGGACCGGCTGCAGCAAATCGGCAAGTCCGAGATGAAAGCCATCAACGGGGTGTCGAAGCGCCGGCTGGAAACCATCCCGATGGCTGCCTTGTTGATGCGCCGGCTGCTGACGCTGGCCGAGCCGTCCTGCGTCGTGTTCTCCGCCTATGGCCTGCGTGAGGGCTGCCTGTTCGATCTGCTGCCGGACGAGGCGAAGAGCCTGGACCCGCTCATCGAATCGGCGCGCAAATTCGCCGCTGCGGCCGGGCGTTTCCCGCCGCATGGCGAGGAGTTGCTGGACTGGACAACACCGCTGTTTCCGGAGGATACGCCGCTGCGCCGGCGGCTGCGCCATGCGGCGTGCATCCTGTCGGACACCGCCTGGGCGGAACATCCCGACTATCGCGCGGAAAATGTCTTCTGGAAGGTGCTGCGCGCGCCGATACCCGGTTTCGACCATGCCGGCCGCGCTTTCGTCGCCCTGGCGCTGATGGCGCGCTATGTCGGCAATATCGACCTGCCGGCGGCGGACATCGCGAAGAAGCTGCTGGACAAGGAGCAGACCAGCCAGGCCCTGGTGCTGGGGCTGGCGCTGCGGCTTGCCCATACCTTCACCGGTGGCGCGCCCGGCATATTGCGGGAGACACCGCTGCGCCCCGGGCTTGGCAAGCTGGGCTTCGCGATCGCGAAGCCCCATGCCGCCCTGTCCGGGGATGTGGTGAAGCGGCGGCTCGACTCGCTTGCCGCCGCCCTGGGCCAGACCGGAGAGATTACTCTCCTGCCATAAGGCCCGATGCTGTTCAGCCTGCGCCGCCGGGCCGGTTCATCACGAACACTTCGTTCACCACGGCATATTCCATGTAGCCGAGGCGCGAGATCGGGCGGAAGCGCGTCACATCGACGAAGCCCTTATCGTTGATGACCTCGTCGGCGATGTGAATGCCGACCACGCGCCCGAAGATCACGTAATTGCCGCGCTCGGGATCCCAGCTCGGCATTTTCACGGTCTGCAGATACTTGCATTCCAGATGCACGGGGGCGCCCTTCACGCGCGGCGGCTTCACCATGCTGGACGGCAGCGTCTCCAGCCCGGCGGCCTCGAACTCGTTCTGCCCGGCGGGCAGGCCGGCGGAGGAGATGTTCATCTGCTCGCGCAGATCATAGGTCGCCATGTTGACCACGAACTCGCCGGTCTTCTCGGCATTGGCCTGGCTGTCTTTGAACGCCACGGCTTCCGGGCGCAGGCCGGCGGCGAACATCACGCAGGGCGGGTCGGACGCCACGGCGTTGAAGAAGCTGTAGGGCGCCAGATTGGGCCGGCCATCCTCGTCCAGCGTGGAAATCCAGCCGATTGGGCGCGGTACCACCAGCGATTTGAACGGGTCGCGCGGCAGGCCGTGATTCTTCTTGTCGGGTTCGTAGAACATAAGGGGAGTCGCTCCTGAGATGGGAGGCCGATGCCTGCCGGACGGCGGCGCAGCCAACGAGATGGCAAGAGAGTAGCGAGGCCGAAGCGGGGATGCCAGAGGCTATTAGGGCCATATGGTATGCGTGCCTGTGGTATGCGTGCTTGCCTCGGCATGCAGCATTCTTATAGAACTAGACCCAGCGTTGGTTCCCGCAAGGGATGAAAAGGGAACGCGGTGCGTCCGGCTTCGGCTGGGCAATGCCGCGACTGTCCCCGCAACTGTAAGCGGCGAGCGCCGGTCCAAACAGGCCACTGGGAAACCGGGAAGGCAGGGCAGGTGCAGCGACCCGCGAGTCAGGAGACCTGCCAGCGTGAGCACGTCCCGCGACCGTCGATCGGGGTGAATCGTCGGAACGGCTGTCCGCAGCGGTGACGCCAATCCATTGGCTGGGTTGCCGGAGGCGGAAGGGCTATGAGCTGTCGCGGGTCTCTATCTCTCCATCGTGGGGCATCCATGCCCCTTCCGGTCACGCGCAACCTGTTTTCGCGTCATCTCTCGATGGGGTTTTCATGTCATTCCGTTCTTCCCTGCTGATCGGCAGCGCACTCTGCGTTGTCGCGCTTCCCGCTGCCGCCGTTCGCGCGCAGAGCCAGCCGGGCGACAGCGTCGCCCAGCTCATGCCGCACATCGTCATCACCGCGACCCGCGCCGAAACCGAACTGGAGCGTATCCCCGCCCAGGTTACCGTCATCGACCGCGAGGCCATTGACCGTGGCGGCTACCAGACCGTGGAGGAGGCGCTGCGCACCGTGCCGGGCCTCGCCGTCGTGCGGCTGGGCGGCCCCGGTCAGCAGACCTCGGTGTTCATGCGCGGCGCCAACAGCGACCATGTGCTGGTGCTGGTCGATGGCGTGCCGGTGAACGATCCGTCGGGGGCGGGCGGCGCCTATAATTTCGGCGACGACCTGGTCGGCGATCTGGAGCGCATCGAAGTGGTGCGCGGGCCGGTCTCCAGCCTCTATGGCAGCAATGCCATTGGCGGCGTCATCAACATGATCACCCGCGCGCCGTCGCGTAAGAAGGCCGAAATTTTCGGGCAGGCGGCCGGCGGCAGCCATGGAACGGTGCAGGCACAGGCAGGCTTGCGCGGCCGCTCGGACGGTTTCGACTATATGGTCAGCGCCGAGCATTTCCGCACCGACGGTATCAATCTTTCGCCGTCACGTATCGCCGGCAATATTGACGAGAAGGACGGATCGGAAGTCACCACCATCACCGGCAAGCTGGGCTACAATATCGGCGATGCCGGGCGGGTGGATGCGCTGATGCGCTACCGCCGCAACGAATTCGACCTCGATAATGTCCCGAACGAGGAGCCGAACTATACCGGCGAGAACGAGCATTTCCTCTACAAGCTGGGCGGTGAGGCCTATCTGTTCGATGGCAGCCTGACCTCGCGCCTCGATATCGGGCAGAGCCGTCACGACCGCAGCTTCACCAACCGGCCCGACGCCGCCAGCGCGAATCTGACAGATGACAGCTACGAATCGGTGCGCAGCTTCGCCGAGTTGCAGAATACCTACCGGATCGGCGATCTGGGTGGCCTGCGCGACACGGTGCTGGTGTTCGGCGGCAGTGCCGCGCGCAGCACGGTGGAGACCAGCACGAATTCGGTCAGCGTCTGGGGGCCGTTCACCCAGTCGCTGGATGCCGATTCCAACGATTATGCGCTCTATACCAACCTGCAGGCGCGGGTAAGCGAGCGCATCGACGTGACCGCGGGGCTGCGTTACGACGTGCCGGACGATTACGACAATACGCTGACCTACCGGATCGGCGCGGTGGTCGCGGTGCCGGAAATCCTGACGCGCTTCTCTGGCGCGGTCGGCACCGCCTACAAGGCGCCGACATTGTATGACCGGTTCGGCGTGGATAATTACGGCTATCGCGGCAACACCAACCTGAGCCCGGAGGAATCCTTCTCCTGGGAGGTGGGGTTCGAGACCGACCTGCCGGTTCGCGGCCGGGCCAAGGCGGTCAGCTTCGGTGCGACCTATTTCAGGACGAAGACCGATGACCTCATCACCAACGATTTCGTGCAGCAGACCGTGGTGAATATCGGCGAGGCGTCGAGCGAGGGGGTGGAGAGCTTCATCGCCCTGCGTCCGGCCGATTGGATCGAGACCAGGCTGAACTATACCTGGATGCAGGCGCGCAACGAGGATACCGGCCAGATGCTGCTGCGCCGGCCGCGCCATCAGGGCTCGCTTTCGGTCGATCTGAAGCCGATGCATGACCTCAGCTTCGGACCGGAGCTGGTCTATGTCGGCAGCCGGCTGGATGTCGCCTATGACGACGCCGGCAGCTTCCTAGGCAACCGGCGTAACGGTTCCTACACGCTGGTCAATCTGTCGGGCAGCTACCAGCTGCGTGAGGATGTCTCGCTGTTCGGCAAGGTCTATAACCTGTTCGACCGCGAGTATGAGCCGTCGAACGGCTTTGCCGGGCGTGGCCTGACCGCGCTGTTCGGGGTGCGCGGCAGCTTCTGACCACAGCTTTCCAGGGGAGCTGTCTGGGGGATTTTCAGGGACCGTTCGCCGGCCTGCCGGTTTTCCGTTTGCCCAATCGTGGCAAACCCGGTAGGTAAGCGGGCGGTCTCTCGAAGAACCCGGAGGATACAGGTGACGGCGCAAAACGCCGGCGATACCGGCCCGCGCGCGCTGCTTCCCAACGGCCTGCGCGACGTGCTGCCGCCCGAAGCGGCCCAGGAATCCGAAGCTGTCCGGACGCTGCTGGATTATATGCGCGGTTTCGGCTACCAGCTCGTGAAGCCGCCCCTGGTCGAATTCGAAGGCAGCCTGCTGGACGGCGCCAGCCCGAAGATGGGCACCCGCATTTTCCGTGTCATGGACCCGGTCTCGCAGCGCATGATGGGCGTGCGCGCGGACATGACCATGCAGATCGCGCGCATCGCCACCACGCGGCTGGCCAATGCGCCGCGCCCGCTGCGCCTATCCTATGCCGGCGAGGTGCTGCGCGTGCTGGGCTCGCAGCTGTCGCCGGAGCGCGAGTTCGTCCAGGTCGGCGCGGAGCTGATCGGCAGCCCGTCCGCCGCCGCCGATGCGGAAATCTGCGTCATGGCGCTGGAAGCGCTGGCCGCCGTCGGTGTGCGCAACACCTCCATCGATCTGATGATGCCCACCCTGGTGCCCGCGATCTGCGCCGCCGCCGGGCTGGGGACTTCCGACATCGCGCGGGTGCGCGCAGCGCTCGACCGCAAGGACGCAGCGGAGGTGGCATCCGTGGGCGGTGATATCGGCAGTCTGCTGGCGACGCTGTTGCAGGCCAGCGGCCCGGTGAATCGCGCCTTTGAGAAGCTTGCCGACCTCGACCTGCCGCCGGCAGGGCAGGAGGTGCTGGCACGGCTGCGCCAGGTCGTCGATCTGATGCGCGCCGCCCGGCCGGATGTCACCATCACCATCGATCCGGTGGAGAATCGCGGTTTCGAATATCATACCGGCATCAGCTTCAGCCTGTTCGCGCGCGGCATCCGGGGGGAGCTTGGGCGCGGCGGCCGCTATCTGGCTGGCCAGTCGGATGAACCGGCGACCGGCTATACGCTCTATATGGACACCGTGATGCGCGCCCTGCCGGCGCTGGCCAATGGCCGGCTTCTGTTCCTGCCCTACGGTACGCCGCGCGCCACCGCCGTGCGTCTGGCCGGGGAAGGCTGGACAATCGTGACCGGTCTGGAACCGGTGGCCGACAGTCAGGCGGAGGCGCGGCGGCTGGGCTGCGGCCACTGGCTGCAGAATGAAACCGTTTCGCCTGTCGCGTCATAGGCATATCACGCTACAGACTATCTTCAGTAACGCACGAAACCGCGAGTAAGCAGCATGTCCAACGTTACGGTCATCGGCGCCCAGTGGGGCGATGAAGGTAAGGGCAAGATTGTCGATTGGCTCTCCGAGCGCGCCGATGTGGTGGTGCGCTTCCAGGGCGGCCACAATGCCGGCCATACCATTGTCTGCGGCAGCCAGACCTACAAGCTCAGCCTGCTGCCGTCGGGCGTGGTGCGCGGCAAGCTGTCAATCATCGGCAATGGCGTGGTGGTCGATCCCTGGGCATTGCTGCGCGAGATCGAGACGGTGCGCGCCCAGGGGCTGAACATCACCCCCGAAACCCTGCTGGTCGCCGACAATGCGGCGCTGATCCTGCCGCTGCACCAGCGCATCGACCAGGCGCGCGAAGAGGCCAAGGGCGTGCGCAAGATCGGCACCACCGGACGCGGCATCGGCCCGGCCTACGAGGACAAGGTCGGCCGCCGCGCCATCCGCGTCTGCGATCTGGCCGAGCCGGAGACGCTGGCCGAGAAGGTCGATGACCTGGTCGCCCACCACAATGCTTTCCTGCGTGGCCTTGGCGTGGAGGAGATCGACGCCGCCGCCCTGCTGGCCGCCTTGCAGGAGGTGGCGCCGAAGCTGCTGCCCTATGCGCACAGCGTCTGGCGCCATCTGGAGGAAGCCCGCAAGCAGAGCAAGCGGGTGCTGCTGGAAGGCGCGCAGGGCACCATGCTGGATATCGATCATGGCACCTATCCCTATGTCACCTCCTCCAACACGGTGGCGGGGCAGGCGTCCAGCGGTGCGGGTATCGGGCCGAGCCAAGTCGGCTATGTGCTGGGCATCACCAAGGCCTACACGACGCGCGTCGGTTCCGGTCCGTTCCCGACCGAGCAGGAGAACGAGATCGGCCAGCGCCTGGGCGAGCGTGGCCGCGAATTCGGCACGGTCACCGGGCGCAAGCGGCGCTGCGGCTGGTTCGACGCGGTGATGGTGCGTCAGGCGGTGAAGGTCGGCGGCATCGACGGCATCGCGCTGACCAAGCTGGACGTGCTGGATGGGCTGGATGAGATCAAGGTCTGCATCGGCTATCGCCATGATGGCAAGGAATATGATCACTTTCCGGCCGGCAAGGAATTGCAGGCCAAGGTCGAGCCGATCTACGAGACCTTCGAAGGCTGGCAGGACAGCACCCAAGGCGCCCGCAGCTACAAGGATCTGCCGGCTACCGCGATCAAATATATCCGCCGTATTGAAGAGCTGATCGAGGCGCCGGTGGCGCTGCTGTCCACCAGCCCGGATCGCGATGACACCATTCTGATGAAAGACCCCTTTGCAGATTAAAGCCGTTTCCGCCATTCGGTTTTTGCTTGGAAAGCAATGTGAAGTTTTCTCGTGGAGATCGCCCCATAGGTGCTAGCATAATAACGATTATCGACTGGCTGATGAGGTAGGCGGATGGCCGAGGCGGCGGCAAACGGCAAGCTGACGCTGAAGGGGCGGTACGAGATCGTCATGGACGATCCCCTGCCGGCCTTCGATTCACCGCGCGCCAAAGCCTATTCGGTGATCGATAGCCAGGGTGACCGGCCGCTTCCCCTGATGGGGCTGCTGCTGGACCGCCGGCTGCCGGTGCGGTTGTCGGCGATGGAGGAGATGCGCGACTGCCGCCTGCCGGGCCTGCTGACGCTGCTGGATTCCGGGCAGACCGGCCGGCGCGGCGATGCCCATCGGCAGATGTGCCTGATCTATGAGCGGCCGGCGGGCGCACGGCTGTCGCCAGGCGGCGATGCGCCCTTCAAGCCGTTTCCGGAAGAGGCGATCGAGCGGCAGATACTGCCACGCATATTGCCGGTGCTGAAGGAGTTGCAGGTGCGCAACGTCACGCACCGCGCCATCCGGCCCTCCAACCTGTTTCATTCCGGCGACAATAGGGGGCTGGTGCTGGGCGAGTGCTTCTCGGCGCCGCCTGCGGCCGACCAGCCTGACTTTCTGGAACCGATCGAGAGCGCCATGGCCGATCCGCTGGGCCGCGGCGATGGTGAGCATACAGACGATTACTACGCGCTGGGTGCCACCATCCTGTGCCTGCTGCTGGGCAAGAAACCCGAAGCGGAGGGGGGCGGCAACGACCTGCTGCATCTGAAGATGGAGCTGGGCTCGTTCTCCGCGCTGGCCAGCCGCTATACCCTGTCGCTTCCCATCGTGGAAATGCTGCGCGGGCTGCTGAATGACGATCCGCGCGACCGCTGGGGCATTACCGACCTGGAACACTGGCTTGCCGGCCGGCACCGCAAGACGCTGCGCGGCAAGCTGCCGCCAAAGGCCGCCCGCGCGATCACCATTGGCAAGGCGGAATGCGTGACCAGCCAGTCGGCAGCCTTCCGGCTGTCCCTGGACTGGGAAAGCGGCGCGCAGATGGTGCGCAACCCCGCCTTCGACAATTGGCTGCGCCGCAGCCTGCATGTCGAAGAGATGGCCAAGTCACTGCACGGCATCGTCGGTGGCACCGGGCCGGAACCGGCGGATGCCAAGGCCTTGTCGCGGGCCTGCATGGTGCTGTTTCCGTCATCGCCGATCAGCTTCAAGGGGATCAGCGTCAATCCGGACGGCATCGCCTATATGGTGCCGGCCAGTGCCGGCAATCAGGCGCAGCGGCAGAAGCTGGGCGAATTGCTGGCGGCGAAGGTTCCGTCCACCTGGTTTTCCACGAATACTGCCCAGCGCAGCGATCTGGCCCGGCAACAAAGCCTGCTGGAGCGCATGGCGACGATGATGGCGCAGACCGGCCCGGGCTTCGGTTATGAGCGGGTGATTTACGAGCTGAGCGCCTCGTTTCATTGCCTCAGCCCGCTGATCGAAAGCCGGATGATCGTGAATTACGAGGATCTGCTGCCGGCGATGGAGGCGGCGGTCTCTGAAAGGCTGCCCTCCAACGAGCCGCTGGACCGGCATACGGCGGCCTTTATCGCCGCGCGCTGCCGGCAGGTGACGGACCGCTGGGTGCGGCCGTTGGCCGACGATTCGGACGGTTTTGCGCGCATCGTGGCGCAGGTCCGGCTGATGGCGTTCGTGCAGGGCTTGTCGAGCAACGGCGCCTTGCCGAACCTGTGCCGCTGGCTGGAAATCCATCTTCGCCCGGTGCTGAGCCAGTTTCACAATTTGAAACGCCGCAAGCAGATGTTGAGCGAGTTGGAGGTGGCGGCGAAATCGGGCATCATTGGCAAGATGATGGTCCTGGTGGAGGATACGCAGGCCCGCACCAAGGACGAACAGGGGTACCGGGCGGCGATTGCGAGCTTCGGGCGGGCCGACATGCAGGTGAAGACTCTGCAAAACGAGGCGAATTATATGGAATATACAGCCAGAGTGCTGGGCGAGCAGGTGTCGGCTGTGGCCAGTGGCGTCATTGGCGGCCTGGCGTCTTTCGCGATTCTGGCCTTTTATCTGGTATGACGAATGTAATGCGATTGGCACCGGGATCATGAGCGACAAGGCGAAGACGAAGGCGAAAGCCAAGGCGCCACCCGGCGGTGGCGGTGGCGGTCGGCGGCCCGGCGGCCCAGGGGGCAAGAACAAGCAGCAAAGCCGGGGCGGCTGGAAGCTGCTGATGCTGGTCGTGGTTCTGGGGCTGGGGCTGGCGGTATTGCCGACGATGGTCGTCGCGGCGGTCGGGATGATGCCGACGCTGGTCGCCTATATTGTCGATGGGCGGCGCGAGAAATATGCCGCCTTCTCGGTTGGCTGCATGAATTTCTGCGGTGTCCTGCCCTTCATGCTGCAATTGTGGACGCAGGAGCACAGCTTCGCGATGGCCTGGCGGATCGTCGGCGATCCGGTCTCCTGGATGGTGATGTATGCCGCCGCGTCCGTCGGCTGGATCATCTATTATGCGGCGCCACATGTCGTTGCCGCCTATCTGCGCTTCCAGCTCGACCGGCGAATCCAGAAGCTGCGTGAATACCAGAAGGATCTGGTGTCGGAATGGGGCGACAGCATTACCCGCAGCGCCAGCGCCGAGCCGGCGGGCGACAAGCCCGCCGCGCTTGCCAAGCCGGAGGAGGGGGAACCCGACGGCGAGCAGGCCAAGAGCTGAAACCCGGTGTGATCTTTCGAGACAAAAAAAGCCCCCGTTTCCGGGGGCTTTTCGTTTGCGCGACAGGGAGTGGGGCTGGCGGGTCAGTGCGCCAGCTTCTCCTCGATCGCGGCGTTCTTCATCGCCTTCTGCAGCTTCTCGAAGGCGCGCACCTCGATCTGCCGGACACGCTCGCGGCTGATGCCATATTCCTGGCTCAGATCCTCCAGGGTCATCGGATCCTCGCTCAACCGGCGCTGCGTCAGGATGTTGCGCTCACGCTCGTTCAGCACCTTCATCGACTGGGTCAGCAGCTTGCGCCGGCGGCTGACTTCCTGATGCTCCGCCAGCATCGTCTCTTGGGTCTCCGAATCATCGACCAGCCAGTCCTGCCACTCGCCATCGCCATCCACACGCAGCGGCGCATTCAGCGAATGGTCCGGGCTGGCGAGCCGGCGGTTCATGTTCACCACATCCTGCTCCGGCACTTCCAGCGCGGTGGCGATCTTGGTGACATTCTCCGGGCTGAGGTCGCCCTCATCGATGGCGTTCAGCTTGCCCTTCAGCTTGCGCAGGTTGAAGAACAGCTTCTTCTGCGCCGCCGTGGTGCCGATTTTCACCAGCGACCAGGAATGCAGGATGTATTCTTGTATCGCGGCGCGAATCCACCACATGGCGTAGGTGGCGAGGCGGAAGCCCCGGTCCGGGTCGAAACGCTTCACCGCGTGCATCAGGCCGAGATTGCCTTCCGAGATCAGCTCGGCGACCGGCAGGCCATAGCCGCGATAGCCCATGGCGATCTTCGCCACAAGGCGCAGATGGCTGGTCACCATCTGGTGCGCGGCATCGACGTCCTGATGCTCGGTCCAGCGCTTGGCGAGCATGAACTCGCTTTCTGGGGTGAGCATCGGGAACTTGCGGATGTCCTGCAAGTAGCGCGACAGATTGCCTTCGGGGCTGACGACCGAAATCGACGGGATCGCAGCTGCCATTGTTTAAACTCCCTCCAAGAAGATCCCCGATCCGGTGTATCGACCGGGCCTAGGGATATCGGTATTGCTTCCAAATATACCATATGGCCGATGGCATAAATGTGGCCGGGGGAAACAATTAATTTCCAGCCGGGAGGGAGAGGCCGAGCAGCGCGAGTATTTCCGCCATATCCGCTGGTAAGGCACTCTGAAACAACATTCTTTTTCCGGTCCGCGGATGCTGGAACCCGAGTTCGCGCGCATGCAGGGCCTGGCGCGTGAAGCCTGACAGCGCAGCCTTCACGGGATCGTTACTGCCCGTGTTCTTATTGGCCGGGCTGCGATTACGCCGGCCGCCATAGGGGGCGTCGCCGACCAGCGGGTGGCCAATGGATGCCATATGGACGCGGATCTGGTGAGTGCGGCCGGTTTCCAGCCGGCATTCGACCAGGCTGACCAGCGCCCCATATCGTCCCAGCGTGCGGTAGCGCGTCAGCGCGTGCTTCCCGCTGGTGCCGACCACGGCCATCTTCTTGCGGTCGCGGTTGCTGCGTCCGATATTGCCGGCAATCTCGCCGGCGGGAGGCATCGGCACGCCCCAGACCAGCGCCAGATAGGCGCGGTCGATGGAATGAGCGGCGAATTGCCCGGTCAGCGAGGCATGGGCGAGATCGTTCTTGGCGGCCACCAGCAGGCCGCTGGTATCCTTGTCGATGCGGTGCACGATACCAGGGCGCTTCACCCCGCCAATGCCGCTTAGCGTATCGCCGCAATGCCCAAGCAGCGCGTTCACCAGTGTCGAATCAGGGTTGCCGGGGGCAGGGTGAACCACCATGCCGGCGGGCTTGTCGATGACGATCAGATCATCATCCTCATAGACCACGGTAAGCGGGATATCCTGCGCGCCGGGCGTGGCCGCTTCCGGCGGCGGCAGCGTCACGGTGAAGCACTGGCCGGGCTTCACCTTCTGCGACGGATCGGTGGCTGGTCCCTCTGACTCAGCAACCATGCCCTGCTCGATCAGCGCCTTCACCCGGCTGCGCGACAGATCGCCCAGCCTTGCGGCCAGGAACCGGTCCAGCCGTTCGCCGGCTTCGCCCGTTTCGACGGCGACGGTACGGCGGTCGGGGGAAACGGCCGGGAGATCGGATTTCGGTTGCGTCATGCGGGGCGAATGCCTATCCCGGTCGTCGGAGTCTCGCAAGCCTGACCGAGAGAAGATTGGGGCCAAGCCGATGAAAGCCTTGAACATAGCCGTCGTGGTGATGGGTGTCATGATTGTCGTCGGAGTGGCGGTGATCGGCGTGACCATCGCGAAGCGCCTGGGCGGTGCGTCCGAGCCGGAGCCTGCCATCGCGATGCCACTTGTGCCGGGGGCACCGCTGGCCAGTTTCGATCCGGCGACGGTGCCGCTGCCATCGGGCGCGCGGCTGCAGCAGATCGTGCCGGCCGGGAACCGGCTGGTCCTGCACATGGCGGGCGAGGGCGGCAGGGATGTGCTGATGGTGCTCGACATGGCCGGCGGCCGCGTGCTTGGCTCCTTCCTGCTCGAACCGGCGCAGTGAGGGCCGGCGCAGTGAGGGCCGGCGCAATAAGGGTAGGGACCGATGAATTTCAGCAGCGACAATGTGACGGGCGCCTCGCCGGAAATCCTGGCGGCACTGACCGGCGCGGCCGAAGGCAGCGTCACTTCCTATGGCAACGACCCGCTGACCGCGAAGGTGCAGGAGAAACTGTCGGCGATCTTCGAGAAAGAGGTCACGGCCTTCCCGGTCGCCACCGGTACGGCAGCGAACGCGCTGGCGATCTCCTGCCTGACTCCGTCCTGGGGGGCGATCTATTGCCACCCCAATGCGCATATCGAGGAGGATGAGTGCGGCGCCCCGGAATTCTTCTCGGGGGGAGCCAAGCTGGTGCATGTCGATGGGCCGCACGGCCGGATTGACGCGGCAGAACTCGACCGCCGGCTCGGCAATGCCGGCATCGGTACGGTGCATCATGTGCAGCCGGCCTGCGTCAGCCTCACCAACCTGACCGAGGCCGGCACGCGTTACAGCCCGGACGAGGTGGCTGCCATCGGCGAAATCAGCCGGAAATACGGCCTGAAGCTGCACATGGACGGGTCGCGCTTCGCCAATGCGCTGGTGGCGCAGAACTGCTCTCCGGCGGAACTCACCTGGAAGGCAGGTGTCGATGTGCTGAGTTTCGGCGCCACCAAGAATGGCGCGCTGGCCGCCGAGGCCGTGGTGTTCTTCGACAGGGACCTCGCCCGCGACTTCGCCTTCCGGCGCAAGCGCGGCGGGCATCTGTTCTCCAAGATGCGTTTCCTCTCTTCCCAGCTCGACGCCTATCTGGAGGGCGATCTGTGGCTGAAGAACGCGCGCCACGCCAACCGCATGGCCGCCCTGATCGCCGAGGGGCTGGCCGGCGTGCCGGGGGTGGAGCTGGACCATCCGGTCGAGGGCAACGAGATCTTCGCGCGCCTGCCGGCGGCGGTCATCGACGGGCTGCTGGCCGACGGCTTCGCCTTCTATCGCTGGGGCAGTGCCGAGACGCCCAGCATCCGGCTGGTGACCGCCTTCAACACGGCGGAGGCGACGGCCCGCAACTTCGTGGAGCACGCCGCCGCCCACGCCGCGCGTTCGGCAGCGAAGTAGGGTGCTGGCGCAGGCCAGCAGAGCCAGAGGGATAAATCCGGCGATCAATCGGAAAAGCCCGACGAAATCGCTTGAACCGTGCGGAAGCTTTCGCTATCAAGTGCGCCTTGCCTCGCGGTCCCCATCGTCTAGAGGCCTAGGACACCGCCCTCTCACGGCGGCAACCGGGGTTCGAATCCCCGTGGGGACGCCAACGCTTTTTACCCTATATATTTCAATAACTTAGCGGCCCGTGTGGAGTCGCTGTGGGTGCTCGAGTGGAAACTCGCGAGCGGTCATTCCTGGGCTCGGACGGGGTTGGTTCCGGCAGGGCTTGACCTTCCCCTAGCGGGAACCCCTATCTATCCATGCGTTGGCCAAACGGGCACATCACAAAAGACGCA